>NZ_CAJODG010000103.1 GCF_905233635.1 Selenomonas sp. AE3005 | reverse complement strand
ACCATCTGCGGCTATGAATATGAAGGAGATGAACTGCCGGCTGACTTTATCTGCCCCCTCTGCAAACACCCGGCCTCAGATTTTGAAAAAGTAAATTAACTTGCAGTTTGTGGTTAGTTCTAGCTAAATTTATCCCGTTCATACGATGCACGGGGTTCACGGGGAGTAATTTTTCTGTTTCCGCTAAACGACCCGCCCTGATAATTTCAGCTATCCAGTTACCTGCGCCGGGCAGGCCAACGGCGCTCCTTTCAGCGTACTTACTTAGCCGATTCCTACGGCGTGCCGGCCTTCGCTGGCGCTCAGGCAGTCGCTCTAGACATAAAAACCACTCCCCGTTCGCCCCACGATACGAATTAGGCAACAAGCACGAACTCGTCCCTTCTCGTAACAAGCACATCGATGTAATTGTTTGCTTACCGCCGCAGCCCAACGGATTGACACAAATATTTGCTCAGGTGGAGGTGGGGATGCTTTTTCGCAGCGGAACGACTGCCCGAACAAAGTGAGGGCTGGCCCACAAACAGCATTAACTGAAAGCTGAGGTGAAAGACGCGCCGTTGGCCTGCCCGGCGCAAGGTAACTATAAGGCACTATTTCCCTAGTGGGTCATTCAGTGCAGCGGAGAAAAAGTATTCCCACCTCCGCCCACTGAGCTGTAACGGATAGGATTAAGAACGTATTGACAACGACAACCACAAATTGCCATTTACAAAAAACTCCCCCGACATAATGCCGTGGGAGTTTTTTATCAGGTATTTTTCGCAATTACCGCACCAATTACGGCACCGATAACCCCGGCGGCAATCTTTTGATTCTGCTGTACCTGTTCATCATGCTTGCGCTGTTCTTCAAGTTCTTTTTCCCGGCGTTCACGGGCATCCTGCCGTTCCCGGGCCTCACGATAACGTTCGTAGGCCGTTTTACGGTGTTCACGCTCATAATCTTCCCGGCGCTCTTTTTCATACTGCTCGCGCTCGTGTTTTTCCTTTTCGTATTTCAGTTCCCGTACCTTTTCATCATGACGCGCATCTTCCTTGCGGCGCTCCTCCGCGAGCTTGTCCTGCTTTTCCTTATGGCGGCGCATTTCCTTTTGCACGTCCTCACGATGTTCACGTTCACTCCAAGAGGACTCATAGCTGGCAGCATAAGCCGGCACTGCCAAAGTCGTTCCCATAATACTAAAAGTCATAAGTCCGGCCAGTACACCGCCTGTCAGCTTTTGCCATTTCTTGCTTGTCATATCCTATCGCTCCCATCGCTTGTAAAATTATCCCTAAACATAATAAAGGTTGACTATGCATATAGTATACATAGTCAACCTTTGAAAACAATTTAAAAGAAATTATATTTTCATTAAAAATTCATACTGGCAGCTATCGCCGCTAAATCCTCGTCACTGGGCACGTTGGCCACGCGGATTTTGTCGAGGACGATTTCACAGCCGCAGGCCTTTAATTCTTCTTCCACCTGGCCGATACTCTGGCCGCCCCAGCCGTAGGAACCGAAAGCAAAGGCCTTTTTCCCCTTGGGTGCCAGGCCCTTCAGATAACACAGGAACGCCGCAATTGTCGGCATCATCTGGTTGTTGATGGTCGGTGAACCCACGGCCAGATATTTAGCCGTCATCAGGTCAGTGACAATATCTGACATGTGATTTTCCTTAATGTCGTAGAAACCTACAGCTATGCCCCGTTGCGCAAAGCCCTCCGCCACGGCTCTGGCCATTTTTTCCGTGGAATGCCACATGCTGTCAAAGACCACAACAGCCCGTTCCTCAGTCTCACCGGCTGACCACTTTTCGTAGCAGCCCATGATATCTTTGATATGCTTGCGCCAGATGACACCGTGGCCGGTGGCAATCAGGTTAATCTCCAGGCCGCTCAGCGCCTTAAGGGCGGTTTGTGCCTGCCGGCCATAGAGCATCAGTATATTGGCATAATACTTCTGGCACTCAAACAGCAGCGTTCCATAATCGACTTCATCATCATAACGGCTGCTGGATGCCAAGTGCTCACCAAAGGCATCATTGGAGAACAGGATTTTTTCCTCCGGGCAGTAGGTAACCATGCTGTCCGGCCAGTGCAGCATAGGCGTGGGTACGAACTGCAAGGTTCGGCTGCCGATATTCAG
>NZ_CAJODG010000102.1 GCF_905233635.1 Selenomonas sp. AE3005 | reverse complement strand
AGAGTTCCATGCCTGGAATGCCACCATTATGGACATCACCCTGCAAATTTCGGCGGTAAATGGTAAATTCACCCTGGATTTCATGCAGAAGTTTTCCAGCCCTGTTTATCTAAAGGCCTTTTTGCAGGAGCTGGCAGATAACGGCATAGCTTATGAATTGCAGGATAAGCAGATAAGGTCATTGCCCGCTGTCAGGGCGCCGTGGCAGGGTGTATAGCTTTGCTTGTGTTGAAAGGACTGCTTGAAGGTGTTATAATCATGTATATTTTATATAGGTAAGGAGTTTTTCGATAATGTATACGTTAAAAGTAGAGGGCGCGTTTGAAGCGGCCCATCATATCAATGGTTATCCCGGTAAATGTGCCCGCCTGCATGGGCATAACTGGGTGGTGGAAGCGGTTGTCAAAGGCCGCGAACTGGATGAACTGGGCATGCTGGTGGATTTCAAGGATATTAAGCAGACCTTGAAGGATACTTTGGAACGCTTTGACCATCGTTATCTCAATGAACTGGCTCCCTTTAAGGATGGCGTAAATCCCACGGCGGAAAATCTTGCCCGGATTATCTTTGAAGAATTGGCCGGTAATGAGATTTTTAAGCGCGACAGCGTTTTGGCGGCGATAACGGTCTTTGAATCACCGAAATCCAGCGTCACTTACACGAAGGACTGAGTTATTGAGTTATGAAGAAGAATCTTATTGAAATCTTTTCTTCCATTCAGGGAGAGGGCAAATATGTGGGCTGCCGTCAGGTTTTTGTGCGCTTTGAAGGCTGCAATCTGGACTGCAGCTTCTGTGATACGGAAAATACGCCGGGCAGCCATAAGTCCTGCGAGGTGGAAACTTACGCCGGCAGCCGGGAGTTTGCAACGCTCCCCAATCCGCGCTCGGCAGAGCAGGTGGCGATGGAGATAAACAGGCTTTGTCAGGAAGTTCCTCATCAGGCGGTGAGCTTTACCGGAGGCGAGCCGCTTTTGCATGCAGAATTTATCCGCGAAGTGGCCGAGGCTGTTCATGTGCCTGTCTTTTTGGAAACCAACGGCACTTTGTATAAGGAGCTGGCAAGCATTATGGATGTCGCGGATATTATCAGCATGGACATTAAGCTGCCCAGCATTATCAGCCGTCCGCAATGGAAGGAGCACCGCAAATTTATCGAAATTGCCAAGACCAAGGATTTGTATATCAAGCTGGTAGTGGCAGAGGAAACCACGGAAGAAGAATTCCGGCAGGCCATTGACCTTGTGGCGGAAACTGCACCGGAAACACTGTTCATCATTCAGCCGGTGACACCCTACGGCGGCTGCAAGGCTGCCAGCCCGGAAAAAATTCTCATCTGCCAGAACTATGCCCTGACAAAACTAAAGGATGTAAGGGTAATCCCCCAGACACATAAAATGATTGGGCAAATTTAACATTACCTATTCAACCATGTCTTAAATTTCATACCACCTTGCACGGCAAGGCTCTACGAGTATTTTCGCAGAGCCTTGCCGTGTGTTTGTTTGTAAAAGTAGTGCCAATGTAGTGCCACAGGATTATGATTTATTTTGCAACGGCAGTTCATTTGATGTGTTTAGCAGTTCGGAAATATCTTTTTCCAGCCATTGCCCAACTTTGGTTTGCTGGGATTCTTCATCAAGGTGGGTATAAATATCCATGGTGATTTTTATACTGGCATGGCCCAGCTGCGCCTAAATGTCTTTGAGGTCAAAGTGGCTGGAATTCTTAGTGCCGCCAATAAAAAGTGGCAAATTCTTGTCGCCATCTTTTTTCATACCGCTGTACAGTGCATGCTGAATATGCAGCGTGCCGTCGGTAATCTGCCCCGTCCTATCCCTGCTTATATCAATGTCTTCCCACTTTAAAGCAAGCAGTTCCCCCAGTCTGGCACCTGTGACATATTCAGTGAGGATAAACCAGCGCCAAAAATAAATGGAGATTTACTGTATTCGATAAGTTTTTTCCAGTCGTCAGGGCTGGGCATTTGAAACTTCTTTTTCGGCGGCTTAGGAGGAAGTTCAAGGTCAGATGCAGGACTGTATTTCAACAGCCGTGCCTTTACAGCTTTTTTCATCATGGCCATCATCAGCACCCGGAAAATACATGCTGACCGATATTTGGCTTTCAGAGAACCAAATATAACGAGGCAAGAAAATGTCCCCCACCTCAGCAGGTGGGAGCATATCTCCCGCCTCGTTGCGAAGCGAAGCTAGTCCTTTAGGGAAACGCCAAGAGGAAGTTTTGCCTATGGCAAAACTGGAACAACGGCGTTATAACTGCCTGATTTTGCCGGCAAAAAACGCGGCATAACCGGCGGACTGACCGCACTGTTCCATATTTAAGGCAACGTTGAATTTACAGCGGCCTGCGACCACCTCCCCGTCAGCACCGGCTAGGCAAGTCTTTCAGTTTGAATAATACTTACAAGTGATGTAAAATTAAACTAGAAATATAGATTTATCTTGGGGTACAATACCAAAAAAATGATAATCATCTCTGCTTATCGTCCTGACGATGAGCATTTTGAAAAGGATGGCAAAACAGCATGTTTTGAGGATAATCGAATTGAGACAACGACAACCTTTACTGTTGACGTGAAAGATTGTGTGATTGTTATCCGCAATGTCCCCTGCTACGAGTGCCAGGTGTGTGGAGAGATTATTTTTTCGGACGATGTATCTGCAAAGCTGGAAATGATTGTGCAAAAAGCAAAATCATTTTTACAGGATGTTTCGGTTATTGATTATCGCAGAGCTGCATAAAAAGATGCCAAGTGGGCGGCTGACAAGTCAAAAGTCAGCCGCCTTTTTGCCCGCCCAGCGGCGTTCCGGCTTTGGTGGACGCTGACGACCAGAGCGACCTGCGACTGCTTTGAACTGTCAGCGTCCACGTCGCCAGGGACACCGCCCCCACCCTTTGACTCATCATGCGAGCCTAAAAAGCAGGGCAGGGGCGGACAGTGCGGCTGCGTTTCCTCGTTTCTCCCTCCGCCTGGCATTGTGCGACGTGCCACCGCGTCCAGCCGTCTCCTTCCGGCACTCGGTCACTCCGCCGCACAGACCGCCCCTGGGCATAGCCCGTCACTGGTACGGGTGTCCGATTCCTTGGGTGGACAGCGCTGCTGTCCACGTCGTCATCCGACACCGGGACGCTTTGTTGCAAAGAGGTTTAATGGCGTGTACCTGCGCTTTGTTTCACCTATGGACGTTCACCCGTATTCCATTGATGAGGTGTTTATCCATGTCTCGCCGTACCTGAAAACCTGCCGCCTGACCGCCCACGAACTGGCTTTGCAGATGGTGCGGGCCGTGCTGGCAGAAACCGGCATTACGGCCACCGTCGGTATTGGCACGAATATGTACCTGGCCAAGGTGGCCATGGATATCACCGCCAAGCACATGGCCCCCGACAAGGACGGTGTGCGGATTGCGGAACTTGACGAGCAGAGCTACCGCGAAAAAATGTGGGCGCATACGCCCATCACCGATTTTTGGCGCGTGGGCAAAGGCTATGCCGGCCGGCTTTCCCGGATGGGGCTTTACTCCATGGGCGACATTGCCAGGTGGTCACTGACTGTTGACGGGGAAAACTCCCTGTACAAAGCCTTTGGCGTGGCGGCAGAACTTCTGATTGACCATGCCTGGGGCTATGAACCCTGCACCATGGAGGCCGTAAAAAAATACCGCCCGGCAAGTACCAGTCTGTCGAGCGGTCAGGTGCTGCATGTGCCATATAATTACGAACAGGCACGGCTAATCGTCTGGGAAATGGCTGACCAGCTGATTCTTGACCTCGTGGAAAAAGGCTTGGTGACCAATCAGGTGGTGCTGGACGTCGGCTATGATATCTGCAATATTTCCCCGTATTACACAGGGGAAGTGCATATCGACCACTACGGGCGCAAGGTGCCAAAATCCGCCCACGGGACAACGAGCCTGCCCCAATACACATCGTCCACCAAACGCCTGCTTAAAGAAACGCTGGCCCTTTATGAACGCATTGCCAATCCGGCGCTTTACGTCCGCCGGATAAGTATCACCATGGGACGGCTGCTGACTGAGGACAGCTTGACACGTCAAAAAGCAGCGCTGGTGGAATACAGCCTGTTTGACAACTGGGAAGAACGCGCCCGCCAGGAGCTAAAGGAACAACGTGCCGAAAAACGGGAAAAATCCCTGCAGCATACCATGATTGCCATAAAGCACCGCTTTGGCAAAAACGCTATCCTAAAGGCCGCCAACCTCAAAGAAGAGGCTAGGACAATTATCAGGAACAGCGAGATAGGAGGACACAAGGCATGATAATAGATAGAGATATCAAGGACTACCAATGCATAATCAACCTGCCACGCCCCGAACCGCAGAGACACATACGTATGGCCATGCACAAACGCGCCGCCCAATTCGCCCCCTTTGCCGCCTTGACCGGCTATGAAGAAATAGTGCAGGCAACAGCCAAGGCCCACGAAAAAGCAGTGGCGGGCG
>NZ_CAJODG010000101.1 GCF_905233635.1 Selenomonas sp. AE3005 | reverse complement strand
TGCGCGGCCGCAGTTAGCTACAAAAATACCGAATTTTCAAGATTATGACATTGTATTTCTTGGTTATCCCATTTGGTGGAGTGATTTACCCATGCCGGTTTATACCTTTTTGGAAAGCTACGATTGGCAGGGCAAGACAGTCATCCCCTTCTGTACTTCGGCAGGCGATGTTATGACAGGTTTAGAGGATAGAGTTATTCCGCGTTACGCCAAGGGTGCGCAGGTAAAATTGCCGGGGCTGGGTTTGTCCGGTAAACGCGTTCAGCAGGAAACAGAGAGTGTTCGCCCGCAGGTAAAGACATGGCTGAATGAACTTAGAAATATGGGCGTATTATAACGAGGCAAGAAAAGGGCACGAATACCAAAACAGGCGGCGAGCATATCTCCCGCCTCGTTGAAACGCCAAGAGGAAGTTTTGCCTATGGCAAAACTGGAACAACGGCGTTATAGCAGGTTGGAGGGAGCGAAAATGCACTTGAAACAAAAGATATATCACAGCATTCTTACGGCAAGTGTGCTGTTGTCACTTAATATTGGTTTTGTATCTGCTACGCCAATTACCATCGAGGAGCAAGGTTCATTTACGGTGGGCGGCAGTTATAAACAGCATGCAGGAAAATTCACGCAGGAGAATTTTGTTGCAGAAGATGGGCAGAGGGCTTATGGCGATTTTGCTTATGTGGAGTATCAAAAGCCTGTCAAAGCCAAAAAACTGCCGTTGATTTTTCAGCATGGCGGTGCTCAGTCAAAACGTACATGGGAATCCGGCCCGGATGGACGGGAAGGGTTCAATACGATGTTTTTGCGAGCCGGTTATTCCGTATATCTGGTAGACCAGCCCCGTAGTGGCGAAGCCAATCTTTCCACGGAGGCAGTAACGCCGGACACACCTTGGGCAAGTAATCCCATGTATGGAGATAAAACACTATATGTGCTTTCGCGTATTGGCCATTATGATGAGAAAGGCAACCCGGTTCCTAATGCCCAGTTCCCGGAAGGCGAAGAAAATTATCAGGCTTTCCAGCAGAGCTGGACGATTGGTTCTGGCCCTTTGGACAACGACCTCAATGCTGATGTACTGGCTAAACTTTTTAATCGCCAGAAGGATGGGGCGGTGTTGGTTTCTCATTCTATGGGCGGAACAATTGGCTGGCGTACAGCCATCCGTACAGATAAGGTAAAGGCTATTATTGCCTATGAACCGGGAGGAACGCCTTTTGTGTTCCCGGAAAACGAGATGCCGAAAATAACGGATGCGCGTTTTAAGGCCCTTTCTGCTTCGGCAATAGGGGTTCCTATGGAGGATTTTCTAAAACTCACCAGAATTCCCATTGTGTTGTATTATGGCGATTACATAAAAATTGGTTCGGAAAATGTTGGCGAGGATAAGTGGGGAACTGAGTATGCGATGGCACAACAGTTTGTCGCGGCTATAAATCGTCACGGTGGTGATGCGGCTTTGGTACATCTGCCGGATATCGGTATCAAGGGAAATTCGCATTTTCTTATGCAGGAAAAGAATAATCGTGAGATTATGGAACTGGCTTTAAAATGGTTAAAGGAAAAGGGCCTTGATAATTAAGTGTCAGTCAAACAAGCGCAGTATTTCATCGTGAATAACTTATAGCCGCGAAAGGCTTGGTTATCAAAAGCCGCGTGAGGCAATAAGCTATTATACAGACGGTACTGGTGATTGGTCATACGTACCGTCCTTTATATGGAGGTAAAGTTTATGCGTATAAATGTATTTGAAGAAATGCGCAAGGGCGCAGCTTATGATATCCGTTAGGAAGATTATGTGGAGCAGGTGCATAGTGAACTCAACCGTTGTGCCAGTCTGTGTCAGAAAATCAATGCTACGGATGTAAACGACAAAGAAAGCATCTTGAAACAGGAAAAGGAACTTCTGTCGAATACTGAATTTACCGATTCCTATTTTACGCCGCCTTTTCAGATTGATTGCGGCAATCGGGTGTTTGTGGGCCAAAATGTCTTTGCCAATCATAATCTGACCATGATGTCTCTGGGCACCATTACGATTGAAGATGGGGTTATGCTAGGGCCGGAAGTAGGGCTGTTTACCGTCAATCATGAACCGAAAAACATCCGCACGGTCATGACCAAGGAAATCCATATCAAGAAAAATGCCTGGATTGGTGCCAGAGTAAGCATTTTGCCGGGGGTAACCATCGGTGAAAATGCGATTATTGGCACTGGGGCAGTAGTTACCAAAGATGTTCCCGATAATTGTATGGCTGTCGGCGTACCGGCAAAGGTCGTTAAGAAGTTAGACTAAGTTTTTGAGAGGAGCAATGAAAATGGCAAAGACATTGGTAATTTATTATTCCCGCAAGGGGCAGAATTATGTAAACGGCAATATTGTGGATTTGCCCAAGGGCAATACGGAAATTGTGGCAGAGTTTATCCAAAAGGCAGTAGGGGCTGATTTGTTTGAAGTGGAAACCAAAAAGTCTTATGCGATTGACTATACGCAGTGTACGATTGAGGCCAAAGAGGAACTGCGTAACAATGACCGCCCGGAATTGGTGAAGTTGCTGGACTCGGTGGCTGAATATGACAATATTGTTGTGGCAGGGCCATGTTGGTGGGGAACTTATCCTGTGGCGGTATTTACC
>NZ_CAJODG010000100.1:2420-4724 GCF_905233635.1 Selenomonas sp. AE3005 | reverse complement strand
TATTTCTCCCAAATTTTACATCATTTTGGGAGAAATATCAAATTAATTGGGAGATTTTTCCCGGTTATCTAATTCTCTTTGCAACAACCACAAACCTTCCATCCTCAGTATGATATGCACATTGGGTATGCCTTCTTGAGACCTTTTTTAGTCTTTACTGAAACCTCACCTGCTAACCATTTGCGTTACTAATAAATAATGCTTAGTTATCAAGTGTTATCATTTTGTTATCAAATCGCTTTTTTAATTCTTGGAAGCCGCATAAATACAGCATTCTTTGGACTCCGTTAATTATTCCATAGTGCTCAAAATCCAATACGTTTTGGATTTCCCATTCTGAAATGGCAGGGTAATTTGAAAGTTTTTTATAAAAAACTCCATCCCAACATTCTGTGCAATCAAATTCACCTATTTTAATTTGCATGTATATTTCACATCTCCACTATTTGACAAGCCACGAGCCTGTCTTCTTTGATCCGATTCTTTCAATCACTCCTTCGTCCAGCAATTCCTTCATTAGCATTTGTACCGCTCTTCTGGATTTATTCATCATCTCTGACAGTTCTGTTTGCGTTAATGAAGGATTTTCCTTAAGAAGCAACAATAGATGCTCTCGATCCGACATCATGCTTTTCTGCGCTTTATTTTGCGCTTTATTTTGCGCTTTATCATAAGCATAGTTGAGATTCCACAATGTTAGGAAGAAATTATATCCATCCGTGTAAAATACTGGCTTTAGCTCTTCCTTATATCGTTCCTCCGCTTCATAGGCATCAAGGATTTTCTTAAATCCACTTCCTCTTCGCTCCATAAGCCGCATTCTTCCAAAAACATCCGCAAGAATCGGATTGCGTAGTTTTGACGGTACGTGCCTTATATCCAGCAACTGAACCTCCGAACCATCAAACATTCCTCCGGGATTGGTGAATTCCAGTATAAATGCTATTTGCCTCAATACCCGTATAGTTCATCTGGCGGACCTTATTAACTGCCTCTTTATACCCAATGGCAATTTCCGTAATATCAGCCTGGTCAGGCAAAGTCTCAAACAACTTCTTCTTCAAAATCATATATAAATCATCAGAAGTGGCCTTCACTAGCTCAATATCCATAGAAGTACGGGAAATCTCATTATCTAAATCTTTCATTGCTGCTTCCAGTAACCCGCTACCAGTCTCATAGGTAGCATTTAAGTCAGATACAACAATGCATACATTGCTTAGTTCGCCACCCTTATTGACAGCATTAAAAAGATTGGCCAATGCTGTGACTGTTATATCTGCCTCAGTCCCTGATCCAATCTGCCTAGTCCTAAGAT
The DNA here is from genome assembly GCF_905233635.1 of Selenomonas sp. AE3005. Classification (GTDB taxonomy): domain Bacteria; phylum Bacillota; class Negativicutes; order Selenomonadales; family Selenomonadaceae; genus Selenomonas_A. The sequence goes on along the minus strand of NZ_CAJODG010000100.1, from coordinate 3,406 downwards.
ATGATAAATAAGGTGGCAGCTCGTCCAATACTATAAGTACAGGCTCCCCTTTTAGTAATTCAATCCAAGAATTCTGTCCAGGTGCCGCTAATGGGGCATAATAATCATAAAATGCCTCTTTCTTGCCTAGCTGCTGCGCTATCTCTCCCCATAAGCCATACTTAATATCATTATTTCGACCAGCATAGCTTACAACTCAAACTGGCTTGTTAAAACCATGTATAATATCAGCCGGCACATTGCTGCGAAGTTCCGGATGCTGTGCCAATAAAGCTAGTGTAATCATATTATGTATTTTACCACCACCCATTGATTGCTTTAGCCTAATAAGTCCTCCGGCCCCCTTTCCGGTAAAGCGCTGAAAGGCCAGATCAATTAAGTTTCGCATACCATCTGTAATGTAGTTTTCCTCAAAAAAAGTATTTACATCAATACTGCCATCAGTAAGATTGGCCAAATCCAACGCATCATCCCTGGTATCATCTCTAAATACATCATCTCTTGGCTTACACAGTTCAAATAAAGATTTCATAACTATTCTCCTTTATTTGCAAATGTCTTTATCAGGCCATTAATCACACAATAACCTTTTTACTACCACAATTTACTTTCTGACCTTACGTTATTCTGTAAAAATATCCAAAAATCTTTATTAATCTGATTTTATTTGCAAAAACAGCACTATTGATATCACAAAAATAAACATTTTACATAGAGATTATATACCCATCGAGTAGGAGGAGGATTTAAATAAATCCTCCGACCTCTCACACCACCGTGCATACCGTTCGGTACACGGCGGTTCTCTAGTTTTCACAAATATGCAGATAATAGCTGGTCATGGGTATATACCCTTGGCTGGCTATTTCTTTCTCCGAAAGTATTTGGTTCAGCATTAGTGCCGCTCGCCATGGGCCCTTGCGACAATTTGCCAACTCATGCACTTTCCACTCTGGAATGTTATACCTGCGTATCATGCGGTATCT
>NZ_CAJODG010000100.1:0-2347 GCF_905233635.1 Selenomonas sp. AE3005 | reverse complement strand
GTTCAGCATTAGTGCCGCTCGCCATGGGCCCTTGCGACAATTTGCCAACTCATGCACTTTCCACTCTGGAATGTTATACCTGCGTATCATGCGGTATCTTGTTTTAATCTTCTTCCATTGCTTCCAGTACACAGCTCTAATCCTCCGCCTAATCCAGCCGTCAGTGTCTCTAAGTATGTCCTTCATATCAGCCAGCTTAAAATATTGGAGCCAGCCTTTTATGAATTGCATATAGTTCCTTCGGCGGGCTTCATTACTAATCCCTTTGTTACGGTTTAAAATTTCCCGTATTTTGCTTTTCATTTTCACTTTGGATTTAGAATGAAGTTTTAGACGACATTTCCCTTTGTAAATGTAAAATCCATATCCAAGGAATTTCACCTTGTTTATACGGGCTACAACAGTTTTCTCCTTGTTCACCTTAAGAAACAATTTTCCTTCAATAAACTTGGTTATGCTTAACATGGTACGTTCCGCACTTTTCCTGCTCTTACACAGTATCATGCAGTCGTCGGCGTAGCGCACGAATCTATGACCACGCTTCTCCAGCTCCTTATCAAGCTCGTTGAGCATTACATTACTCAGTAATGGACTGAGCGGACCGCCCTGTGGCACTCCCTTTTCACTTCTTTCAAATACTCCATGTTGAACTATTCCAGCATTGAGGTATTTGTTTATCAGTGACATAACCCTGCCATCGTTTATGCTTTTGGAAAGAACTTCCATTAGTTTGCTCTGGCACACGGTATCAAAGAATTTCTCCAAATCCATGTCCACAACATAACAGCAGCCTTCATCAGCATACTCCTGGCATTTTCTTAGGGCATCATGAGCACCGCGGTTTGGTCTAAATCCGTAGCTGTTATCGGAAAACTGAGGTTCATAAATAGGGGTCAGCACCTGCATAATAGCCTGCTGAATTACCCTGTCTACCACTGTCGGTATTCCCAACTTACGGACTCTACCCTTTTCTTCCTTTGGTATTTCTACCCTGCGGACTGGTTGGGGCTTGTATTTTCCCAGCCGTAACTGCTTAAGAAGTTTGTCCTTGTTTTCTTTAAGATATGGCAGAAGTTCATCTACGCTCATCTTATCGACTCCGCCGACTCCCTTATTGGATTTCACCCTGAGATACGCATTGTTCATGTTATCCCTGTCTAAAATCCTCTCAAGCAATCCGCCCGTCTGCATATCCATGATGAAGTCGTTGTTTTCAGTAATCCTCTCATGGTTGGACGCTTTTGGATACTCTCCCTGTTCCGCAGGTACCATCCCCAAACAGCCCTCATTATGAAGTTGTCTGCCCTTTAATACATGTTTGGTTACATTCATTTACTGACTTCTCCTAAAGTTCGGCCCTTCCCCCGCTGTTTGCAACCAGCTTGGTACTATGGCCTCGGCTGACTTCTCACGATAAATCTTGTTTCAACCATGACTATGAAATACATCAAACTGTCATGTCCGTGAGACCTCCCCAGGTAAGAACGCACTCTTTCTCCCCGTGTATCTGCCACATGCATTATGTGTTGTTCCGAATAGCTATTGGACTTCAGTTTGTTATGCAACCTTATCCCAGCACATAACCTCATGTGATTTCTGTTCGTCAGACCGGAGATTTGCCTACACCTTCCTTCAGATTCCACCTCACGATGGACACCCTTGGTGTTCAGCTATACCATTCCCGCTATTAGGGCTGGTTAGGGACTTTCACCCATTAGAGTGCGCCCATGCTGGGCGCACATAAAAAGGGAGCCTGCCATCATACAGACTCCCTTTAATCATTTATTCAAACTCAATAGTAGCAGGTGGTTTGCTGGTGCAATCGTACATTACACGGTTTACACCCTTTACTTCGTTCACTATTCTATTTGTTACCTTATGAAGCACCTCCCATGGAATCTGGGCACTTTCGGCGGTCATAAAGTCGCTGGTCATTACAGCTCTAAGGGCAATAGCATAATCGTAGGTTCTGAAGTCACCCATTACACCTACAGAGCGCATATTGGTGAGTGCTGCAAAGTACTGACCCAGGTTCTTGTCCACCCCGGCCTTGGCAATTTCCTCACGATAAATTGCATCAGCATCTTGAACGATTTTTACCTTCTCAGCAGTTACCTCGCCAATAATACGAATACCGAGGCCAGGACCTGGGAACGGCTGACGATTTACCAGATATTCCGGAATCTCCAGCTCACGGCCTGCCTTTCTTACCTCGTCCTTGAACAACAAACGAAGCGGCTCCACAATTTCCTTAAAGTCTACATAATCTGGCAAGCCACTCTTTTCATGCCACTCCTTAAGCTCCTTATATGTAGGATTGTCAGTAGCAATATTTCTCTCGGTATAT
>NZ_CAJODG010000099.1 GCF_905233635.1 Selenomonas sp. AE3005 | reverse complement strand
ATCGACTTTGCCGATAAGACCATCACGGAAAACACCCGTGTATCCTATCCTATCGACCACATCAAAGGCACCGTTAAGGGCTTTGTTAACGACAAGAGTGCAGCTCCGGCAGCTAAGAGTGTTATCTTCCTGTCCGCTGATGCTTTCGGCGTACTGCCGCCGGTTTCCATCCTGACTCCGGAACAGACGAAGTACTACTTCCTCTCCGGTTTCACGGCTAAACTGGCTGGTACGGAACGCGGTATCACCGAACCGACGCCGACCTTCTCCGCTTGCTTTGGTCAGGCATTCCTCGAACTGCATCCGACCAAGTACGCAGAAGAACTTGTTAAGAAGATGGAGGCTAACGGCACGAAGGCATACCTCGTGAACACTGGCTGGAATGGTTCCGGCAAGCGTATCTCCATCAAAGATACCCGCGGCATCATCGATGCTATCCATAGCGGCGCTATCAAGAAAGCTCCGACGAAGAAGATTCCGTTCTTCAATCTGGAAGTTCCGACGGAACTCGAGGGCGTTGACACGAACATTCTCGACCCGAAGGATACTTACAAGAATCCGGCTGACTGGGAAGAAAAGGCTAAAGACCTCGCTCAGCGTTTCATCAAGAACTTCGATAAATACACGAAGAACAATGAAGCAGGCAAGGCTCTCGTTGCCGCCGGCCCGCAGCTCTAAAATTGCATGATAGAAAGGCCATCGCATTTGCACAGTGCGATGGCCTTTTTTTTGACATTTGACATGTCAGTTTTAAGGGGAATCTAATGCAGGCGTGCTATACTTCCTAAGAGAATTTTGTGAAAGGCAGGAAGTATGATGACATTAAGTTTTGAGAAAAGATTTCCCACAGAAGAAGAACGCTATGAAAAATATATCTGGCTGATAAAACTGTCCGTAATTGCAAATATTTGTGCCTATTTAGCAATCAGCTTATTGGATGCTGGTGCTGTTAAACTTATACAGGCAGTCAAGATAGCTTTATGGATAGTTATCAATATCATCCTCCTGCAAACAGCCTGGAAAAGCAGAGCCCTTCATTTTATTATCCGCCTTTGGCTTTGTGCTGCCAGCAGTGTTGCCTTAATGGCGCCGCTGATAGCTTATTTCGGATTTATGTCTATGTTGTTTGGCGCCGTTATTACCATCTTTGCTAATCGGAAACATCTGAAAATATTTTTAAGATACAAGGATTTCCTAAAGTATATGGCCGCTTGGTTCGGAATAGGTATCTTGATGAATGTGGCCGGCCATATAGGAGTGCCTGGAATAGATAATACAACACTCTATCAGATAAAACATCTGTTGCTGTTTTATGTATTATGGCGCTTACTCCAGCACGAATGCAAACAGGCCGCATACTCATGTTAATGCCGGTAATCGGTGTATTCCTGTTGCTAGGCTGGCTGACCATTATCCCCATGTTCAGAAAAGGGCTGTTCGGTGAAGAAGGACACGACTTTTTGGCGCTGGAGAAGTAGTATTCCTAATAGAAATGTGGCTGACGTATTTATAACGTCAGCCACATTTCTATGAAGGTCTATTCGTCAACTAAGTTACACTGACATTTCTATCTGCAATTAGTGAAGATACAATGGCAGTCAGTTTTTCAATGCGTTCGATGTCTTTTTTCGCTGCATGGTCAGTGGCTTTTACATGGTCTTTATAATTATTCCAGTTTCTCATTTCTTGTCAGCGTCCTTTCTGTAGAAATACGATGTTTTATTGAAAGATATCATAACTGCTTTCAAAAATCAAGATTGATTAACAAATTGACATCATGGAAGGTGTTAACCTTGCGTATCGTTTTTAGGGTTAAGATTTCAGGCTAATTATCGATATATAAGTTAGGAGTTACCTATATGGAAATAGAGCCGACTGATAAACATGGATGTTTATTGACATGAAAGAGCAGGTGTATCATGGGAATTCAGAACATCCAATCTATGTATGCAGATTGTCTTTGGGGTATGAATGCACTAGAACCATTATCGCAAGGAATACCAAACTATGCACATGGGGCGCAAGGTTTATCCTTTCAGCAGGCTTTGTCCGAAGTTCAACAGGAAATAGAACGCCCACAAGAAATAGACACGGAAACTTATAAAAATTATCTGGAAAAGAAATTTGGTGTTCGCGTGACAGCTAAATATTTTAAGAATGACCAGGAAAGCTTAGATGTGCTGGGACGCAGCATGAACGGCAATGATGTGGTTGTGGCGCCAAATATTTTAGAGCAGATGGTGACCAATAGGGAAAAAGCCAACTACTACGAGGAGAAAATTCAATATTATTTTGATAATATTCCCAAGTGGCAGGCGGAAAGTTCGGCAATGGGGCTGACTTATGAGCCTTGTGGTGTGGCGATACATGAAGATGGAACCGTCTATTATATCGGCGGTTGTACGGAGACACCAGAACGTAAGGCAAAGATTATAGCTGCCCAAAAGGCAAAGGAGGAAAAGAAACTAAAGCATTGGTTGGAACAGAAGGAATACAACCAGTGGTTGGTGGAGCATAAGCAAATCGTTGCCAAAACCATTATGTATGATATGCAGACAAAACAACAACTACTTCTGCCAACAGTTTCCAATATGCCAGCAATGAGCATTCCCACAACATCTTCATTGCCAAGCATTATTAGTGGCAGTATAACAGGAATATGGAGCTAGGTTGATATCAAAGCAAACACTGGGGCTAAAAACGTAAACATTTTCTTGCATGACTTATGGGGCTATGCTATACTTTAGGCATAGGCAATGACGAAAGGTATTTAGTCATGACTCAAATAGAAAAGCACGTTAGATGTGGTTGGAGCCTCTAACGTGCTTTTCTTGCATATTCACAGCTATGCCGGACTGGGGCTGGCTACCCCTTGATTAACGTGATTAACCCATCCAGCCACTTGATGATGTAGTAGGCAACTACATTACCCATGATGGCAATCACTATTTGACGAAAGGAAGTCATGACTCACCCCTCCTTCCTGTCGCATGAGTTCCAAGTTGGAGGTTGGAGCAACGCTAACATTATAGCATATCAAGACTGTTAGATAAACATCTGGCAGTCTTTTACTATACCTCTAAGAGCATAAACGCATGAAAAGGTGCAGTGTTTAAAAATAAGCAGAAAAACCATTAAGTTACAATAGCATTTGTTCGATATACCCAATGAGAAGGATTGAGTACTTTCATCAGGGAGGATAAGGCTATGCGTATTTTAAGGAATTTAACCAAGCAGGAGCTGGACTATTACACCAGCCAGCCCACGGCGAAAAAGCTCAATGAGCGCATTAAGCGGGATGGGATAACCGTTCCGGCTCGGAATGCAGAAGCGCCGGCTAAGTATTCAACGACTGAGGATGCGGTGGATATTTCCTCAGCTGGTTATGAACTACAGCAGGCAAGTAAGGACAAAGCTGCCAATGAAAAGACGGAGGAACCCCGGATTGATTTTTCCGTTTCTCGCCAGGGGGACAGCAATAAATTCGTCATCAGTTTTGGCAATGCGGCTATGGTCAGCCGGGCGGTGAAGCAGGGTTATATCGAAGTGGAAGGTCAGCGGATTGACCTTTCCGATGAAGTAAAGAAGCAGCTGCTGGCCACCAGCAAGCAGATTCAGGACAAAAAGAAGGGGGTATCCCTGCACAACTTCCTGCTCCATGAAGCGGCCAATGCCCGGCAGAGCAGTGATGCCATGAAGGAAGCCAACGACAAGATGAGCCGCGCCATGCAGACC
>NZ_CAJODG010000098.1 GCF_905233635.1 Selenomonas sp. AE3005 | reverse complement strand
GCTATACCATGAATCTACGTCGTACACTCGACGAAAATGACTGTGCTTATATCGGTAAAACTGCATTGCTGAACCTGATTGATGGCTTTTCATGCCCACTAAATACGGAAGTTGAGCATTTCCTAAAGCACAGTTCAATTGAATTTACCAAGAAAAATCAATCGGTGACTTATCTGGTATTCCGTCCCAGCGTGCATGAAGAATCAACTCCTTTGCACTTTGCCATATACGACATAACCTGTCATTGACAGTAAAATATAGGAAGGATATACTAATATCAAGAATAGTCGCAAACTTGTCTGACATACATATTCCTCTAGGAAGGAGGCATTCTCATGTTATCAGTCGCTGCAACCTATGATGGGCAACGATTTGTGCCCGAAGAAACGGTTAATTTTGTCGCTGGCCAAAAAGTAATCATTACAATTCTAAATGAACATTCACCCATACCGTCCAAAGAAACCATCGATATCAACAAATATGCGGGGCGTGCAGGAAAGCTGTTCAGCAGCCACGGCTCTGTAGATGACTATGTGAAAGGGTTGCGGGAAAATGACAGATTGTAACAAAATCTTTTTGGATACAGCACCCCTGATCTATTTTCTTGATGAAGCATCTCTTTATCATAATACAGTCAAAAAAATTTTCTCATCTCTGTTCACTGGAAGCAATTCTTTTATCCTTTCTACAATCACTTGCATGGAATATTTGGTATTGCCATATCGTGCCGGTGACCAAGCTGCAGTTCAAGCGCTTTGGGATTTTGTGACTGCCTGCAACATCCAAATTGTTTCCATCAATCAAGATGTAGCAATCCAAGCTGCAAAAATCCGTGCTGAACATACCTACTTCAAGGCTATGGATGCATTGCAGCTCTCTGCTGCCCAATATCATAATTGTCAACTATTCCTGACTAATGACAAGCAGTTAAAACAATTCAACAAACTTGACTGTATAGTTGTTGCCGAATGGGAAAAATGAAATGTTGGTTTCAAGCCCCTTGACCGCCGGACAGTTGGCCTTCGGATAATGAACCCCCTCACGAATTGGTTCAGCTTCTGCGCTTCCTTTGATGTTCTGCCGCCGCTCCCCGCTTGGGAAGCGGCGGCTTTTCCCTTACATCTTCTCCTTAGAAGCTTCCAAATTACCTTGGAAAACTTCGTTCCCCGGGGCAAGCTCGATAGCCTTCCGGAAATTAATCCTAATTCTCCCATTCGTTATGCACCCCTCAAAACCCTTTTGCCATCAGGGATAAGACGGTTATTAGTCAATGACAGTTTTGGCATTTTCTTGACAGTAGCCGCACAAACGTCTCGCAAGCAAAGGGATACTATGAACAGAAAACCTTTTGGGAATTGAGATAAAGAAAGGCTTGCAGCCTGCCGGTAATATCCGGATCGGTCAGCTGCAAGCCTTTCTTTATTTTTTAGTATAACTCGACTCTTTCCAAATCTGTCGTGAGGGAAACATTGTCAAAATACGAATCCGCTTCACTGCCAGACCGATAGAAGGAATAGAGCGATATCCTGGCGGTAACTGCATTTTGGGGAACTTTTGCTGAAACCTGGATAAGGTGCCATGTACTGGTTCCCTGATCCATCGCTGAAGATGCAGAGTCTATAAGGTTGCCATACGAATCGAAGAACTCCATCTTAAGCATGCTGTAATCGTTGCCGGTGCCGTAGGCGCGGTTTTGTGCGGAAAGCGTGGCGACCATGCCCCTATAGCTGCTTATATTTACATCCTGATAGATACGTGTGCCGTTCGAGCCTTTGTATCCTTTGGGGTGGAAGTAATAGGAATCGTATTCTTTTACGCCGTCATAGTTGGTAGAGGTCTGCCATAATCCCATTCCTTCTGACGCTGTTCCATTCGTGATCAGATTTGGCGAAGCCTCGCTTGACGAGCTGCATGTAGTTTTCAGCAGCAATGCAGCTGAAAAAATAACCAGAAGCACTTTGTAAATTTTCATGTGATTGCCCTCCTTAAGGAAACACTGATTAATTCCCTTTTGCCCTTGCCGAGTCTTTTTCTGTCATGCTGCGTCAGATGCTGTTCGACGTAGCTCTGCTACGACTTCACGGCATCTTTCTTGCCTGACAGAAAAATCCTTCGACAATGACAAAAGCTCATTTAATCAGCGTTTCCTTAAATATTGACTTCCTTTGATTCTCAGCCGCCGCTGCCCCCATGGGAGCGGCGGCCTGCTTCTTCCAATCTTGCCGGGTGCTGTTTTTACGGGACGGCGTTCATGGCATCCTGCATCATCCCATGGACGTTGGCCAACGCCCCTCCGGCAGCATCGCCACCGTCGAGCCCTTCTATCCTGGTAGGCACATTGGCCATATCGGCATTCGCTCCTTGCAGCGCCCCCATGGCTTCCTGGTACTGTTGATCAAGCCCGTTCAAAGTCGCTTGAATGGCCGAGGTATCCATTTGGCAGCTCTGACCGTCCAGGACAAAGGGCACATTGAAGCCGCCTGTCGTCAGATTGCCGTGGCCGGTTTTGGTGTCGTAGCTGGTGACCTCCGTGCCCTGGCCGTCGATGGTGATGGCCGGGAGACCGTTCCCGCCGTCAGAGACTACCACGGTGCTGTCGCTTTCCCTGGTCTGCCCGTTAAAAGTCGTGGACATATGGACGCTGTAGGTGCCCGCGACTTTTTCGATGGCGTAGGGATTTTGCATATCCTCGACCGCGCCCAGGACCAGCTGGAACTCCGGCGAGGTCATCCATTTCATGATTTTTATCTGTTCCTCGTCGATAGGAGCCAATTCCTCTTCGATTTTTTCGGGGTTTATTTCCTCCGGCCCCGCGCTGATGTTAGCGGTGGCTGTCGCTATCTCCTCGGGGGTCTCCCCCGTGACGGCGGCGATTTTCTTGTCCCTGTCCGGGTCATCGTCGCTGGTCACGGTGGTGCGGACGGAGATGGTGCCGTCCTCGTTGACGCGTTGCGAGACGGCGGCATATTTCATCGTGGGTTTTTCGCCCTCGGCAGTCTTGGTCTTGGCCGTATCGTCGCCGCCGCTGAACATCTGATAGATCGTGGCCCCGTCGTTATAGGCATCCCAGGCGTTTTCCAGGGTCATGTACTTCTTCGCGGACTCCATGATATCGCCGCTCTTGAAAGCCTGGTAGGCTTCCTTGATTTTCTCCCAGTTCTTGGGATCCAGGCCGGCCTTGCCCGCATCCCACGCCTTTTTGCCCACGTCCCAGGTCTTTTTGCCCAAGGACAGCATCCCGGTGCCGGCGCTTATCGAGCCGGTAAAATCTTGCCATGCCTTTGTCTCACCGTCCTCGTCGCCGGTCTCCCAGACGTGCTTGGCTTGCGCCACCCAGAAAACAGCCTCGCCGGTCTTGGCCACGGCATCGGCTGTGCCAATAGCGCCACCAGTTCTGGCTGTCTGGGCCCAAGCCACACCCGCCTCGGCGCATTTCCCGCCGGCGGCGACCACATAGCTGGTGCGATACATCTTGTCATTGTACTGGGCCTCTTGCTCGTAAGTGTTCGTCCCAAAAATTCCCTGCGCCTGGGCGGCCCGGCGGTAGACATCGTAGGCTTTTTGATAGGTCTCATAGTTCGATGAACCCTGTATATGCAGTGCCTTGGCCAAACCGCGCAGGTTCTCCCCTGCCGGATACTGGTTGTAAAGCCTGACGACTTCCTCCGCGCCGTATTCCTGCAGGAGCTTGTGGGTATCTTTCTGCACGTCCCAGTTGTCATCGCTGGCCTCATAGCGCTTGTCCCGGAAATAATCTGCCTTGGCCTTTTCCTGTATGTACTGCTGTTTCTTTTGGGCGTCGGCCAGCATGTTCTTTTCCTTGGCCTCGGCTTCCGCTTTGGCTTTCTTGCGGGCAGCGGCCTGGGCCAGCTCGGCATCCTGCTGGGCCTTCTTGTCGGCGGCCGCCTTTTCCTTGGCCTGGTTCTCCTCCCACTTCTGGGCTATGGCGTCATTGTAAACCCAGCCTTTGTCGGCGGGGGTGCCCTCACCCCGGAAACGTGCCTTGCCGTTGCTCAGGTACTCGATGGTCTGGGCGGGCGGTATCCATTGCTCATTCAGTACATAGGGCTCTCTGGCATAGGCGCGGCTGAAAAGCGCCGTGTCCAGACTAAGCGCTGTCTTTTTCTCTTTCTCCTTCGGCAACTTGAAGGGGACATACCAGGGCTGCTTCTCCAGCTCGGCCACGGCCACCGACACATCCATGGCCATCTCGGCAGTCTTGGCGGCTATCTGGTAAGCATCGCGGGTCTTTTTGATCAGCTCTTCAAGTTTTTCCTCATCGCCGTTTTCGTAGTCGAAGGAAAGCACCAGCTGATTGTACTTGTCGGCTATCATGCGCTGGTTGACAGCCTCGGACACGAACATGGCGGCAAAGTTCACCTCATCGCTAAGGGGCAGCGTCTT
>NZ_CAJODG010000097.1 GCF_905233635.1 Selenomonas sp. AE3005 | reverse complement strand
GGCGCTGAAATCCGGTGCTTCCAAGGTATATATCGCTGACCTCAAGGAAGAATTCCTCAAGGAATATGTATGGCCGACGCTCAAAGCCGGTGCTGTTTATGAAGACAAGTACCTGCTCGGTACTTCCTTTGCCCGTCCGATCATTGCCAAGAAACTGGTGGAAATCGCTAAGCAGGAAGGCGCGGATGCTATCGCTCATGGCGCTACTGGCAAGGGCAATGACCAGGTGCGTTTTGAGCTGACCGTCAAGGCGCTGGCTCCGAACATCACGCTGATTGCTCCGTGGCGTGAATGGGATTTGGATTCCCGTTCGGCGGAAATCGAATATGCGAAAAAGCATGATATCCCCATTGCCACGGATAACAAGACCTATTCCATGGATAGAAACATCTGGCATCTGTCCCATGAAGGTGCTGACCTTGAAGACCCAGCCAATGAACCTAAAGACAGCATGTTCCTGATTTCCAAGGCACCGCAAGATGCTCCGGATGAACCGGAATATGTGACCATCGACTTTGAAAAGGGCGAACCGGTAGCTGTTAACGGCAAGAAACTTGGCGCTGTAGAACTGCTGACTGAACTCAACGAAATAGGTGCCCGCAATGGCGTTGGTATCGTAGATATCTGCGAAAACCGTCTGGTGGGTATGAAGTCCCGTGGCGTGTATGAGAATCCGGGCGGATCTCTGCTCTACTATGCACATCGTGAACTGGAATACCTCTGCCTTGACCGCGCAACCTACCATTACAAACAGCAGGTTGGCATCCGCTATGCTGAACTCGTCTATGATGGCATGTGGTTCTGCCAGCTCCGTGAAGCACTGGACGCTTTTGTCAACAGCACGCAGCAGACGGTTACCGGTCAGGTTAAGCTCAAACTCTACAAGGGCAATATCATTTCCGCAGGTGCAACTTCTCCGTACTCCCTGTACAGCCAGGAATTTGTAACCTTTGAACATGATGATGTGTACAACCAGGCTGATGCTACGGGCTTTATCAACCTGTTTGGCCTGCCGCTCAAAGTTCGTGCTCTGATGCAGGAGAAGACGGGTAAATGAGTGAGGCCATGTGGGGAGGCCGTTTCACCAAGACCGTAGATGAAATGGTCAACGAATTCCAGGCCTCCATAAACTTTGACAAGCGCATGTATCACGAAGATATTGCCGGCTCCATTGCCCATGCCATCATGCTGGCCAAGTGCGGCATTATCTCCGATGATGACTGCGGAGCAATCCTGCAGGGATTAAAAGATATCGAACAGCAGATTGAGGCTGGGGATTTTGACTTCTCGGTGGATTTGGAAGATATCCACATGAATATCGAAAAGCGGCTGACTGAGGCCATTGGTGAGGCTGGGGGGCGGCTGCACACCGCCCGGAGCCGCAATGACCAGGTGGCGCTCGATACGCACATGTACATTCGCCGCGAAGTGGTGGCCGTACAGCAGGAAATTATCAACCTGCAGGAAGCCTTGATAGAAACTGCCAAGAAGAATCAGGATGTTATTATGCCCGGTTACACGCATTTGCAGCGGGCACAGCCGATTCTTTTTGCCCATCATCTGCTGGCATATTTCGGTATGCTTTCGCGTGACTATGCCCGGTTCAGCGGTGTTTACCAGCGTGCCGATATCATGCCGTTAGGTGCCGGCGCTTTGGCAGGTACGACATTCCCCATCGACCGGGAAATGGTGGCCAAGCAGCTGAATTTCGAGCAGATTTACGGCAACAGCCTGGACGCTGTCAGTGACCGTGATTACATCATGGAATTTCTGTCCGCAGCCAGCATTTTAATGGTGCACCTGTCCAGATTGTCTGAAGAAACTATTCTGTGGTGCAGCCGGGAGTTCTCCTTTGTGGAACTTGACGATGCCCATTGCACAGGCTCGTCCATGATGCCGCAGAAGAAGAACCCCGATGTATCTGAACTCGTGCGCGGCAAGACCGGCCGGGTAATCGGCCACCTGATGGCCATGCTGACCACGGTCAAAGGCCTGCCACTCGCCTACAACAAGGACCTGCAGGAAGATAAGGAAGGCATCTTTGACGCCATCGACACGGTGAAATTCAGTCTGGGTGTCTATGCTCAGCTTATTCGTGGCATGAAGGTCAGGAAAGATGTCATGCGCAAGGCGGTGGAGGAGGACTTCTCCAATGCAACCGACCTGGCCGACTACCTGGTAAAGAAGGGCATGCCCTTCCGTCAGGCACATGCGGTATCCGGTACGGCCGTGCATAAGTGCATTGCCGAGGGCAAATACCTTGCTGATATGACCCTGCCGGAATTGCAGGAACTCTCGCCGCTCTTCGAGGCTGACATTGCCGATGCCTTGAAGCCCGAGACCTGCGTCAACCAGCGTATTTCCTTGGGCGGTACGTCAACAGAGCAGGTAAAACTGCAGCTGACCGCTGCACAGGAACTTATCGATGCTGAAAAAAAGACCAATACGACATTGACGAGTCAACAGATTTGACAGGTCAAAAATGACAAGTCAAATCAAAATCATAGCGAAACACCTCGAAAACCTATGAAATAAGGGGCTTCGAGGTGTTTTTGCATTGTATAGGAGAGACTTGTATTCAGGTCATGGATAAGGATGGTGACTTTGGCGGCTTTTTGCTCCTAGGGGGTTGCAGGACAGAAAGCGCCCCGTTTGTACGGTGCAGGTATTTGTCAAAGCACCGTTTGCAGGGTGTGTAAAATGGGCATGAAGGCAGGAATTAAGCCAGTTTCCAGCGAATTTTTGACTAGAGGTGATGGGGGTGAAAACATTACGTGAAGATGTGCTTCGGTACGCAAAGGGAAAATATAAGACAGAGCCGGAGTATCTGTGGCGGCGATTTCCGCACTATGCTATTCTACGCCATGAGGATAACCGCAAGTGGTACGGACTCATAATGGATATCCCAAGAGAAAATCTTGGGCTTCATGGTGAAGGGAGAGTGGATATACTCAATGTAAAACTGGCCGATACTGCTTATGCCGATATGCTCATACATCAGAATGGGTACTTCAAGGGCTACCATATCAGCCGTGGCAATTGGGTATCAGTGCTGCTG
>NZ_CAJODG010000096.1 GCF_905233635.1 Selenomonas sp. AE3005 | reverse complement strand
GATGGATTTCGGAATCCAGTTGACCTTGTTGTTGTTGGCAATGAGCTTGTCCTTGACATCCGTCATCTTGATGAACCAGGTTTCACGCGCATAGTAGATCAGCGGCGTATCACAGCGCCAGCAGTGCGGATAGCTGTGCTCAAACTTCGGCGCCTTAAAGAGCTTGCCGCTCTTTTTAAGGTCGTCGATAATCAGCGGGTCAGCGTCTTTGACAAACACGCCGGGCCAATCCGTTTCTTCCGTCATTTCACCCTTGTTATTGACGAACTGCACGAACGGCATATCGTACTTGCGGCAGACGCGGTTATCGTCCTCACCGAAAGCTGGCGCGATATGAACAATACCCGTACCATCGGACGTCGTTACATAATCATCACAAACCACGAAGAAGGCCTTTTTCTTGAGCTTGCCGACAGCGTAAGCATAGAGTGGCTCATATTCACGGTATTCGAGGTCCTTGCCTTTGCATTTAGCGAGGACTTCGCGCTCGCCTTCCACACCGTCAAAGACCGTATCCACGAGGGCTTCGGCCAGATAGTAAACCGTGCCGTCAACCTTGATCTTTACATAATCCACTTCCGGGTTTACGCAGAGGCCGAGGTTGGAGGGCAATGTCCAGGGCGTAGTCGTCCAAGCAAGGAAATAAGCGTCTTCGTCCTTGACCTTGAACTTCACCATCGCGGAGCGTTCCTTGACATCCTTATAGCCCTGCGCTACTTCGTGAGAAGACAGCGGCGTGCCGCAGCGCGGGCAGTAAGGTACAACCTTATGGCCCTTATAGAGCAGGCCCTTCTTCCAGATTTCTTTGAGCGCCCACCATTCGGACTCAATGAAGTCGTTTTCGTAAGTTATGTAGGGATGTTCCATGTCAGCCCAGAAACCAACGACATCGGAGAATTCTTCCCACATGCCTTTGTATTTCCAAACAGACTCACGGCACTTCTTGATGAACGGCTCAATGCCGTATTCTTCAATCTGTTCCTTGCCGTTGATGCCCACGAGTTTTTCCACTTCGAGCTCTACCGGCAGACCGTGCGTATCCCAGCCGGCCTTTCTTAAAACCTTCTTGCCCTTCATAGACTGATAGCGCGGCAGCATATCCTTGATAACACGGGTCAAAACATGACCGATATGCGGCTTGCCGTTAGCCGTCGGCGGGCCATCGTAAAACGTAAAGGTATCGCAGCCTTCACGCTGGTCGATAGCCTTCTGCGCGATGTTATTTTTCTTCCAAAAATCCAGAACTTCCTTTTCTCTCTCCACGAAGTTCAAATTGGTGTCAACCTTGCTGTACAAACGAACTCCTCCTCCAAAATAAAAAAACCTGCATCCCAAAAACAGGATGCAGGTATACCTACACTTATAAACCACCTATTTTTCACGTACCAGCATACGCTATTCCGTAACGGGGAATACCGGCGAAGCCTACTGTCCGCAAGGGATTTCAGCCTGCTGCTCCGAAGTGATTTTCACCGCCTGATACTCACTACCGGCTTGCACCTGCCCCGGCTCGCTAAAGCTTTCCCTGACGGTTACTCTCTTCATCAACGCATTTACACATTAACAAGTAGTAGTTTATCACACTGACTCTAAAATATCAAATACTTTTACAAAAAAAATCCTCCCCGAAGGGAGGATTATACTACTCTTATTCAGCAGTGAACGGCAGCAATGCGATATTGCGTGCGCGTTTGATAGCAACCGTCACCTGACGCTGATGCTTAGCGCAGTTGCCGGAGATACGACGGGGTAAAATCTTACCGCGCTCCGTAATGAAGCGGCGGAGTTTTGCTACGTCTTTATAATCAATATGCTCAACCTTGTCTACGCAGAATGAGCAGACTTTTCTACGAGGTCTTCTGCCTCTGTCACGTCTCATCAAAGTAATTCCCTCCTGTCTTAAAATGGGATTTCTTCGTCAGGGATGGACGGACCAAAACCATCACTAGGTGCGGCTGGAGCCGGTGCAGGCGCACCAAAACCGCCAGCCTGCGGAGCTGCGCCCTTGGAATCCAAAAACTCAACTTCGCTCGCTACGATTTCCGTCACATAACGCTTCGTACCGTCCTGCGCATCGTAGCTTCTGACCTGAATACGGCCTTCTACCGAAATACGGCGTCCCTTTACCAGATTGTTGCCGCAAATCTCAGCCAGTTTGCTCCAGACAACAATGGGAATAAAATCCGCGGTCGGCTGTCCGTCATTTGCATCCTTACGGGCAAAGCGGCGGTCAACAGCCAAAGTAAAAGTACAAACTGCCGTGCCGGACTGCGTATAACGCACTTCCGGGTCACGGGTAAGTCTGCCAATCAGTATAGCCTTATTCATGGTACATCCTCCCTGACACCAAAATGGTGTACTTCTGAATTATTCTTCGTCGTTTTTCACGATCATGTGCTTGAGGATACCGTCCGTAATCTTCATTACACGGTCACACTCTGCTACGCATGCAGGTTCACAAGTAACGTAGAGCAGTTCATAGAAACCCTCAGTGCAGTCTTTGATCTCATAGGCAAGACGCTTCTTGCCCCAACGATCTTCTTTATCGATAGTACCGCCGTTTTCGGTGATGAGCTTAGTGAACTTGCTCCATCGGTTTCACGATAAAAATGACTTCGTACTTTCTCACGAAATCACCTCCCTCTCTGGTCTTTGGCTCCTGCTCGCACAGGAGCAGAGGTTGAAATAGCATTTCAACTCAAAACATTATTTGTCTCACGACTTGAAAATTATACCATTAACTTATCGCCATTGCAAGGAAATTTTTTATGGTCTAGCGCATTTCGCATTTAATCTTCACTATCTTGCCGCCCACGACCTTAAATTCCATCTTCCTGACGTAATCATGGCTGTAGTAAGTGTATTCCGTATCGTCATAATCACGGTCCAGCTTATCAGGCTGGCCGTATTTTTCCGTAATGGCAGATTCAGCCATACCCACCTGCACGCCTCCCGGCGTAGCAGCGCCAGCAGAGAGAATTTCTATTTCTTCCACCATGCTGGGATTGTACTTAGCCACTTCCACCATTATGCCATTGGCAAAATAGAGTTTCTTGCCGGTGGTATGCGTTGGCTCTCCCAGTTTACTCTTGGCATTTTCCACGCTGGAGCCCGGCGCTACCCCGGCTATCGCCACTTCATCAGCAGGCACAGCGGCAAAACATACCGCCCCGGTCAGCAGCATACCAGCCGCCACAGCAGCAAGTAATTTTTTCATCGGTAATCCCCCCTTGCTCACAATACTCCGCATGCAATTTTATCCACGCGGTTATGCTCTATTTCAAAATCCAAGCCTAATGCCTGATTGCCTGCGCAGCGGTAAATATAGTGGTCACCTTTCACCTCATTGGGCTGTCCGTAAGCTGCCACCACTGCCTCGGCACTTGAACCAACCATAATCCCCTGAGCAGTCCCCAGACCATTTGTCTCATCAACTTTTATCTTCTGCACCACACCGTTGGTCACATAAAGTTCAAAGGTGTTCTTGTACTCATATTCGCTGACAGTTCCCAAAGCCGCATGCTGTTTCTGCTCTATCTCATGCGGCTCGCCATAACGCTGGCGCACAGCATCAATGGCCGCCCCATAGGAAATATTTGGAGTTGTTAAGGGAGCTGCCTGTACCACAGCGGAAAGCATGAGGACGAAAAGCAATGCTCCCATAAAGACGCAGCCGTGGGATTGATATTGTGCTTTTTGTTGCTTCATGATAACTATCTCCTATATGATAATTTTCAGTTCGCGCTTGTGTTTGCCAGGTTGAAAACAATCACATACAAAAATACTTGGTCAGGAAATAGGTTCTCTCCCAATCCAGAATCTTTCTCTGGGATTCCTTCTCCGGGTGAATGTTGAACTCGTCAAAGACCATCATTTTCTTGTTCTTCAAGTCATAAAGCGGCCACACGTGCGCTTTGCCATCAGGAGAATCTTTCGCGCTTAATGACGGGTTGCCGGTCTTGGCGAACTGAACCCACATCTTGCGCATGGTCTTCGAGAAGGTCTTATCGAACACCCTGCCCGTTAATTGGGTATCA
>NZ_CAJODG010000095.1 GCF_905233635.1 Selenomonas sp. AE3005 | reverse complement strand
TTATTGAAGTATTTCAGCGGTTTTTCCATGCTTTCACCGACCAGCGAGTTGGCGGCAAAGTGAATAACAGCCTCAATCTTATTTTCCGTGAAGATTTTATCGAGGACAGCTGCCTCGCGAATGTCACCTTCATAAAATTTAGCTTTGGGGTTCAGGGCATCACGGTGGCCCGTCTGCAGATTATCGACAATAACAACCTCTTCGCCCTTTTCCACTAACTGATGAACGGCATGAGAACCGATATAACCGGCACCGCCGCAAACAAGAATCGACATGTCAATGCGCTCCTTTTTTTCAACAACAGAAATCGCTTTCTATTGTAACATGTTTTCTATACGTTTTCTATATGATTACCAGAGGATTTTCTATCACTTAAGCCGGTGCGTGCCGTCAGCAATATTGGCGACATAGAAGCTCGGGGCATAACCAATCTTTTCTGTATAAGCCTTGCCGACCTTCTCCTTAAAGGTTTCAATCGCCTCATTCTTCACGAGGCTGACCGTGCAGCCGCCGAACCCGGCCCCGGTCATACGTGAGCCGATAACGCCCTCTACCTGCCAGGCCAGCTCAGCCAGGGTATCGAGTTCCTTGCCCGTCACATCGTAATCATCACGCAGGGAATAATGTGATTCATTCATGAGCTTGCCGAATTTGACCACATCATTGCCCTCCAGGGCCTCCACGGCCTCCAGCGTCCGGTTGTTCTCCAGGACGGCATGACGGGCGCGCTGACGTTCCAGCGGCTCGCTGATAGCCCCGGCCAGCTGATTGAATTCTTCATTGGAGAGCTGCCCCAGCGCACTCAGTTCCGGCTTAACTTCCTTCAGCTCATTCAGGGCATGCTCACACTGGGCCCGGCGCACATTATAGGCACTGGATGCCAGGCTGTGCGGTTTATTCGTATTGGTGATAACAATGCTGGCCCCGTCCAAGGCTATTTTGCTGTAACGGTATTCCAGCGTGTTGCAGTCCAGTAAAATTGCACAATCCTTCTTGCCCATACCTACGGCAAACTGGTCCATAATGCCACAGTTGACACCGACAAAGGTGTTTTCGGCTTTCTGGGAAAGTTTCACCATTTCGACCATATCCAGGCCAAAGTCAAAGGCATCATTTAAAATCAAGGCGGTCAGCACTTCAAGGGAGGCCGAGGAGGAAAGCCCCGAACCATTGGGCAGCGTACCGTAAATCAGGATGTCAAAGCCATGACCGGCCTTATGCCCGGCATCCTCAAAAACTTTAACCACGCCCATGGGGTAATTGGCCCAATCCTTGGCTTTGTCGTAGCTGAGACCGTTCATGGCAAACTCAATTACGCCCTTATCAGCCATATTCATGGAGTAAATCCGTGTCTTATTGTCCTGACGGTCAGCCACCAGCGCATAAGTCCCCAGGGAAATAGCACAGGGGAACACATGACCGCCGTTGTAATCCGTATGCTCACCGATTAAGTTCACACGTCCCGGTGAAAAGTAAGCGCGCGTCTTGGCAGCGGCATCATTACCGAATTTAGCAGCGAATTCCGTCTGCATTTTAGCAAGAATTTCATTTTCTTTTTCCATGGTCAAGGCCTCCTATTATATGTAAACGTTTTCTTTGATGTTGGCAAAAAAGGCGCAACTTCGTGCTTCGCTTACAAAGTTGCGCCGCATTTCCCTTTGTTGTTTCTAGTTTACTCCTGAAAAACGGAACTGTCAATATTCTTTTGAAAACGTTTTCTTACTTATTCATGTCTTCCCATTTTTCTTCCAGTTCTTCCACAATCCGGGCATGTTCTTCTTCCGTCAGCGTTACCTTGCCGCGATAAACGAAAGCCGCCAGCACCAGCAGGATTACAGGTACCGCAAACATGATAAGCTGGAACTTGAGCAGGCTGCCGGCCGTGATATCGGCTGCCGTAGCACCGCCGGTCATACCGACCCATACAGCCGTCAGACCAACGATACCGCCAGTCACAGCGCCGGAGAGCTTATCTACCAGCGGACGTACACAGAGGCAGACAGCCTCATCACGATGGCCGAGCTTGAGCTGGCCGTATTCCACCGAGTCCGTAATGGTCATCAGCACCACGAGGAAGATAAGGGGCTGCGGCAGATTGAACAGGCCGGCAGCAACGAGTGCCATCCAGACATTTGTGCCGGACAGAGCGTAGAGAATGAGCGCTGCCGTCATAATCGCCAAAGAGCTGAAGAACAGCTTGCGGCGGCTGAATTTCGTCGTAAGTATCGGGAACAGGGCTACAGCCATCAGGCCGATTACGACGTTGATAATACCCAAGATGGAGAATTTCGTTGCATCACCAATGACATAGATGAAATAGTAAAGATTGAAGTTATTTACAATATTCTGTCCTAAACCCAAAATCAAATAAGCGCAGGCTATCCACAGCAACTGGTCATTCTTGGCCAGAACTTTGAATACATCTTTGAAGGACGTTTCCACCTTGTTTTCACGCAGAGCAGATTCCTGTTCCTTGGTACCTATGCCTAGGATAATTGCGCCCAACGTTGCGATACCGCCGCCGATGCAGGCAAAGGCAAACCAACCCTGCGGGTCACCAGCACCGCCGTTCTGATTGACGGAGAAATACAGGACAATCGGCATAACCATGATGGTTACGAGCTGGCCGCCGAATACCGAACCGATACGGGCAACCGTAGCCGTGATTTCACGTTCGTGAGAATCAAAGGAAAGCGCCGGAATCATGGACCAG
>NZ_CAJODG010000094.1:655-3511 GCF_905233635.1 Selenomonas sp. AE3005 | reverse complement strand
TACCAAAGGCAACAGAGAAATTCTCGAGCAGGTCATAAACACCCTCAAGGATGCTGCCAACCGAGCCGTTACCAGCCGCCTGGGTGCCAACGCCCCTTTGCCAACCTTTGAAGAAACACTATCCGATGGCAGCCTTGCCGAGCACAAATCTATGCTCGCTTACCTCGCTCAAAAGCTTACTCACTTGAGCATCAAATAACCCCCATATACTCAAACTATAAGGAAGATGTTGTCAGCGATTCGAAATTCCAGAGAGAGGATAATACTGTATGAGAAAAAACTGGCTAAAAGCCATTCTATTATTGCCCTTTAATGTAACGGTCATAATCCCCATTATACTGCTATGGTATACAGATTATCAATGGTGCATTCCAACATTGGAACAAATCATTTTAGGCGTTATTATTTTCTGTAGTGGCTTGGGCTTATTTATCAAAACCTCACTATTTTTTCATAAATTGGGGCAGGGAACGCTTTCGCCATTAGCGCCGCCTAATCGGCTCGTTATACAGGGGCCATATAAAATAGTTCGTAATCCTATGATATTAGGAATCCTGTTTATCCTTTTATCAGAGGCACTTCTTTTTAGCAGTAAATGTATTGCTATATATACGCTCATCTTTTTCTTAATTAATTGTATATACTTTAAGACCGTGGAGGAAAAAATGCTAATCAAACGCTTTGGTCAGGATTACATCGCGTACAGGGATAGTGTTCCAATGTGGCTGCCTAATTTTCGCGGTAAACACAAGGAGAAATAATGTCCATGTGCTATATCCCTGCAAGTATGATAGCAAAGCAAATAAGCCGTCCACATTTTTTAGAAGGCTGGAAATAACCAATACTTTCACTCTGCGCCCGCCCTGTATTTTCCGCAAGTTTATTAAAGACGATTATTCGGCCAGTGCCTCGCACACTCCTGCCTAATGTGATAATCATTTTTCCTGGCACCTTCACTTGCGATATTTTGAACGTCCTTATATTTCGCCATCCCCTGAAACACGAGCACGTCTTGCCCGTTTATTTGGACATCTTATTGCACGTTCAATACTCCAGCCATACCTCAGCCGGTTTTTACAGGTCTCCCAACTCACCCTGCTCCCGAGTAAATTATACAACTCGTGCACTGTGTATTGCTGTCCCTCATAAGTATACAGCTTCCCTTTCATTACAGGCGTCTCTACTATTTTTCCCGCAGTCCAACCGTTATGCCACCTTGTTACTCTCTCTTCATTGACAAAACAATATGCAAGTAGTAGTATACAAATAACATAGATTACGAGTTAGTAACTTATGAGTTACTTTATTTTACATATGGATAAGGAGTACATCATGTTTTATTGTCGCGATGAAGAATTGCATAAGCTTAACAAGCGCTACGATAACGATGCTTTTGAATGTATCATCATATATGGGCGCAGACGCGTTGGCAAGACTGCACTCATCAATGAGTTCTGTAAGGATAAGCCCACCATCTATTACTCAGCGCTAAAGGCTACGGCAGCCAAGAATCTGTCTGCCCTTTCCAAGGCAATCCACCTGTTCAAGGAGCCGGAAGCGACCACCTTCCCGGAATACCAGACCTTTGATGATGCGCTTTCCGAAATCAGCAGACTTGCTCAAGACCAGCGGATTATCTTTGTCATAGATGAATACCCGTACCTTGCCAAGGCTGAGGAGGCTATCTCCTCCCTGCTGCAGCATATCATCGACCATACCTGGTCAAACAGCAAGCTTTACCTGATTTTATGCGGCTCCTCTATGAGCTTCATGGAAAAACAGGTTTTAAGCGATGAAAGCCCATTATATGGCCGTAGAACCGGACAATTTAAATTAGAGCCACTGACTTATAAGGAAACTGCAATCTTTTCTCCAAACCTTTCCCCTACACAAAATGCTCTTATCTACGGGATTACCGGTGGCATTCCACACTACATAAGAAAGCTCAATGTTAAGGACGATGTAGACGAAGCACTTCTTGAAAACCTCTTTGACCGCTCCAGCTACCTTTATGAAGAGCCAGAGAATCTTTTGAAGCAGGAACTTAGGGAACCATCTCAATACAGCGATATCCTTTCTGCTATTGCTGAAGGGGCATCCAAATTAGCAGAGATTTCATCAAAATGCAAACTGGAAACCGGAGCCTGTTCCAAATATTTGAAAACCCTGCGGGAACTTGGCATTGTCAAGCGCGAAAGACCATTAATCAATGGCAATTCGAAGCAAACCATTTATTCCATCGATGACAACTTCTTCCGCTTCTGGTATCGATTTGTCCCCAACAACACAGCCCTTATTGCTTCCGGACGTATAGAACGGGTATATGACCGAGTGATTAAGCCCTATCTTCCTGACTTCATGGGCTTTGTCTTTGAACGGATGTGCCATGACTACTTGCTTTACTATGCCAATAATCTTCCTTTTGAAATTCTTTCCCTGGGCAGATGGTGGGGAAATAATCCCCTCGAGCGCAAGGAAATCGAAATCGATATCGTAGGAGAAACGCTAAATGTTAAAACCGGTGAAGAGTCCTATATTATTGGTTCCTGCAAATATCGGAACAAACAAATTGGACGGGACGAACTGGAGCTTTTAAGACAATATGCTGCTGTCTTTGCCAAAGGTAAGAAATGCTACTACGTCATCTTCTCTAAGGATGGTTTCACTCAGGGATTACACGAATGCGCCACCGCAGGCGATGTTATCCTCTTCACATTGGATGATATGATGAATGTTTAACCCATTTCCTTTTTATCGAGTTGATTTTGTATATTGAAAAATCATGTCGTTGCCCTCCTGTATATTTTTATTCATTAATAGGTATTGGGAACCTCATTCAAATTTAGAACAATCATT
>NZ_CAJODG010000094.1:0-580 GCF_905233635.1 Selenomonas sp. AE3005 | reverse complement strand
GCATTCTCACTCATTTGTCTTTTCCTTTTCTTCTCTCACCGCCCCTTCATGGGGTTCCACTGTAAAATACATCTCCAGTCCTGAAATTGCATCGGATATTCCATCTCGATACTGGAAACGATACAGTCTAAGACCTGGGAATCCCATAAGCGACAATGGCGAATTATCTGCGCCTATCTGCCAGGTCATATCATTCACAGATTCCAAATAGCGCATAATGGTATCTGACTGGTACGCCGAAGCAGGGATAAAGCGGAAGTTGTGATAAGCCCTGCCCCCTACCTCGATAATCGCATCCTGTTGCAAGAGCTGATTCTGCGGCTCAGTGCTCATGGTTGCCTGCGAGACTATTTCCAGATTTCCCAGCTTGCCCATAGCCACTTTTTTAGCCGCCAAAGCATCCAGTGTCTTGTCTGCGTAAATCTCAGCGCCATTCCGGGCAATAATGGAATACCCCAGCATGGTCATCTCGCCAGCATCTAGACGTGAATTGTCAATGATGACTTCATTGTCCGGTTGGAAGGTATAGCTCAATGGCGATTCCGTCTTAACGCTATAGGCAGCGAAGAATAATTTTCCG
>NZ_CAJODG010000093.1 GCF_905233635.1 Selenomonas sp. AE3005 | reverse complement strand
CCTTTTGTTGTTCTTATTGTATATCTTTTCATCGCATAATAAAAGGACACATGTCTGTATGTGTCCTTTATCCACCAAGTTAATTTTGCAGGCGCTATTTAATGCTATTTAATTTAGAACAATCCCGTTATTTTGCCCTTGTTGTCAATATCCATATTTTCGGCAGCCGGATGTTTGGGCAGGCCGGGCATGGTCAGGATATTGCCGGTGAGCGCCACGATAAAGCCGGCACCAGCGGAAATGCGCAGTTCTCTGACCGTAACGGTAAAGCCTGTGGGACGGCCGATTTTGCCGGCGTCGTCAGACAGGGAATACTGCGTCTTGGCCATGCAGACGGGCATTTTATCAAAGCCCAGTTCCTTGATTTCGGCCAGCTGTTTCTGGGCAGCCGCCGTAAAGGCCACACCATCGCCGCCGTAGATTTCCTTGACCACCGCGGTGATTTTTTCTTCCACGCTCTGCTCTGTATCGTACATAAAGTGGAAATCATTCGGCTTAGCCATAGCCGCCTCTACCTTTTCGGCCAGTTTCAGGCCGCCTTCGCCGCCCTTGGCCCAAACTTCCGAGAGTGCGACTTCGGCACCGCGCTTGTTGCAGGCTGTTTCCACAAAGTCGAGTTCTTCCTTGGTATCCGTAGGGAACGCATTGATAGCCACCACGGCCGGCAGGCCAAACTTCTGAATGTTTTCGATATGCTTTTCGAGATTCTGCATACCACGTTCTAAAGCTGACATGTCAACTTTGCCCAGGTCTTTCTTATCCATGCCGCCATGCATCTTGAGGGCGCGCACCGTGGCCACAATGACTACGGCGTCCGGGTGAATGCCGGCAAACCGGCATTTGATATCGAGGAATTTCTCTGCGCCGAGGTCAGCACCGAAACCAGCCTCCGTCACCACGACATCGGCAAATTTCAAGGCAAACTTCGTAGCCATCACACTGTTGCAGCCATGAGCGATATTGGCAAACGGGCCGCCGTGGATAAAAGCCGGCGTGCCTTCCAGCGTCTGCACGAGGTTGGGCTTAATCGCGTCTTTAAACAGCAGCGTGAGCGCGCCGGTGACATTGAGTTCCTTGGCACGGACAGCCCGGCCGTCACGCGTGTAAGCCACGACGATTTCGCCCAGACGTTTTTTCATGTCCTCAAGGTCAGAGGCCAGACAGAGAATGGCCATCATTTCTGACGCCACGGTGATATCAAAGCCGGTTTCACGCGGCACACCGTGCGCCTTGCCGCCCATGCCGATAACCACATGGCGCAGGGCGCGGTCATTGAGATCCAGCACGCGTTTCCAGACAACACGGCGCACATCGATATCCAAAGCATTCCCCTGCTGGATATGATTGTCGATTACCGCCGCCAGCAGATTATGAGCCGTGGTGATAGCATGGAAGTCACCGGTAAAATGCAGGTTGATATCTTCCATAGGCACAACCTGGGCATAACCGCCGCCGGCAGCGCCGCCCTTCAAGCCAAAGCAGGGGCCCAAAGAAGGCTCACGCAAAGCTACAGCTACTTTTTTACCCTGTTTATGGAAAGCATCTGCCAGTCCCACGCTGGTGGTGGTTTTGCCTTCGCCAGCCGGTGTCGGATTGATAGCCGTTACCAGGACCAGTTTGCCATTGGGGCGGTCCTTAATACGCTGCCAGGTTTCCAGACTGATTTTAGCCTTGTACTTACCGTAGAGTTCCAGTTCGTCCTCGGAGATGTTAAGTTTCTCCGCGATACGGCGAATGTCCTGCATCTGTGCGCTCTGCGCGATTTCCACGTCAGTTTTCATTGAGCTCTCTTCTCCTCTGCAATAAAACATAAAGCTTATAATATATAAGAAAATCCTGCCGCAGACGCACTGAGTCCCGGCAGGATTGCCTTAAGCCTTCAGGTGCGCCTCTGCTGCCTGCACAACATTCTGCATCAGCATGGCTACGGTCAGCAGACCTACGCCGCCGGGCACGGGCGTAATCGCCCCTGCCACTTCACTGACCTGCGCAAAATCCACATCGCCCACCAGTTTTTTGGGAGCAATGCGGTTAATGCCCACGTCAATGACCGTCGCACCTTCTTTTACCATATCTTTTTTAACAAACTGCGGCTTGCCGATGGCAGCCACCAAAATATCCGCCTGACGGGTGATATCCGACAGATTCTCCGTCCGGGAATGGCAGACCGTCACCGTGGCGTTCTTGCCCATCAGCAGATGGAACATGGGTTTGCCCACGATGTTGCTGCGGCCGATGACCACGGCGCGTTTGCCGGCAATTTCAATACCGGCCATTTCCAGCATGCGGATACAGCCGGCCGGCGTGCAGGGCAGCAGGGCCGGCTCACCAGTCACCATCTTACCCACGTTGACCGGATGGAAACCATCCACGTCCTTGGACGGGTCAATACAATTGAGAATTTCAGCCTCATCCTGGGCAATCTGCGCCGGCAGAGGCAGCTGCACAAGAATACCGTCAATTTTATCGTCAGCATTCAAGGCCGCAATTTTGGCGATTAACTCATCCTTTGTCGTCTCTTCCGGCAGGGCAATCACTTCCGAGTAAATACCCAGAGCAGCACAGGCCTTGTCCTTGTTGCGGACATAGACCTCCGACGCCGGGTCATTGCCCACGCGAATCACCGCCAGGCCCGGAGCGCGGCCGTACTTTTCCTGCAAAGCCGCCGCCCGGCGCCCTGCGTCATCTTTTAACTGCTGTGCGAAAAACTTACCTTCGAGAATTTTTGCGGACATGGAGTCACCTCAATTTGTTGGTATAAATATCATAAGAAAAAACTAAGCCAGGTACAGACAAAGATGGCCACGGACACAATGCCGTTGCGCATGAAGTAGGCCTGCGTTACCTGGGAAAAATCTGTCGGACTGACAATGCGGTGCTGATACACGAGCGTTCCGGCCGCAATGCCCACGCCGATAAAATAAATCTGTCCTAAGGATAACATAATTCCCACAGTAAAGAAACAGGCAATGCAAATTACATGCATGGCCGACGCCAGTTTAAATGCATTCGGTGCCCCATAACTTACGGCCAGGGAGTGCAGGCCCTGACTTTTGTCAAATTCTTCATCCTGCGCACCGTACATGGCATCAAA
>NZ_CAJODG010000092.1 GCF_905233635.1 Selenomonas sp. AE3005 | reverse complement strand
CTAAGAAGCACAAGGTCAGAAAATCCAAGATGTTCTGTGAGTACCTGAATCAATATCTTACAGACACGCCATTACATGGCGGGCTTCATCCGAAATTGGGAGATTACCATTTAGGCATTGTATCGGTCAAGGGATTCCCGCAGGAATCCACGCCGGGAATATTAGATGCTTTGAACCGCTTGGATTTTGAATATCGTTGGGTTACACGGTATCTGCCGCTGGATAAGGTGGATGCCCAAAACGAGATAGAAAATTACAGGCGGCAGTGGTTCGCCAGCCGTAAATCCATTTGGACACAGTTGAAAGAGGCCATTACCAAGAGTGAGAGCGCAATGGTGGACACGGATGCGCTGGAAAAATATGATGATGCTCAAATGGCCTTGCAGGAGCTGGGCGCAGATGTGGTCAGCTTCGGCAAGTTCACACAGGTCATCATTGTAATGGATAAGAGCAAGGAAAAGGTTGATACGCGAGTGCGTATGATTGAAAAGACCATCAACGGCAGAGGTTTCACGACAGTACATGAAACAACGAACGCCGTTAATGCGTGGATGAGTTCGGTTCCCTGTATGCCCCGGAACAATATCCGCAAGTATCTTATGAGCAGCCTGAACCTTGCCCATATGTTTCCCTTGTCTGCCGTATGGGCAGGGGAAGCATGGAACAAGCACCTGAACACACCACCGCTTATGCGGTGTAAGACTTCCGGCAGCACTCCTTTCCGTTTCAATCTTCATGTGAAGGATGTTGGCCATACAATGGTGGTCGGCCTGACGGGTGCAGGTAAATCGGTTCTTTTGAACACGATTGAAGCGCAGTTTCGCGGGGTGCCGGATGCCCAGGTCTATGTCTTTGATAAAGGTGGTTCATCAAGAGCCTTGACGGCTGGCGTAGGAGGCTCCTTCTATGACTTGGCCAATGAGGACGAAGATAGCCTTTCCTTCCAGCCATTGGCGCACATTGACAGTGAAAATGAACGAAACTGGGCTATGGAATGGATTTTGCAGATTTTGGCGCAGGAAGGTATGGATAAGATTACCCCTACGGACAAGGCCGAGGTTTGGACGGCACTCAACAAGCTGGCCACCGCGCCAGAGGACGAGCGCACCATGACAGGACTCTGTTTGATGCTTCAGGATGAACGCTTGCGGGATGCCTTAAAGACCTTTACCACGGCTTCGGCATCAAATCCTGAAGGTGGTGCCTATGGCCGCCTGTTTGATAGTGAACATGATTCCCTGACCTATGGGAATTGGCAGGTCTTTGAAATGGAGGAGCTGATGGAAAAGAAGTCGGCAGTTATGCCGACGCTACAATATATTTTCCATCGGTTGGAGCAGAATTGCACAGGCAAGCCCACTATTTTGGTGTTGGATGAATGTTGGGTGTTCTTAGATAATCCCATGTTTGAGCAGAAAATCAAAGAATGGCTGAAGGTCATGCGTAAAAATAATGTGTCGGTGGTATTCGCGACACAGAACCTTGAAGATATTGCCCATAGCAAGATTGCCCCGGCCATCATTGAAAGCTGCCGGACAAAGATTTTCCTGCCGAATCCCAGCGCAACAAATCCCAGTAATGACGAGATTTATAAGATGTTCAGCTTGAATACCAAGGAAAGATGGATTATTGCTACGGCAACACAGCAACGCCAGTATTACTACAAGTCAGACCGCAATAGCCGCCTGTTTGAGCTTGGCTTGGAGCAAATGCCCTTCACACTGTCTTATGTGGCCAGCGCAAGCAAGGAAGATCAAAAGAAGGTGAAGGAACTTTTGGCCACCTATCCGCAGGATGAGTTCAATGAACACTGGATGGAATACAAGGGAATGCCGGAAGTCATTGCTTATATTGAGAATTTGAAAAATGTAAAACATGAATCAGCATGAGGAGGATGATTTTCATGAGTAAGTGGAAAAAAAGTGCAGGGGCAGTTGCCGCAGCTACGGCGTTCTTTTGGGGAAGTGCGGCCTATGTGCCAGCACCAGCTTCAGCAATGGTAGTCTATGACCCAACGAACCATTCAGAGAACTTGGCAAATAAGCTGCAACTCATAAAATCTTATGAAAAGCAGCTGCAGCAGTTCGATGCCCAGCTGAAACAGCTGGCCAAACTTGACCCCTCACAGCTTTCCTCCAGCGTTCGGCAGGTGCAGGAAATGGTTACGGAAATGAACAAGATTCGTACCAGCGTAAACGCCATTGGCACGGATTTCCGCACGGCTATGACGGAGTTTGATAATAACTTTACGGATTATACCAAGTGGAACGGGGCTTTTGCTCAGGACTATGCTGACCAAGCAGACCGGGTAAATAAAACCGTAGAGAAGGGGATTAAGCAGAGTATTTTGAGCCAAGGGCTGGCATCCCCGGAAGAAATGCAGAAGACCACGGATTCTCTCAGTACCCTCTTAGAGGCTTCGCAGAATGCGGAAGGTATTGTAGGCGTGACACAGGCAGCCTAACAGATTGCAGGGTTGCAGGTCAAGAAAATGCAACGGCTGGAGGCCATTGTGGCCGATTCCATAAAAGGGCAGAATCTGTATTTGGAAAAGATGATACAGTCGGATAAAGCCAGTGCGAAGATAGCGGATGAATTTTATCAGACGGCAAATGCCAATGTTGAAAGCCATACGGCAGACTTTCAGGATTAAGGGGGAACTATAATGACAAGGCTTTTGAAACTGTTTATGAGATACAAAGCTATCATGATGTTGATGTTGCTTTTGGTGATTGGTGGCGTGGCGTTCTACTTGGGGCAGTCATCGGCTAGTCCAGTAGAGGATGAAGGTTCTCCCAAGGTGCAACAGGAAAAAACTATCATTAAAATGTAAAAAAAAATGCGCCTACAGACAACTAAGAGGCGTATTTTCTTTCAGTCATAAACTGCCATTAAAGTTCCTATAATGAACCAGACAAATGCACAGCCGGTTCCGAAGAAGAAGGCCGCAATCACAAGGTTTAAAAGGTTACGCATATCCGCTGCGCGTTTTGCCTGACAAGCTGCAATTACAAGTTGAAGGTGTTGTTCATTGCTATACATGTTGTATTCCTCCCGGTTTTATTGCTATGTTTGATTACAAGAATATTATATAAGAAAAGTATATACATGTCAATACATGTATATACAAATGTTTTTGCCTGTATCATCCGGTTTTATGGTATACTGTGTTTGTATATACATGTAAATACGGGGGAAATATAATGGCTACTAAATCTAGTGACGTTATGATGTCGATACGGTTACCCAAGG
>NZ_CAJODG010000091.1 GCF_905233635.1 Selenomonas sp. AE3005 | reverse complement strand
ATTATCTTGATAAAAATAATCACGCCACTTAAGATGGCTCCTATAAGGGCCAGGGTGCGAGGCTTTTGAAATGCCCCAATCAAGGAGAGGATAAAGGATGGGATAAGAAGAAGCCAGCAAATAATCGGGGCCCAGCAAAGGACAAGTCCGGTTATAGCCAGAACAAATCCCGTGATTCCTAAGACATTTTTGTTGTTCACCGGAACAGAGACAGCCTGATTGTTGTTGTTCAGCGTGTTTGCTTGCGTAGAGTAATTGTTTTCCATGACTTTTATATTTTTTGGTTTCTTTTCTGCTTTCACCTATAAGAGGATATTAGGAATGAAATCTAACAGTCGAAATTCTTTTTTTCATTGATTTTTGGGAATCTTCGTCAATTTTCGTGCAAAATAATTAGGGTAACCGATTGATTATCAATTGGTTACCCTTGCTTTTTCGGATTATTTTTCGTAACTTAAGGTGTTCAAAATCAAGAGTTTACGAATGTCCGAAAGAGTTATTTGCAAAGATAGCACAAAGAAAAGAGTTGAGCAAACTATAGTGAAAATAGGAGGCTGGAGCGGAGTTCGCTGCTACCGTTATGAGCGTCACGAAGACTACATTGAGGCCGGTTTGCAATCGACACACCATGCATCAAAATGTCCGTTTTGTGGTCGCCGGAGTAGCCATATACATTCACGTTATGAACGCACGGTAGATGACATTCCAATCCATGGCCTTCGTGTTATCCTAACAGTTGTAGTATCTCGTTACCGATGTATGAATCCGAAGTGTTCTCACAGGACGTTTGTCGAGCAGTGTCCTGGAGTAACCGAGAAGTACCAGCGTCGCACGCCCGGCCAGCTGCGGCAACTTCAGGAGCTTCTGGGATTGGTTGCATCGACTGTTGGCTCGCGCCAGTGTGCGTCTGTCGGGATGTCAATCAGTCCATCCACTGCATTGAGAATCGTACGAGGGATCCCCTGCGAGATTGATTATAGCTCATTCAGACGTTTGTGTATTGATGACTTTGCGACCCGGAAAGGCCGGGAATACCGGACGCTCATAATAGACGCAGAGAGCCATCTTCCCCTTGAGATAGTGCCCAGCAGGGATAAGTCCGATGTGGCGGAGGCGCTTCGCAAGTACAAGCATGCGGCAATCATATCCAGGGACCGCTCATCGGCCTATGCCGGAGCAATAACGGCAGCACGTCCGAGGGCGAAGCAGATTGCCGACAAGTTCCATCTGGTAAAAAACTGTGGCGAACACGTTGCCGAGCAACTCAAATCTTCAATGGATAAAATCAGAAACGAAGTGTCGGATATCATCGGCACCCCCAGCAGTGATACGGCTGTCAGATACGGACTATATAGACCACCCTCGCCTCACGATGTAGAGATGTTCACAAAGGTCCACGAACTCAAGGCGCAGGGATACTCGGTGACGACCATTGCAAAAATGCTTCACATTAGGGACTCTAACGTTAAAAAGCACCTTGAGCTGTCCGTGCCGACAGGAAGGAAAGTGCCAGCCTCAAAACCCGTGGGCAGGTTCATGGACATCATTCTTGGCGGGGTCAAACAAGGAAAGGGATACAGGGCTATCTGGAATGACATTGCAGTTGCTGGAGAGAAGGTGGACTATAACGCTCTTATTGCTGGGATGAAGAAGTCATTCCCCGGATATAAACCAAAACAGGGCTTTGGGAACAAGCCGGCGCCGCTGAGCGAGGAACAGGCTGAATGGAGCGCCAGAATGCATCTACTATCCACAAAACGGATGAGTCTGTATGTCGTGAATCCCAACTACGGTGTAAATGATAAAACCGGAGAGTGCTCCAAAGAGAGACTTCTTGCTGATGAACTGATACTGAGGTCCAAGACTTTACAAGAACTTCGGGCAGTGTATACCAGCTTCAGGGCAGTCATGGCTGGAACGTCAACGGATGACCTTGATAAGTGGATAGCGGATCACAAACACATAGGATATTGTCATCTCTGTTCTTTTGCAAAAAAACTTCCCGCAGACCTAAAGGCGATAAAGAATGCAATCAGGTATCCGTTCTCAAACGGACCTATGGAAGGATGTAATAACAAAGTTAAGGCGGTCAAGAGGTCCATGTATGGAAGAGCAAAGGATGATCTCTTACTAATCAAAATCATCCTCTACTCAAAAAAATATGTGCACGAAAATTGACGAAGAACCATTTTTGGGGCTGCCGGCAATGCAATCATCAACAGATATTCCTCGGGCTTAATCGTGGATTTAGAACTTTATAAGTCAAAATAATTGCAATTTTTTTTGACTTTATCACCTTCTTTCGAAGAATAGTTCTTATCTTTGTCTCGTACATCGTACGTTTGGATATGCCTATATTAAAAGAAAATTGTCTGAGCTATAAACTGGACAAGCTACCAGCTGGGGTATTAGTTTTCCTGTCGGACTACCCGGAGTATGACGTTGCATTTATTTGCCGAGTCCTGGCACAAAAGTGCAAAGAGGGCTCTTTTGTCAAGCTATCTAAGGGTGTATATTGCAAGCCGGTGACAACTCGTTTTGGTCCGGTATATCCGGAGATTCCCAGGATCGTTGAGGCCATCGCCGCGCACGACCATGCGCAGGTGCTGCCTTCGGGCGCGACTGCGGCAAACATACTGGGGCTGAGTGAACAGGTGCCTATGCACTACGCGTTTATTACATCGGGGTCAAGCCGCCAATTGATGGTGGATGGACGAAAAGTAACTCTCCTCCGGGCTGTTCCCCGTAATTTTTCCTACCAAACACGTCTTGCGGCACTAATTATGCAGGCACTTAAAGAACTCGGACCTGAAAGTGTGGGACAGGAAGAGGTGTCAACGCTAAAAAAAGTTCTAGACAAGGCCGAGGAAAAAGAAACATTACGGGCCGACATTAAAATGATGCCCGCCTGGATGCGAAAAGTATTAATGCCATTATTATAACGCCATGAGCAAGTGGGTTGATTTTGATGTTGCGGAACGCAGGGCTATCCTGCGCAAGGTGGAAGAAGGCGAGCATATGAAGCTAGCCGCTGCCATTGAGAAGGACTGGTGGGTAACGGCGGTGCTAAAAGCGCTGTTCCAGTGCTCATGCAAGGATGCACTCAGTTTCAAGGGCGGAACCAGCCTTTCCAAGGGATGGCATGTCATTAACCGTTTGAGCGAGGACATCGACGTGGCGTTAAACCATTCTTTTTTTGGAATGGATCGAACTAATAAGAAACAGCGGGACAATCTTTGCCGAAAAGCCCGGGCATATATCACCACCCTTCTCAAGGATGAACTGGAAACCGAGTTGAAGAAGATGGGCATCACCGGATTCAGCATCGATGCTGTAACGGAACGGATGACCCAAGACGGTCCACTCCATATCAACAGTAATACGGAT
>NZ_CAJODG010000090.1 GCF_905233635.1 Selenomonas sp. AE3005 | reverse complement strand
CCCTTCTTGCTGTCATACGGCTCACCCATCATCTGGCGAATAAAATCATTCGTGTCCCTGACCATTAACATCGCCATCATCCTCCTTGGAAAAATTACAGCAACACTCATTGTATATATCGAAAAATTTTAGAAAAAATTAAGCCCCACAAGTAAAAAAAGATAGGAGCGTGATATTCATGGGAATTTTCAGTTGGCTGTTCCGCTCACGGGACAAGCCCTAAAACAGCTACCACTTCAGCGGCTGGCCTTTCGTCTTTGGCAAATCTGCCGCCGGAGCCAAGGTCAACGAGTTCACAGTTATGCAGACCACGACGATTTACGCTTGCGCCCGCATCTTGGTGGAGTTTATCGCAGTGGGGCTACTTGAGTGTCCACGACATATAGACAACAAAAAACCTTCAGGAATGAAGAGAGTTTTTTTGT
This sequence comes from Selenomonas sp. AE3005, assembly GCF_905233635.1. Lineage (GTDB taxonomy): Bacteria > Bacillota > Negativicutes > Selenomonadales > Selenomonadaceae > Selenomonas_A. Next base: position 3,186 of record NZ_CAJODG010000090.1, on the reverse strand, counting down.
GTGATTGGGGCATAACTTAATGACATTGTGCTTACGCAGGCTTTTTTATTTTCCCTGCTATATTTATTCTCTGTACAAATGTGGTTTCCTTTTTTCTTATATCGTTTTTTCTAAACGCAGGGGATTGACAATGGCCGTATATGCCGTTACATTTTACTATAGTTATATTTTTGATACTTTTCTGCCCTGATGGAGGCTTTCTTATTGCAAATACTTTTTACCTTGGGCGTGGCCATTTGTGGCGGTTTTATTCTCTCCCTGGTCAATGCGCCGCTGCCGTGGACGCTGGGGCCGGTGGCAGCGGTTTCGCTCACTTCACTCCTGCGCAAAGAGCAGCTGACCTGGCCGCTGCTGGTACGCAATATCGCCCTGATTCCCTTGGGCTACTCAATGGGGCGCCCCTTTACAGTGGAAACAGGCCAGGCCATTATCAGCCAACTGCCATTTATGCTTATGGCCACATTTGTCACCATTTGCGCCGGCCTTTTTTCTGCCTGGCTGATGTTTCGCCGGACGAAAATTGATTTTACCAGCTGCCTGCTAGGCTGTGTGCCCGGCGGCTTATCCCAGATGGTTATACTGGCGGCGGAAATGAAAGATGTTGACCTGACCGCTGTGACCATCATGCAGACCATGCGCATGCTTTCCGTGGTGTTTGTAATTCCTTTTCTGGCCATTCATGTATTGCCAGCTGATGGCCCGGCGGCGCATTTGGCCGTCAACGAGTCTACGGGAAATATCCTTGTATTTGCCTTGGTAGCTGTCAGCGGCGCGGTAATCGGCCGGCTGATAAAGCTGCCCACTGCCAATTTGCTCGGGCCTTTGCTGGCCACGGCAGTTTATATCGTCTGCTCCGGTCACACCGCCCCCATTATTCCCCAGCATTACCTGTATGTAGCTCAGATTTGTGTTGGCAGTTACATCGGCAGCAGCATTGACCTGCGGAAAATCCGCGATTACCACGGCATGGGGCCGGTACTTGTCGGCAGTGTCCTGCTGGTTCTCTTTGTGTCCATGGCCATGGGCTGCGTACTGGCCTATTGTACACCGTCCACCATTGTCACCAGTTTCCTGTCCACTGCCCCCGGCGGTCTGGCAGAAATGGGCATAACAGCCTTGACTGTCGGTGCGGACAGCTCCACTATGACCGCCTATCAGCTGACGAGATTACTCTTTATCATGCTGGTCTTTCCCTACGTGGTGCGCTTTATCCGTAAAAAATTTAAATTCCAGTAAAAAACGCTGCAGACGTGTAATCGCCTGCAGCGTTTTGTTATTCGGCGGTGTCGCCAAAATCTCCCGCACCATGTCTGTACTTATATACCTCAGCCTCATGTTCGGCCTGTGTTTTTTTGATAACCTCACCATACCCTGTCAAGGCGGCAAAGGGGGCAAACTGCGCCGCCCGTTTTTCCCGGGGCATAGCCGAGTGTTTGACCGATACGTGATGGGGCAGATTGATAATATCGCCATACTTTTGCCAAACGGCTTGCTCGTCTGTCATGCCTTGTGCCCTCCAATCTGGTCATTACGGGCTATAGTGGTGCCCTCTTTCCGCAGGTTGCTGCCCTTTAAGATGGCATTTTTGCCAAACTTTTCCTTGATGGCAATCATGGTATGCTGCAAGGATTTTTCCCGGCGTTCAGCCTCCTTTTCCGCCGCCTGCTTTTGGCCGTCCACGGCGTAATCCGTAAACAAAGCAAGCTGCTCGTCTTTAGTCTCAGCTTTTTGCACCTGCTCCTCCGTCAGCACATGATTGGCCGTCACCGTCACCCGGCGGATAAAAAGATTGTGCTGCACTATCTTTTGGTACAGTTCCACCACTGCCTGCAAAATCTTCCTGCTGGAAGAAGTATATCCTTCCAGCTTTACAGAACCATGCGCCGGCTTGGGCACCGTACGCCCGTAATGGTCCGTATGCACAGCCCCGTGATAATTGCGGCGCAGCTCTGTATCCTGCAGATTTACAATATCATAGCCCACGTCCAGTACAATCTGGTCAGTAAGCAGCCCTTTTGCTACCAAATCGAGCACCAGCAAATCGGTCATTTCCCAAACAATGAGCTGGCCGCTGGCAAAATCATAAGGTTCCATCAATACCTGTCCGGAGCTTATACTGTTCGTCAAGGGGCGGTAATTTTTTATCTCCGCCATAGTGCATGGTTCCCAGCCCCAGGCGTGGTCAATCAGTAATTCCGCATTGACGCCAAAGAGTTTATACAGCAGGTCCTCATTATGATAATCCTGCGGCCGGCCTAACGAACATCTGGCCACATCGCCCATCGTTAAGAGGCCATGCTCCTGCAGTTTTTTGGCATAGCCCTTGCCCACGCGCCAAAAATCCGTCAGGGGGCGGTGGTTCCATAATTTTTGCCGATAGCTCATTTCGTCCAGTTCGGCAATGCGCACGCCGTCTTTGTCCGGTGGCATGTGTTTGGCCACAATATCCATGGCAATTTTGGCCAGGTACAGATTAGTGCCAATGCCAGCCGTCGCTGTAATATTTGTTTCCTGCAAGACATCGCGAATCATGCGCAGAGCCAATTCCCGCGGGGTTGTATGATAACTGGCCAGATAGGGAGCAGCATTGATAAAGACCTCGTCAATGCTGTACACGTGAATATCCTCCGGTGCCACATAGCGCAGGTAGACATTGTAAATCTGCCGGCTGACCTCCATATACTTCGCCATTTGCGGCTTAGCCACCACATAGGACACGGCCATCTGTGGATTAGCTTTCAGCTCAGTATCTTCCACTGATTCCCCGACCAGCTTGTGCCCGAGGATTTTGCTCTGGCGCTGCCTATTAACTTGTTTTATTTTTTGCTCCACCTCAAACAACCGCGCCCGTCCAGGAATGCCGTAAGCCTTTAGCGCCGGTGATACCGCCAGGCAGATGGTCTTGGCCGTCCGTGATTCATCTGCCACCACCAGATTGGCGGTCAGGGGATTTAAGCCGCGTATCTGACACTCCACCGAGGCATAAAATGATTTGAGGTCGATAGCAATATATACGTCCTTCATTTTCTCGTCCATGGTTACATTTTAGCACAAACTGCATAAAAAAACCTGCTGCCCCCATTATAGGTATGTGTCAAAAAGTTCTCGGTAAATTTTACCCGTATACAAAGATATGCTCATTATGGACTTTTTATGCTATTATTTTTGCTAATTTTCCTATTGGGC
>NZ_CAJODG010000089.1 GCF_905233635.1 Selenomonas sp. AE3005 | reverse complement strand
GTCGAAACGATTCCCATTTGGCACAAGATTGCCTTAAAGCATATTGCCAAGGGCGAAATGGTCTATAAGTACGGGGAGATCATCGGGGAAACCTTGCAGGACATTCCGCAGGGCGGCTGGGTATCACATGAGAATATCCGCAGCATTCCCCGGGATTACGCCAGTGAGTATGTAATGGGCAGGGAGGGCAAATGATATGGAATTTTACGGTTACAGACGCAAAGAAGGCCGCCCCGGCATCCGCAATCATATTCTGATTCTGCCCACTTGTGCCTGCGGCAGTGAGTCCTGCCGGATTGTGGCCAGTCAAGTACGGGGCGCGGTGAATATCGTCTTTAACACCGGCTGCAGTGACGTAGCGGCCAATACAGAAATGAGCCAGAAGGTGCTCACAGGCTTTGCCTTGAATCCCAATGTCTACGGCGTAGTCATAATTGGCCTGGGCTGTGAAACTGTACCGCATGCCAAGCTGCGGGAAAAGATACAGGCAAGATGTTCCAAGCCGGTAGTTTCCTTTGGTATACAGGAAGAAGGAGGCACCTTAAAGACCATTGAAAAAGCTGTGCGGGCTGCCCGGGAAATGGCAGCTGCAGCCGGGCTGCAACAGAAAGAAAAATTCCCCATCAGCGAATTGCTGCTGGGGATAGAATGTGGCGGCAGTGATGCTACCTCCGGGATTGCCTCGAATCCTGCGGTAGGCAATCTTAGCGACAGGATCGTAGATTTGGGCGCGTCCGCCATGATGAGTGAGTCCATTGAGTGGATTGGCGGCGAACATGTGCTGGCCCGCCGGGGCGCCACGCCGGAAATTCATGACCAGATTATCCGGGTGTGCGAGGACTATGAAAAACATTTGCTCGCTGCAGGGCAGGATTGCCGGGCCGGTCAGCCGACACCGGGCAACAAAGCGGGCGGTTTGTCCACGATTGACGAAAAGAGCCTGGGCTGTATCCGTAAAGGCGGCACCCGTCCCATCGTGGAGGTGCTGGAACAGGCGCAGCCGCCCACGAAGCACGGGGCGATTGTCATGGATACGGCAGGATACGATATTTCTTCTGTAACGTCCATGGCAGCTGCCGGCTGTCAGGTCATTATCTTCACCACGGGCAGAGGGACGCCTACGGGCAATGCCATTGTGCCAGTGCTGAAAGTGACTGCCAATGAACATACTTATAGCTGGATGGAAGATAATATGGACGTGGATTTATCAGGCATTATCCGTGGGGAGCAGACCATTGAGGAAAGCGGTGGGATGCTGCTGGCAAAGCTCCATGATATTGCAAATGGCAAACTCACCAAAGCAGAGGCCTATGGTTTTTCGGATATTGCGGTTGACCATGTGTGCAGATTCGTGTAATTAGCGTAAGGGTGAATAGGATAGAGCATATTATGTTGTCAGACCTTGAAATCCGGCTGGTCACGGTAGAAGTGCTGCAAAAGCTCAATAAAGGCGTGCAGGGATTGGCGCTTGTCGTTTTTATGCGTATAAACGCCGCAGGGGATGACGACATCGCTGTCAAAGTCGAGCCAGGCAAATTCGCCGTTATGGTCATTTAAGAAGCCTGGTGCCAGACATACCCCTTTGTGGGCAGCCACATTGGTCAGGGTATTGTCATGGTCGGGACTGTTGAAATAATCCACATGAATTTCGCTGATTATGCGCTGCTGCAGGGCACGCAGCATGGGCGGAGAGCCGCCACGGCCTTTTAAGTCGCTGGGAGTAACCAGCGGCTTTTTTGTCAGGGTGTCATTTTTCTCGGTAATCAGGTAGATGTGACTGTCAAAAAGATGGTGACAAGTCACATCCGATACGCGCTTCATCGTGTATTCCATGGCAAAGGTCACATCTTGTTCGCCTTGCAGGAAGGATTCCTGTCCGTGCTGCCAGTCAAAACTGGGAATGACATTGACTGTAGGGAAACTGCGGCTGAATTGCGCAATGACCTGCGGCAGAAAGTAGATGGCGGAACGAATCGGCAGCGTTATGCGAATGCTTTCGGCATATTTGGCACTGAAATTCTGCCCTTGTTCAATGGCCTCCTTCAGTTGTCCGTAAAGTGTGCGCAAGGTGCCGACAAACTGAGTCCCTGCCGGTGTAAGCATAGCTCCTTTGCCGGAACGTTCAAAGAGGGCAAAACCAATTTCGTTCTCCACTATCTTTATCTGGTAGGTCAGTGTGGGCTGTGAGATAAAGAGATTTTCGGCAGCGCGGTTGAAATTCAGCACCTGTGCCAGTTCCAGGATATATTCCATCTGCTTGGTATTCATGCATGCGTCCTCCTTTGTTCTTTACTTGCAGTATAGCGGCTGTTTTTCCAAAAGGCAATGATTTTAATAAAATAATCGGATTGATAATATAGATTTATAATTGAATAGTTTGATATAACGCTTATTGCTGCAAGGAAAGAACAGGAAAAATTTTTTTCGTAAATCCTCTAAAAACCATTGACTTGAAGTTCACTCAAGGGTATAGACTTACAAACATCAGCTGAAAAAATGTTTGTAAGATAAAGTAAGGAGTAATTTCATGTATTTAGAGAAAGTCAATAGTCCTCAGGATATCAAAGGTTTTTCTGCGGAGCAGCGCAAGGTACTGGCGCAGGAAATGCGGACGGCCATGCTGAAACGGGCCAGCATTCACGGAGGTCATTTCGGTCCTGACTTTGGTATTGTGGAGGCGGTTATTGCCCTGCATACGGTATTTGATTCGCCCAAGGATAAATTTGTCTTTGACGTTTCCCATCAGGCATATCCCCATAAGATGCTGACGGGGCGTAAGGATGCTTACCTATATGAAGAGCATTATGATGATGTGTCCGGTTATACCAATCCTGAGGAAAGCGAGCATGATATGTTCAATGTAGGGCATACGTCCACGTCCATCAGCCTGGCAACGGGGCTGGCAAAAGCTCGTGACCTCAAAGGGGACAAGGAAAACATTATTGCCATTATCGGTGATGGTTCCATGAGCGGTGGTGAGGCTTTGGAGGGGCTGGATACTGCCGGGGAAATGGATTCCAATTTGATTATCATATTTAACGACAATGATATGAGTATCGCTGAAGTTCACGGCGGCATGTATAAGGGATTCAAAGAGTTGCGTGATACCAACGGTAAGTCGGAGCGTAATCTGTTCAAGGCAATGGGGCTTGATTATCGGTTTGTAGCGGATGGCAATGATGCGGAGGCTTTGATTGCTGCTTTTAAGGAAGTCAAGGATATAGACCATCCTGTTGTTTTGCATATTGTGACACAGAAGGGAAAAGGTTACAAGATTGCCGAAGAGAACAAAGAAGATTGGCACTGGCATATGCCGTTTGATATCGAAACGGGTGAAGTAAAGCAGCCGGTGGTCGACCCTTATGCTGAGCAGACGGCAGAAACCTTCCTGCGTCTGGCGAAGGAGGATAAGAAATTTATTGCTATCTCGGCAGCCACTCCTTCCAGCATGGGACTTACCCAGGAACGCCGTAAGGAACTGGGCGAGCATTACATTGACGTGGGTATTGCCGAGGAACAGGCCGTGGCGATGGCTTCGGGACTGGCCAGAAATGGTGCTCATCCTGTCTTTGGGGATTTTTCCTCTTTTTTCCAGCGTACCTATGACCAACTCTCCCAGGATGTGTGCGTAAATAACAGCTCTGCCACTTTCCTGGTGTTCTGGGCATCAATGTATGGTATGAATGATGTGACGCATTTGGGTTTCTACGACATCCCCATGATGAGCAATATTCCGAACCTCGTGTATTTGGCACCGACTTCGCCGGAAGAATATCAGGCCATGCTGGATTGGGCAATTCCGCAGGAAAAATATCCTGTGGCCATTCGGGTGCCCCACATGATGGTGGGCAGTTCGAATCGTCCGGTGCGTAAATCCTATGATGAACTCGATAAGTATGAAGTAGTGAAGGAAGGCAGCCGTGTTGCTATCATTGGTTTAGGGAATTTCTACAATTTGGCGGAAGAGGCGGCGGCTAAACTCAAAGAACAGGGCATAGAGGCAACACTTATCAATCCGCTTTTTATCAGCGGGCAGGATAAGAATTTGTTGGAAAAACTGAAAGCCAACCATGAACTGGTCGTAACCTTGGAAGACGGCATCCTGGACGGCGGCTTTGGCGAAAAGATTGCCCGCTTCTATGGTGCTGATAAAATGAAGGTATTGAATTTCGGTTTGGCAAAAAAATTCTATGACCGCTATGATTATGAGGCCTTAGCCAAGGAAAATCACTTGACGGCTGTGCAGGTCGCAGCGGATATTTTGGCTAATCTGTAAAAAAATCCAGGGCAGCAACTAAACGAGGCTGCCCTGGATTTTTTCTTTTAATAACGAACTTAATAGAATAATTAAATTGATAATCTAAACTTACAATTGGATATTCTGATACAACATCGCTATAATGAAATTAACAAAAGGAAATGCAGATACGCTGAAAGGGGAATGTCAAATGTCACTGGAGATTTTAGAAGCAAAAGAAGCGATTCGCGAGGTTATTGATGGTTTTGCCAATCTGGAGTGCAATGTGCCGGCGCAGATGGTTTATTTTACTGAGGATGCTCATGTCATGGTCTATATGGGCGATAAGCTCACGATGGATATTCATGACCGGGACACGCTGGAAAAACAGTTCAGCGCCTTTACCGGGGGCATCAAGGCATCGCATCATCAAAACGGTCAGCAGGGCATCACGGTGGAGGGCGATACGGCCACGGATGTGCATTATTGCCGGGCGGCGCTCGTGATGGAGGAAAACGGTCATGATGTGGTGTCGGATAACTACATCCGCTATACGGATAAGCTGGTGAAGCAGGATGGCAAGTGGCTTATCAAAGAACGTGAGCAGCATTTTGTCATTACAAAAAAGCAGGATTTGTAAGAGGTGGATACGCATGAAACGCAGAGATTTTATTCGGCTGACCGGCATGGGAACCTTGGGACTGCTGTTTTCAGGTTGTGGTATTTTCAGTGATAAAGCCGCCTCTCCAGCAGCGGCTGCTGAAAATGCAGGGACTGTTGCCGAAGGAGCAAAAGGAAAGAAAATTCTCGTGGCATTCTTTTCATGCAAGGGTGATAACTATGAAGTGGGCTATATCGAAAAAGGGAATACGCATATTTTAGCAGATATGATTGCTGAAGAACTTCCTGGAGCAGACATCTTTGAAATCAAGACGGTGAAGGAATACGCTGCGGATTATCGGGCATGTACCGAAGAAGCCAAAGCTGAAAAAGAACAGGATGCGCGGCCGCAGTTAGCTACAAAAATACCGAATTTTCAAGATTATGACATTGTATTTCTTGGTTATCCCATTTGGTGGAGTGATTTA
>NZ_CAJODG010000088.1 GCF_905233635.1 Selenomonas sp. AE3005 | reverse complement strand
AAATTTTCCCAGCTAGGGGTAGTGGCTTTGCTGCCGTATCAGGATATTGACGCTATCTATACGGACGATAAAATCGCCAAGGACATAAGAGACAGGCTGTTGCAGAAGGGGATTCATCTTTATACAGCAGTACAGGGCATAGAATAAGGATATTAGGGAAGATGCATGATATATGGAATCCCTGGCATGGCTGTGTAAAAGCAAGTCCGGGCTGCGCCAACTGCTATATGTATTTTTTGGATAAGCAAAGAGACCGAAACGGCGCGGAGATTTATCGGACGGACAATTTTAACTATCCCTTGCAAAAAGACCGCCGGGGCAGCTATAAAATCAGAAGCGGCGAATTGATACGCGTCTGTATGACCTCGGATTTCTTTTTGGCCGAGGCGGATAAGTGGCGCGATGCTGCTTGGGAAATTATTCGCCAAAGGCCGGATGTGGTGTTTTATCTTCTGACCAAACGTCCTGAACGGGTGGCGGAATGTCTGCCTGATGGCTGGGGACAGGGATGGGACAACGTATGGTTCAATGTGACCTGCGAGAATCAGCAAATGGCGGATAAACGGCTGCCATTTTTGCAGAAGCTGCCGTTTAAGCACAAGGGCGTTATGTGTGCGCCGCTTATTGGCCCCGTTTCTTTGCAGCCGTATTTGCGCGAAGGTTTTATTGAGCAGGTGATTTGCGGCGGCGAAAACTATGGCGGTGCCCGTCCCTGCCATTATGATTGGGTACTGGCCTTGCATGGGGAATGTCAGGAAGCTAATGTGTCCTTTTCCTTTATTGAAACCGGCTCGGATTTTGTCAAGGATGGAAAACATTATCATCTAAAAAGCAAGCAGAAACAGGCAGAGCAGGCTTTTCGGGCAGGGCTGAATTTTCGCGGGAAGCAGCATCCGTTTATGTTGCGTTATGCTATTGGCCTGCTCGTGCCCGAGGAGGAGCGCTTTCATCCCCAATATGACGGCCCCCATTGTCATGCCTGTGGCAGCCGCTTGATTTGTAATGGCTGCAGTCATTGTGGGAAATGCTGACACAATGCCGGCGCGCAAAGGATTGGGGATGGTTTTTGAAAGCGTGCATATATATTTTTTTATGATTGACAAATATTGTTGAAAAGATATAATTGACGTATATCCATGTAAACATATTTAATTGATAGGTAAATGGAGGGGGATATATGTCTTATTTATCATTATCGCATAGGCGTTGGACGACGCGTGAGCTTTGCCTGACCGCCTTGATGAGCGCCGTGGTGTTTTTTATGACCTTTGTGCCCAAGATTCCTATTCCCTTAGGTTATGCGCATTTAGGGGATGCGGCCATTTTTTTGTTGCTGGTGCTGTCTAGCAGACGCGAAGCAATATGGGCAGGCTGTCTGGGTTCGGCTTTTGCGGATTTTTTGGGCGGGTTTGCGCTGTGGATAGGGCCGACCTTGCTGATAAAGTATCTGATGTCCATAACCTTTATCTTGTTTATGGACAAAGGAAATGACGGAATAAAATCCCTCCGTACCTTTGTGGCGCTGCTGGCCGCATGCCTGGTGATGACGGCAGGCTACACCTTGTTTGGCGCACTTATCTACAACAGTTTTGCCGCAGGGCTGTCATCAGCACCGGGGCTTTTGATGGAGAGTGTATTAAATATTGCCGTTTTTTATCTGTTGGCAGCTGTATTGAAAAATAGGATTTGAGCACTGTTTTATAAGGTGGGAGGTTCCATTATGACGGAGCAAGGGAAGTTAGTTTTAGGCTTTATTGGCAATGGCAAGAGCACCAATCGTTATCATCTGCCCTTTATCCTTACGCGGCAGGACAAAATCAAAGTGAAAATGATTTATCAGCGCACCCTTAGGGATAATGGCTGGGCAAGAATTCCTGCTGTTGCCTATACGGATGATTTGGACAAGCTGCTCGGTGACACCGAGATTGATGTGGTGGTTATCACTACGCCGTCTGCTGCTCATTATGAAATGGCCTGCAAGGTGCTGTCTGCCGGAAAAAATTGCGTAGTGGAGAAACCCTTTGCCACCAGTGTGGAGGAAGCGGAGCAGCTCTTTAAGTTGGCCAGAGAAAAGGGCGTTATGGTACAGTGCTATCAAAACCGCCGTTTTGACAGTGATTTTTTGACGGCGCAGAAAGTGATGGCCTCGGGCATTTTAGGCGAGGTCTATGAAATCAATATGCACTATGATTATTACCGCGCCTATGTGCCGGAGCAGGAAAAAACTTATCGCCGGGAAAATGCGTTTCTATATACACATGCCTGTCATACGGTGGATCAGGTGCTTTCCTGGCTGGGCAAGCCGCAGGATTGCCGCTATGATGTACGCCAGCTTTTGGGCAAGGGGCGCATGAATGATTATTTTGATTTGGATTTGCTGTATCCCGGGCTTAAAGTATCGGTGAAATCAAGTTACTTCCGGGCAAAGGCACGCCCAAGCTTTGAACTTTACGGACGGCGTGGCGTGTTCATCAAGCAGGAGCAGGACAGGCAGGAAGCCGACCTCAAAAAATTCTATCTGCCGGAAGGCCATGCTGATTTTGGCCTTGATATGCCGGAGAATTATGGCACGCTGATCTATTATGATGAAGCTGGCGTTTATCACGAAGAAAAAGTGCCCAGCGAACGCGGCGATTATGGCCGTTATTATGATGCGCTTTATGCCACCATCATGCAGGGCGCACCACAGCTGGTCACGGAAGAACAGACCATGGAACAGATGCATATACTGGAAGCTGCCGGACAAGACTTGGCATAGAAAAAGGGGCACCGCGCGAATTGGCGGTGCTCCTTTTAGATAGCCTGCTGTTTTTCTTCAGCAGGAGGTACAAGATTGATGTAATATTCGATTTTGCCACTTTGCACATCATCGTAGAACTGTTGTTTCCAGTCAATATAGGCTATGGCTTCCTGTATGGAGGCCAGTTTTTCTTTGAGTTCTTTCTGCTTTTTGGCCAGCATGATTTTGCGTTCGGGGATGGAGTCTTTGCCGGCAGCTTTGCCCGCTGGGGGTTATCCATTGGCATGGCGCAGCGCCGGACAGCAGCTTTGCACATATCGCCATCAACCCGCAGGATAATCACGAGGTAAGCTGGTACGATTTTCCTACCGCAGAATATGCGGCTATTCCCTTTAATTGAAACTTTATTTGCCAGGAAAATCTTTTTCCTCAGGTCAGGTTTTGGTAAAATAACACTGAGAATATTTTAGGAAAAGTTATGTTGAGAGGAGAGTTTACAAGATGAAAGTTATGATGGTCAATGGTTCACCACATCCGCAGGGCAATACGGCAATGGCTTTGCAGGAAATGCAGAAAGTCTTTGCGGAAAACGGTGTAGAAGTCGAAATAGTTCATGTGGGCAATAAAGCAATTCGCGGCTGCATAGGCTGTCGGGCCTGTGCACAGAAGGGAAAATGTGTGTTTGACGATATCGTCAATGAAACGGCGCCGCTGTTTGCCGAATGTGATGGCCTGGTCGTGGGCAGCCCGGTCTATTACGCTTCAGCCAATGCGACCTTGGTCGCTTATCTGACGCGCCTGTTTTTCAGCACCGGTTTTGACAAGACGATGAAAGTGGGAGCAAGTGTAGTTGTGGCCCGGCGTGGCGGTTTGTCGGCAACCTTTGATGAACTCAATAAGTTCTTCACCATATCGGGCATGCCCAT
>NZ_CAJODG010000087.1 GCF_905233635.1 Selenomonas sp. AE3005 | reverse complement strand
GATAAATTTTCGCATGACAGTGACGGCACTTTTGCCGTTGCTGTTTTTGCCCATTATGTGCTTCCATTATGTGCCCAAGGTACTGCACGAGGTGCTGGGGATTATGTGGCTGGTATTGGTGCTGATTCATATCGGCCAGAACCGGCAATGGTTTGCTTCACTTAAACGCGGGCGCTGGACGATGCTTCGCATTATCGGTACAGTGGTTGATATTTTGCTGCTTATAGTGCTGTTGGTAATGGTCGGGGCTGGTTCCGGGATTTCCAATCATTTGTTTAAGGATATAATGCCGCTGGATATTCAGCGCAGTATTCTGATTCATCAGCTGCATGTGTCCCTGCCGTATGCTTTGCTAATTCTCATGGGTCTGCATTGGGGCTTGCACTTTAAGGGCTGGCGCGAAAAATGGCATTTGCCCTGGCCGGTATCACGGTCATTAAAAGTGTTGCTGGCCCTGCTGGCAACCGCAGGCGGAATATATGGTTCCTGCCTTGACCGCGTGGGTGACCGGCTGTTGATGAAACATATCTTTGCCACCCCAGCCACAGGTGAACCGGCCATAGTATACGTTGGCCTGTTGCTGGCGATATGGGGCATGTATGTGATACTGGGGGCATTGCTGCTTAAAATGTTACAATTACGGTCGGAGAAAAAATAGCGGTATTGACAATAATACGTTAGCGTACTAATATTAAATACGTTAACGTATTATTTTATTGCTAAAGGAGCAGGAAAATGACAATGCGGATTGATGATACACTGGGCTATCTGATATGCCGAACGGCCAGAAAAGTTCACCGCCATATCAAAAAAAAATTCAGCCCCTATGGGCTGACGGTAGAGCAGTGGGTAGCGATGAAGATATTAGCCGAGATCCCGGATATCAGCCAAAAAGAATTGTCGGCGCAGATGAAAAGAGACCCTAATACAGTCAAAGCTATTGTGGACCGGCTGATAAAGAAAGATTATGTAAAAAGGGATCTCAATCCATCTGATCGGAGGGCTTTTTTACTGCAGCTGACGAAAGCTGGACAGCTGCTGGTGGATAAACTGGCAGCAGCTGATGAACAGGAAAACCGGCAGCTGGAGGAGAAACTAGGAGAGGCTGATACGGTTAGTATGAAGAAGATGTTATTACAGATAGAGGAAATGATTCGCGAATGAACAGACTTTGGACACCGGAATTTATAAGTATGGGAGGCTGCAATTTTCTGGTATTTATGAGCCAGTATATTATGATTGCAGCTTTACCGATTTTTATTATGGATGATTTACAGGGCGGCGAACTGGAAGCCGGTATGGCGATGACGTTTTTCCAGATTGGAACTGTGGTCTGCCGTCCGTTGGCTGGCAGACTTATCGACAGTGTGAACAAACGCTCGCTGATGTTTGTGGCTACGCTTTGTTTAGGTCTTATCATGCTGGGATTTAATTTTTTCCAGTCACTTACAGGGATTTATAGTTTGCGGCTGCTGCACGGCATGATTTTTGCGTTGGCGACTACGGCGGCTGCAGCGATGGCGGCTATGGTTCTGCCGGCGGAACGCAAAGGTGAAGGAATTGGCTATTTCGCCTTGACCACCAATCTGGCTATGGTTGTTGGCCCCTTGCTGGGACTGGTGATTATCGGCAGCTGGGGCGCTGCATTATTTTTCCCCTTTATGGTGCTGCTGGCTGTATTTACGTTTTGGGCAGCAAATCATCGGCGCTTGCCGGATAGAGTTATTATGCCAGCTAAAAAGCAGCGGCAGGGTATCAGTATCCATGATTTTATTGAACGCAAGTCCGTGATTATGTCGTCTATTGGTGGTCTGGTATTCTTCGCGTACGGCGGTGTTCTTACCTTTATTCCCCTTTATGCTAAATCTTTGGGCTTGCAACAGGAAACGAGTCTGTTCTTTGCTGTATTTGCCGCTGTGATTGTACTGTCGCGGCCTATTGTGGGACGGATATTTGATACCAAAGGGCCGGATTATACGATATATCCGGGGTTCCTGTGTTTTGCTTTGGGAATGATACTTTTCGGTCAGATTTCGACTATGACGGGGCTGCTGCTGTCGGCGGCAGTTCTCGGTACCGGTTTTGGCGCATTGAGTCCGGCGTTCCAGACGCTCGCTATTCAGAGCGCACCGCTGTCACGCAGTGGTGTGGCTACCGCAACGTATTTTTGGTCGCTGGATATTAGTGTCGGGCTTGCGGCTGGCCTGTTAGGGCTGGCTGCGGCTGCTTATGGCTATACGTTTATGTACAGCGTGATTTGCACCGGCGTCATTGCAGTGGCTGCTGTCTGTTACTTTGCCCATAGGTTTAGGCAGGGGTGACAGTCAAAAGATATCCCCTGGTCAGGTAGAAAATTTTTTGTTGACTTAGAGTTTACTCCAGGTGCTAAAATATTTAAAAAGGTGCTATATAAGGAGGTTTTTGCATGAATAAGGGGATTTCACGACGCCGGTTCGTAAAACTGGCAGGTACAGCTATTGCTTTAGCGGCTTTGCCGGGTTGCGGCGCTTTGGCTGCTGATGAAAATGCTAAACAGCCGGTAAAAACAAAAGAAAAAGTTGCCGGCACAGGCGGTGAGCATTACGTACCGTATAATGAGCGCAGTGGTGCTGAGGCGGTGGTGTATTTTACCCGTGACCTGTCAGCGGCAGGCCTGCTCAAAATATATGACCGGTTGAAGGCAAACTTAGGCGGTAAAGTGGCCATTAAACTGCATACCGGTGAGCCGCATGGCCCTAATATTATTCCGCGTCCGTGGGTTAAGAAACTCATGGCCGATAAACTGCCTGGGGCGAAGATTATCGAGACAAATACTTATTACGGCGGTGGCCGGGATACCACGGAAAAACATCGCGAAACGCTAAAGACCAATGGCTGGGCAGATTTTACCACGGTGGATATTACCGATGAACATGGCACGGCCATGCTGCCGGTGCCCCATGGCAAGTGGTTCACGGAAATGAGTGTGGGCAAGGATATGTTAAATTACGATTCCTTCCTCGCATTGACGCATTTCAAGGGACATACCATGGGCGGCTTCGGCGGTTCCAACAAGAATATCGGCATTGGCTGTGCTGATGGCAAAATCGGCAAGAAGATGATTCATGCCGGTGACAGTGGCAGCCAGTGGGGGATTACGCAGGAAGAGTTTATGGAACGCATGACCGAATCCACGCAGGCAACAGTCTCCCATTTCAAGGATAAAATTGCCTTTATTAATGTCATGCGGAATATGAGCGTGGACTGCGACTGTGCCGGGACTTCAGCCAAGCCCGTGGTTACGCCGGATATCGGTATTGTAGCGTCAGTTGATATTCTGGCGGCAGACCAGGCTTGTGTGGACTGTGTTTATGCCTTGCCGGCAGAAAGCAAAAAAGATTTGGTTGAGCGCATGGAATCACGCCACAGCCTGCGCCAGCTTTCCTATATGAAGGAAATGGGAATGGGCTGTGACCGCTATCAGTTGATTGATATTGATAATGGTGATAAGGTCATCAATGCCCAAGAGGCGGTTAAGGGCATTAAGGGAACCTGGGTGCCTGACGGCAATTAAGGCTGCAGCGTCAAAGCACTATAACGAGGCCAGCAGGTGGGGGCACGAATACCAAAACAGGCGGCGAGCATATCTCTCGCCTCGTTGAAACGCCAAGAGGAAGTTTTGCCTATGGCAAAACTGGAACAATGGCGTTATAATATGATTTTCGTTAAGCGAGTAAAGTTTTATATCACTGCTGTTTTACTGGGAGGGCTGTCAAGCCCTCCTTATTTTATGGCAAATTTTTCCTGCAGAGTTTGCAGGAACAGCCGGGAGGCTTTGGAAAAGACCTGATTCTTTTTCCAGGCAATGGATGGTTCGGTGTAGATGGGCGGCTCCAAGGGGCGGGTACAGAGTTCGGTGCCTTTGGTGTTTATGAGCTGGTCAAAGGAGATGGCATAACCTAAGCCCTCTTTGACCATCAAGGTTGCATTATAGAGCAGGGTATAGGAACCGGCAACATGCAGCTCGTCCAGCGGTTTTTGCAGCCAGCTTAACAGTTCGTCTCCGTGGGTGCTGGGAGATAAGGTTTGCCGGGAAAAGAGCAGGGGACGCAGCCAGAGGTCACTGGCCTTGATGGTTTTCTGTTTAGCCAGTTCATCATCCTTGCGCAGGAACAGCACCCACTGGTCGCGGACGGGCAGGGCTAGTTCCTGATATTTGGCAGGGTCAAGCCGGCCATAGACAAAGGCAAAGTCGATAAGGCCGCGCTCCAGACGGGTGAGGGTGGTGCTGCCATCACCCGTCACGATATGAAAGCGGATGCGGGGATGCTCTTTTTGCAGCTGACGGGCGGCTTTCATGATAAGGCCGAAATGTATGGATTCTCCGGCACCGATACGGATATCGCCGCTGATATCTTCACTGCTGCTCAGAAGTTCGCCTTCGGTTTTTTCCACCAAAGAAAGAATTTCTTCGGCACGGCGGCGTAAGAGCTGTCCGTCATCGGTCAGGAGAATGCGGCGCGGCTCACGAATCAGCAGCTGCTTGCCAAATTCATCCTCCAAGTCCTTTAACTGCCGGGACAGGGTCGGCTGAGAGAGGTGCAGCTTTTCCGCCGCCCGGGAAAAACTTTCCTCACGGGCAACGGTCAGAAAGTAGTTGAGAACACGCAATTCCATCGCAATCAGCTCCTTTGTTTTTCTTTATTATAGAACGCAAATCTATTACCGTAAAGCATAGATTCGCATTTTCTATAAGTATTGGTATTTAGATGCCGCTGATTTTATAATATAAAGAAAAGGAGGAGCGTGAGGCTATGGAACGGAATATAAATAAAAACGTAATGCTGCTTATTCTGGCTACGGGGGTATTTGGCATTCTCAATACCGAAATGGGCTTTATCGGGATTTTGCCCTATATAGCGGAATACTATCAGGTCAGTGTGGTGCAGGCCGGCTGGCTTATCAGCTTGTTTGCTTTGGGCGTAGCGGTGGCCGGGCCGACCATGCCGCTTTTGCTGTCGAGGTTTAACCGCAAGCATGTTATGGTCTTTATTTTGGGCTTATTTACCCTTTGCAATGTGATTGCTGTCTTTGCCGAAAGTTTCTATGTGCTCTTGGCGGTGCGCGTGCTGCCGGCGTTCTTTCATCCGGTGTATTGTGCGATGGCTTTTACCGTGGCGGCAGGATTAGCGCGGACAGGTGAGGAGCCGAAGATGGTGGCCAAAATCAATATGGGCG
>NZ_CAJODG010000086.1 GCF_905233635.1 Selenomonas sp. AE3005 | reverse complement strand
GATATCAATTTCATGTACCTGCTGGAGGGCAAGCCTGCCCCTGACTATACCACCATAGCCCGGTTTCGTTCCAAGCATCTGGCTTTCTGTATTAAGGAGCTGTTTGCTCAAATGGACTTCATGCTGGAAGAATCAGGGGCTATTTCCCTGCAGGACATTTTCATCGATGGAACAAAAATCGAATCCGTTGCCAATAAGTACAAGTTTGTCTGGAAAAAATCTGTCCAGAAGAATCAGGCAAAGCTTATGGAAAAGTTGCTGGACTTCGTGGACAAAGCCAAGAAAGAATTTTCTGTTTCCCTATCTCATGGCAAAGAAATTCACCTGCATCAGCTAAAGAAGCTGCGCCGCAAATTGAAAGCCCGGCAGAAAGCACAGGGAATACAGTTTGTCCATGGAATCGGGAAACGCAAAACCAATCTACAGAAAACCATGGAACAACTGGACGAGTTCATCGCCCGGCTAAAAAAATACAACAAATACCTGCACATCATGGGTAACCGCAACAGTTTTGCCAAAACAGACACAGACGCTACCTTTATGCGGATGAAAGAAGATGCCATGAAAAACGGCCAGTTAAAGCCTGCCTATAACATCCAGTACGGCACAGATTCCGAATTCGTTACCTGGGCCACGGTAGGGCCGCAGCCAACGGACACAACAACCCTTATTCCCTTTTTACAGGAAATGGAACGCTATACCCACAAGTGTTACCGTAATGTTGTGGCAGATTCTGGCTATGAAAGCGAGGAAAACTACCTTTATCTTGAAACACACCAACAGCGATCCTTTATCAGAAAATGGAAACAGGACATTGGCCGCAGGGAAAACATGACCTATCTGGCCGATGAGGATGCCTATCTCTGTGCCCAAGGCAGGAAATTGACCGTAACCAAGGAATTTATCCGCAAAAGCAAAACCGGATTCCATAGCCAGATAACCCATTACAACTGCGAGAATTGCAAGGACTGTCCGGTAAAAAGTCAATGTATACACGGAAATCACTGCAAGACTCCGCTGGAAGAGCGAACCAAGAATATAGAAGTATCCAAACGGTTCCAGCGCCAGCGGCAGGAAGATCTGGAACGGATAACCTCGCCGGAAGGCATCCAGTTGCGGGTAAATCGCAGCATTCAGGCAGAGGGCTCCTTTGCCATGGTAAAAGCGGATATGAGCTTCCGCCGATTCTTAACCCGTGGTAACAAAAATGTCCTTGTGGAAACGATGCTGCTGGCTATGGCTTATAACATTCAAAAGCTGCATTGCAAAATACAGGCAGGAAAGCTTAACCGACACCGAATCCCTGTGGATAACGCTGCTTAAAAAAATCAAAGAGCGCAAGAAAAAAAGACGATTTTCAGACCGTCTGGTGTCTTGCGCTCAAAATTCCTATATTTTGCTCTAAAAATAAGATATTCTCAACTGGAAAAAGCCAAGGGGCTGTGCATAAGTGATTTTTCACTCATGCAACAGCCCTGTTTTGTAGAGGGAGGCAGGAAGTAAGGGGGAAAATGGCGAATAATCTTGTTAAAAATAGTAGAAATGTAGGGGTGTGACATAATATGCGTAACTTGAAAAAATCTATTGGTGCATTACTGATAGGGGCAAGTTTATCCTTTTTTCAAATTGCTCATGCTGAGGTTATGACTTATGAAGGCAAGGGCGAATATATTATGAGTGACTTTGAAACTCCGGATATTGCCAAGCAACGTGCCAAGGTTAGAGCAGAACAGCATGCGGCAGAGCAGGCTGGGGTGTATGTGACTAGCTATACTAAAACGGTAAATCACGTGGTAGAAGCTGATGAAGTTACTGCGATAGCTAATACGATTATGAAGGTGGTTGATGAAAAGTATACTATTACTCCGACTAATGATAATGGCGGTGGTTTCCAGGTATTGGTCATTATAAAAGCAACTGTTGATAGTGATAAAATAGATGATTGTCTAAAAAGGAAAAATGATGATTTAATAGCGCAAAATAAGCAATTACGCCAAGAAAGAGAGGAACAGGAGAAAGAAATTGAAAAGCTTAAACGTGAAATGCTAAAGACTAATAGCATTTCCAAAAAAAATTTGTTGAAAAATGAAATAGTTAGCGAGGATAGAAAGTTTTTAGCTACTCAAAAAATTGAAAAAGGGAATAAGGAATTTTATGATAAAAACTATATAGAAGCTATAGAATTGTATTCTCAAGCAATAGGATTAAATGAAAATAATGCTACTGCTTATTACAATAGAGGATGCGCATATATTAAACAACGTAATTATGAACGCGCTATTTCAGATTTTGATAAAACAATAGAATTAAGACCACACGCATCAGACGCGTATAATAATCGAGGATATGCTTATGATGTGAAAGGAGAGTTTCAGCGAGCCTTAAAAGATTATAATAAATCGATAGAGATAAACCCTTATAATGATGCAGCTTATAATAATCGTGCTGCTATATATTCATTACTGGGGGATGAGCAACACGCTGTAATGGATTATAGTAAGTCGTTGGAGATATGTCCTAGAAACGCAACGACATTATGTAACAGAGGTATATCCTATTATAAACTAAGTGAATACAAAAAAGCTATAGATGATTATGATAAGGCTATAGCTTTGCAGCAAAATTATGATAAAGCTTATTACAATAGAGGGAAAGCTTGTGAAAAGATTGAATTGTTTGACAGAGCTATAGCTGATTATAGTAAAGCTATAGAAATAACACCAGAGATGAACCTGTTTCATTGGAAAAGAGGAGATGCTTATGTTAAAAGAGGCTTTGCTTATGGGGGAAAAGATGATTTTCGAAAGGCAGTCCATGATTTTGACTTTGTTCTAAAGAATGATCCCCAGCAGGCAGGCGTATATTATATGCGTGGTATGATGTATGATATACTTGGAGATTTAGAACAGGCTAATAGAGATTTTGCAAAAGCTAAAGCTTTGGGGTTTAAGGAAAAATAATACGATGAAACAAGAATGAAAACTACACCTAAAACTTGCGGTGGATGTTGTAGGAGGTGGGTTATCTTTTTAATTCAGCATGTTTAAAGTGTGCTAACCATATTTCAAGCATCCGTGCCCGGTTTTTTCGTATGTATCGCAGAACTTTGCTCATGTCTTTGGCGTCAACTGTTCCGCAATCTTTTGCAAGTTCTACGGAGTCGGTGGTTATCCAAAATTTGGTGGCGTGTTCAGGATGCCCCTTGGCTACATGAACATGGACAGGTTCATTATCACCATCAGACTTTACATAAAAATTGTAGCCAAGATATATATCAAGCAGTTCGGGCATCTTTATGCTCCCTCCAATCGTCCCAGATAATGGACTCATTGGTTGTCAGGTAATCCTCAATCTTGAAGGTGTCTGATTCGGAAAAGCCAAAGGACTTAACGCAGGCGACATCGGGGAGGCGCCATTCGCTAAAATTTTCAGCGTGGTCTTCCTGCTCAATACGGATGGCTAAATTGATTCCACCATCCCTGTCTTCGTATTCCCTAAGGACATAGACATTAAGATGGATATTGTCTTTTAATAAAAAAGTTGAATACAACATGATTTTCCTCCTTAGCCAATACATGACTTTTTGATGGGTTATCTTCATTATATAACGAAGAAGATATAAAGGAAATATAAAAATGAGCGCATTACATCATGGTGCAGGTCGATAGTGAGCCATTTTTCCTTTCCCTTCCAAAACAAGCAAGCCATTTTCCTTTAACCGATTTAACAGCCGATAGGCCTGTGCAGGGGAAACGTGTAAAAGGGCGGTGACATCTGCCCGGGTCACGTTTCCTTTATTATTTGCCAGTTTCATAATTTGCTGGTTGTAATTGGCGTAGTCCGTTATGGGTTCTTTGACAAAATGGGCTTTGCCAGTGGTTGGTTTATAGGATTGCTCGCTGAAAGTATAGCAGAGAACTTTCCCTTGTTTGCTGGCTTTTATCATTTTTTCTGCCGTTAGAGTTTCCAAGGTGTTTTCCATTTTATAGGAGGGAATGCCTGTGTGAGCAGAGAGTTCTTGACATGTCAGAAGTTTATTTCCTTTTAGCTGGCTGAGCACCATTAACTCATAAATCGTGAAGTCGCGGTGGAGTTGTTCCTGTTTCTTGGTCAGCAGTTGAATGAAGGTTTTATCCGGGCGGCTGGCAGGAATGTAAAGACGTACGTTATCCGTAGTGGAATTGCTGTAATCTGGAAGCATTTTTCCGTAACGCAGGCTTCCTGCATAGATGCGGTCAATGCCGCGGCCAGAGCGCTCGGCAAGACCGATGCGTTTCAGACAGTCAGCCAGCACAGGATTACGCCCATGTGGTTCGGCGTCAAGGAGTTTGTCATAGGAAACGCCCTGAATAAAGCCACCCGGGTTGCTGATGGTGATGCCCTCACGTTCAATGAGCACACGAACCCGGCCAAGCAAGGAATAATCTCGGTGGCTGTAGGCGTTAATCAATGCTTCGCGAAAAGCTTGGGGAGCATAATGGGGAATGGGCACGCGGAACATGCCTACGTCCATTTCATCTTCCTGATTGATGGTGGTGAAGTAATTGTTGATTTTTTCAATGCTGGCCAGCAAGG
>NZ_CAJODG010000085.1 GCF_905233635.1 Selenomonas sp. AE3005 | reverse complement strand
AAAAATATTGAATTGTTTGTGGAGGGCTGCAAAGCCCTCCTTATTGTATGGCAAATTTTTCCTGCAAGGTCTGCAGAAACAGCTGAGAGGCTTTGGAAAAGACCTGATTCTTTTTCCAGGCTAAAGAAGGTTCGGTGTAGATGGGCGGTTCCAACGGACGGGTGCAGAGGTTGGTGCCCGTGGTATTTATGAGCTTATCAAAGGAGATGGCATAGCCTAAGCCTTCTTTGACCATCAGGGTGGCATTATAAAGCAGGGTGTAGGAACCGGCTATATGAAGTTCGTTTACTGGTTTTTGCAGCCAGTTGAGCAGTTCGTCACCATGGGTACTCGGCGAGAGGGCTTGCCGGGAAAATAGCAGGGGGCGATGCCAGAGGTCACTGGCCTGAATGGTTTCCTGCTTAGCGAGTGTATCATCTTTGCGCAGGATCAGCACCCATTGGTCGCGGACTGGCAGGGGCAGTTCCTGATATTTGGCCGGGTCAAGCCGGCCATAGACAAAGGCAAAGTCGATAAGGCCGCGCTCTAAGCGGGTAAGTGTCGTGCTGCCATCGCCGGTTACGATATGAAAGCGGATACGGGGATGCTGCTTTTGCAGTTGGCGGGCGGCTGCCATAATCAGGCCGAAATGTACGGATTCTCCTGCGCCAATGTGGATATCGCCGCTGATATCTTCGTTGCTGCTCATGAGGTCTCCTTCGGTCTTTTCCACCAGCGACAGGATTTCTTCTGCGCGGCGGCGTAAAAGCTCCCCGTCATCGGTCAGGAGAATGCGGCGCGGTTCACGAATCAGCAGCTGTTTGCCGAATTCATCTTCCAAATCCTTTAATTGCCGGGAAAGCGTCGGCTGGGAGAGGTGCAGTTTTTCTGCCGCCCGTGAAAAACTTTCCTCACGGGCAACGGTTAGAAAGTAGTTGAGAACACGCAATTCCATCACAATCAGCTCCTTGTTTTTCCTTTATTATAGATTGTAAATCTATTACTGTAAAGCATAGATAGGCATTTTCTATAAGTATTGGTGTTTACATGAAGATAAATTTATAGTGGAAGAAAAGGAAGGTGTGGAAATGGAACAGAATGGAAATAAAAGCGTAATGCTGCTTATCCTGACCACGGGTGTATTTGGCATTCTCAATACCGAAATGGGCTTTATCGGGATTTTGCCCTATATCGCGGAATACTATCAGGTCAGTGTGGTGCAGGCCGGTTGGCTTATCAGCTTGTTTGCCTTGGGGGTAGCGGTGGCAGGGCCGACCATGCCGCTCTTTATGTCCCAATTTAATCGCAAGTGGGTGATGGTCTTTATTTTGGGGCTGTTTGGGGCACGCAATATGTCGTGCTGGGTGGTCTGTTGTTCTGTCTGTTGGCGGCGCTGATGTTTTGGGTACAATGTTATCGCATGCAGGTGCATACGCCCTTGATGATTCAATCTGAACATTGAAGATGTTGATTTTTATGCTTGGTAAGCATAGCAATATATTTTTTTTAAGTATTGGTAATTACAAAACAGAATCGCTATAATGAAATCAAGCAAGAGGATAAACGGTGTAAGTGAAGTAAAGGAGAATAGAAATGTTGAAGAAAATTGGCAAAAACAAGAAGATGGTTTTGGCAGCTCTGGTGGCAGGCATGATGTCCTTTGGGATTATGGGGAGTGATGTGACGATGGCAGCAACACCGGCTAAAGCACTGGCAACAGCTTCGCAGATGCAGCGTTCTTCGATCAGCGAGCTGGACAATGACACCCGTGTATTCAAGATTGACAACTCCATTGAAGCCAAGAATGTGAAATTTGAAAACCGTTTTGGCTTTGAAGTGGCCGGTCATCTGTATCTGCCGAAAGACTTTGATGCCAGCAAGCAGTACAAGGCCGTAGTGATTACCGGGCCTTTTGGTGCGGTGAAGGAGCAGTCCTCCGGTCTGTATGCGCAGGAGTTTGCCAAGCATGGTTATGTGGCCGTAGCCTTTGATCCCTCCACCACCGGTGAGAGCAGTGGCAGCCGCCGCAATATGGGCTCCCCGGAAATCTTTACGGAAGACTACCATGCCGCTGTGGATTTCGTTTCCAATCTGAAATTTGTGAATTCGGAGCAGGTGGGGGCTGTGGGCATCTGCGGTCTGGCCGGCATGACCATCACCGCTGCTGGCAGTGACAGCCGTATCAAGGCCGTGGCAACCTCGGCTATGTATGATATGAGTGAAAGTATCAGCGACCATTATAATGGTGCTTACTACACGCCGGAACAGCGGGAGATCGTGAAACAGCATCTGGCTAAGATGCGTAATGAAGAGGCCAGAACGGGCAAGGCCATCCGTGGTGCACATGAATTGGGCGTAGATTCCAAGGGCAATGTGGAAACCTTTGATACCATGTTCCCGGATAAACTGCCTGCTGATGCTAATCCCGTTATTCAGGATTTCTTTGGCTACTATGTAGGCCGTGCCTTCCATCCGCGGGCAATCAATTCCAACAAGCTGGCTTGGGATTCGGTGACGCCGTATGGCTTCTTCGATTTCAAACTCATGAGCAACATTGATGAACTGGGCAATACACCGGTCATGCTGATTACCGGCGATAAGGCACATTCCAAATATTTCTCCGATAATGTCTATGCCGCCATCAAAGGGGAGAAAGAAGAAATCGTTGTTCCTGGTGCTACCCATGTAGACCTCTATGACCAGATGGACAAGATTCCCTTTGATAAACTGTTTGCCTTCTTTGATAAAAATCTGAAGTAATACTAAGATGCAGCCCTGCGAATGGTAAGACCTTTGCAGGGCTGCATCTTAGTACTTGACTTGGAGTACACTTCAAGTGTTAGAGTAAAGGAGGAACATGTGTATGGAGGAGAGAATGATGAGCAAAAACGTAATAATCATATCTACAAGTCTTAGAAAAAACAGCAATTCCGAGGCTTTGGCCACGGCTTTTGCTGCAGGGGCCAGGGAGGCTGGACATGTGGTGGAGCAGATTACCCTGCGGGATAAGACTATAAATTTCTGCAAAGGCTGTTTGGCCTGCCAAAAGACCATGCAGTGTGTGATAAACGACGATGCCAATGCAATCACGGCTAAAATCGGTCAGGCGGATGTGGTCGTTCTGGCAACGCCGGTCTATTATTATGGTATGTGTGGCCAGTTAAAGACCTTGCTGGACCGGGCAAATCCGTTGTTCCCCTCGGATTATCGTTTCCGTGAAGTTTATCTGCTGGCTACGGCGGCAGAGGATGAAGCAGATACCGTAGCCGGAACCCGCGTCGGCGTGCAGGGCTGGGTAGACTGCTTTGACAAGGCCGAATTGAGGGAGACGCTTTTTTGTGGCGGTGTGACGGACACAGGTGATATTGCTGGCAATGCCGCACTGGAAAAAGCCCGACAGGCTGGCAAGAATATTTGAAGTTTGCAAAATAATGCCTTGCAGCTGTATGGGCATAAGGAGAGAGGGCAATGCCAAATCGGAAAATCATAAGTGTAGTTATGTTGTCGATGCTGCTACTGCTATCCGGCTGTACAGGTGCGCAGGAGACTACTGTGGATACTGGCAGTAAGGTGCAGAAGGCTGTCCCACAGGAAAATAAATCCGTGGCAGAACCCAAGAAGGAGCAAGCGATGAAACTCATCATTGATGATAAAGTTGTTCCCGTTACCTGGGAACAGAATGCTTCCACGGCGGCATTGCAGAAACTTTTGCCGTTGACCATCAAACTGTCACCTTATGGCGGCTTTGAACAGGTGGGCGCTATCGGTCAGAATATTGTCAGCGCAGATAAGCAGATAACCACCCAATATGGTGATATTGTCCTCTATGCGGGGAATAAGCTGGTTATTTTCTATGGTTCCAATTCCTGGGCTTATACGCGGCTGGGACATATTGACATGTCAAAACAGGAATTGACTGCTTTATTAAACCGCGATGGCGTAACGGTGCAGCTCGTGG
>NZ_CAJODG010000084.1 GCF_905233635.1 Selenomonas sp. AE3005 | reverse complement strand
GTGTCGTTTAGCGGGGGCAGAAAAATTACTCCCCCGTGAACCCCATGCACGCATGAACGGGTTACTTTTAAGAACGTATTGACCTAAAAACTGCAATTTATATGTATGAGCTGATTTTTGCGGATTTATTTGTTGGTGAGCCCCAGTTTTTCCAGCATGGCGAGGTCTTCTTTGATGGTGGTGCCGGAGGTGGTGAGCATGTTGCCGGTGATGGAGGCAGAGGCTCCGTGCTGAAATGCCGTGGCTCCGTTTTCCGGGAGCAGCTTGCGGCCGGCAGCCAGCCTGATATTGGCTTCGGGGTTGATGAGCCGGAAAATGGCTACGGTGCGGAGAATGTCCTCTGCTGGCAGGGGCGGCTGCCCTTCAAGCCCCGTGCCCTTTATCGCCATCAGCGCGTTAATGGGGATGGATTTTATATTCAGCTCGGCCAGACTCAGAGCCATATCCAGCCGGTCTTCCCACGTTTCGCCCATGCCGATGATACCGCCGGAGCAAACATCCAATCCTTCAGACTGTGCCAGACGAATGGTCCTTATGCGGTCCTCATAGCTGTGAGTGGTGCAGATATGAGGGAAGTAACGCCGGGAGGTTTCGATGTTATGATGATAGCTTTTTACCCCGGCGGCTCTGAGCTGCTGGAACTGCTGACGGTTCAAAATACCGTGGGAGGCGCAGAGGTCTATCTTTAGCGTGGCCTTCATTTTTTCATAGGCGGCGATGGCCTGTGCAAATTCTGCTCCGCCAAGAGCTCTGCCCGAGGTCACGATGGCGAAGCGGTTTACCCCGGCCTGCTCATTGGCAAGAGCACTGTGCAGGATTTCTTCTGCCGGCAGGAAGGAATATTCCTCAACACCCGTATGATGGCAGGCTGCCTGAGCGCAGTATTTGCAGTCCTCACTGCAGCGGCCGCTGCGCCCGTTGATAATGGTACATAAATCCACATGATTGCCGCAAAAATGTTTTTGCAGTCTGCCGGCGCAGGCCAGCAGGTCGTCAAGCGGGGCGGTAATCAGCCATTTTAAATCGTCCTGCCGCGAAAGGCGATAGCCTTGCAGTATTTCTTTTTCTAAGTCGTGCAGTTGTGTTGTCATATTATCATATCCTTTGCTAGTGATACAATCTACGATAAACGAATAAGCAAACAATGTCAACATAAAGTTATATTTAGGTTTACAAAACTATTGTAAGGGTAAATTGACATAAAGGAAACGTTGTAATAAACTATTTTACAATATAAGTGATTGTGATTACGTGAAAGAGGTATTTTCATGGAACAATATATAAAAATCAAGGGGGCCAGAGCCCATAATTTAAAAAATATCAATGTGGATATTCCCCGGGATAAACTGGTAGTGGTTACGGGGCTGTCAGGTTCGGGCAAATCATCGCTGGCCTTTGATACTGTGTACGCGGAAGGGCAGCGGCGTTATGTGGAATCCTTGTCCTCTTATGCCCGGCAGTTTCTGGGGCAGATGGATAAGCCGGACGTGGACAATATCGACGGGCTGTCCCCGGCAATCTCCATTGACCAGAAAACCACCAGTCATAATCCCCGTTCGACGGTCGGGACGGTGACGGAGATTTACGATTACCTGCGCCTGCTTTTTGCCCGCGCCGGACGGCCGCACTGTCCAAAATGCGGCAAGCCCATTACCCAGCAGACCGTGGACCAGATGGTGGACCAGATAAAGGAATTGCCGGAGCGCACTAAACTGCTGATTATGGCACAGGTAGTACGTGGCAAGAAGGGCGAGCATCGCAAAACTCTCGACCATATCCGTCATGAGGGCTATGTCCGTGTGCGTATCGATGGGGAAATTTTCGACATTAACGATGATATCAATCTGGAAAAAAATAAAAAACATACCATTGAAGTAGTGGTGGACCGTCTGGTGGTACGGGAAGGCATGGACCAGCGGCTGGCAGATTCCCTGGAAACAGCCTTGAAACTGGGGGATGGCGTGGTCTATGTACAGGTGGTTGATGGTGAGCTGTTGATGTTCAGCGAAAACTTTGCCTGTGTGGACTGCGGTATCAGTCTGCCGGAAATCACACCGCGCATGTTTTCTTTTAATAATCCTTACGGGGCCTGTCCTGTTTGTATGGGGCTGGGCAGCCATATGGAGTTCGATGAGGATTTGGTGATTCCTGACCCGAAATTGTCGGTGGGCGACGGCGTATTTGCGCCCTTATCCAAGAATCCTCATTCCTATGCCATGTGTGCCATGGAGGCTGTACTGCGTGATTATGGCTGTGACCTTAATACACCGTGGAAGGATTTGGACAAGAAAACGCAAAAGGTGCTTTTATACGGGGCGAAAGATGAAAAATTCCGTTTTTATTACACCAATATGTTTGGTGAAAACAAGGAATACAACGTGGAGTTTGAAGGTGTAATGCCCCTGCTCTCGCGCCGCTATCATGAAACGGATTCTGATGAAATGCGGGAGTCCTATGAAAATTACATGACGGAGATTCCCTGCTCCGCCTGTCATGGTGCTCGTTTGAAACCGGAAACATTATCTGTACTGGTGGGCGGCAAAAATATCAGTGAAGTCACCCAGCTGAATATCCGCGAGGCGGAAGTGTTTTTCCAGAATCTGGATTTAAATAAACGCGAGGCCAAAATTGCCCGACAGATACTGAAAGAAATTCATGCACGGCTGAACTTTCTTTTAAATGTTGGTTTGGATTACCTGACACTTTCGCGGGCGGCAGGCACGCTTTCCGGCGGTGAGGCCCAGCGTATAAGACTGGCCACGCAGATTGGTTCGGGATTGCAGGGCGTGCTCTACGTACTTGATGAACCAAGTATCGGCCTGCACCAGCGCGACAATAACCGATTGCTGGAAACCTTGAAAAATCTGCGGGACTTAGGCAACACCCTGCTGGTGGTAGAGCATGATGAAGATACCATGTATGCCGCCGACCATATCATTGATATCGGCCCCGGTGCCGGCGAACATGGCGGCCAGGTGGTAGCCCAGGGCACGGCGCAGGAAATCATGCAGGTGCCGGAGTCGGTGACAGGCCAGTATTTATCCCGGAAAAAGTTTATACCGGTACCGGCACGGCGACGTCCCGGTAATGGCAAGTTCCTGGAAGTGCAGGGGGCCGGGGAAAATAACCTCAAAGACATCAATGTAAAATTCCCCTTGGGCACGCTTACCCTGGTCACAGGTGTATCCGGTTCAGGCAAGAGTACGCTGGTCAATGAGATTCTGTTTAAAGGCATTGCCTCACGTCTGTACCATGCCAAGGGTAAACCGGGGAAACATAAAAAAATCAAGGGGCTGGAGCATATCGATAAGATTATTGATATTGACCAGCAGCCCATCGGCCGGACGCCACGCTCCAATCCGGCCACCTATACCGGCGTATTTGATGCCATCAGGGAACTGTTCAGCCAGACCAGTGAGTCAAAGGTTCGCGGCTACAAGGCCGGACGGTTCAGCTTTAACGTAAAGGGGGGCCGTTGCGAGGCCTGCAAAGGTGATGGCATTTTGAAAATCGAAATGCACTTCCTGCCCGACGTCTATGTGCCCTGTGAAGTCTGCAAGGGTGCACGGTATAACCGGGAAACACTCGAAGTCCGCTACAAGGGCAAGACCATTGCCGATGTGCTCGACATGACCATTGATGAGGCCGTGGCTTTCTTTGCCAATGTGCCGAAGATTGCCCGCAAACTGCAGGTCATTCAGGATGTGGGACTGGGCTATATCAAGCTGGGACAGCCGGCGACAACGCTTTCCGGCGGTGAGGCACAGCGTGTGAAATTGGCCACGGAATTGTCCCGGCGCAGTACGGGCAAGACGCTTTATATTCTGGACGAGCCGACAACCGGCCTGCATTCGGCGGATATCCATAAGCTGTTGGGGATTTTGCAAAGGCTCGTAGATGGCGGTGATACCGTGGTGGTCATCGAGCACAACCTCGATGTGATTAAGACGGCTGATTATATTATTGACCTGGGCCCGGAAGGCGGAGACAAGGGCGGCACGATTGTGGCGACAGGCCGGCCGGAAGATATAGTCAAAGTGCCACTTTCCTATACAGGCAAATTCCTCAAACCGCTGCTGGAGGAAAAAAACGGATAATATCTGCGTTATAACGAGGCAAGAAAATGTCCCCCACCTCAGCAGGTGGTAGCACAGCATATCTCCCACCTCGTTGCGAAGCGAAGCTAGTCCTTTAGGGAAACGCCAAGAGGAAGTTTTGCCTATGGCAAAACTGGAACAACGGCGTTATAATTGCCGTCCCGTTAAGTTATCCTTTATTTCTACGATATAATAGATAGAAGGATTTGTGTTCGTTCAAGGAGGGGCGGTTATGCGGATATTACAGAATCTTAGCCGGGCAGAGCTGGATTTTTACACCAAACAGCCCACGGCCCAAAAGCTGCATGAGAAAATTATGAAGGACGGCATCTATGTGCCGCCGGGAGATAAGAAGGCAGCAGCGGCATATATGGCTAAGCGGTCAGCCACCATCAGTGACGGGCAGGACGAGGTGGAAATTTCTGCTGCCGGCTACAACCTGCAGGTGCAGGAGCAGGCATACGAAAAAAGCGAGGCAAAACCATTGGAGTTTGCCTACAGCCGCATCGGTGATGCCAACCGTTTTCAGCTGCGGTTTACCAGCACGGCCATGATAAGCCGGGCGGTCAAGCAGGGATTTCTGGAATTGGAAGGCCAGCGTGTGGAACTGTCTGATGAGGTGAAAAAGCAGCTTCTGGCTGCCGGCAAGCAAATGCAGGCGGTGCGCCAGCAGGTGGCGCAGCATAATATGATGCTGCATGAGGCGGCCAATGCCAGACAGAGCAGTGATGCCATGAAGGAAGCCAGTGACAAGATGTCACGGGTAATGATGACGGCCAGCCGCATTATGCACGGCAAGCATGTATCGTCAGCCGATGAAAAGGAACTGATGGAATTCAACAAAGATCTCTACGCGATGGCGAAGAATGCGGCAGCTTTGGATAAGCACCGGCATAAGCGGGACAAAGAAGACGAAAAGATATCTGAGGAGAATCAGCGCGCCCGTGACAGAGAGGCTGAGCCCAAGGATTACAGTGTGAAGGAAACGCCTATGCCGGATATGGCAGCGGAGCTTACCGTGGATTTTGAGGGTGATGTGCCGCAGGCCGGCGAGGCAGCGGCGCGAATAACAGAATAAAAATATGCCAGGGCGCAAAATATGTGCCTTGGCATTTTATTGGTCAGAGCAGGAGTGATAATTTGCAAACAGTCAGTAATGTACTGAACCTTGCCAAGCAGGCGATAATGCCTGCTTTGGCTCAGGCAAACGTAGTGGTGGACGCAACAGCAGGAAATGGCAATGATACCTTATTTCTGGCTGAGCATACCACTGACAGGGCGAAAATATATGCCTTTGATATTCAGCAGGCGGCTTTAGACCATACAAAGGAAAAAACAGCAGCTTACAGCGGCAGGATAAAATACGTTTTAGACAGCCATGAAAATATTGACGCAGTTGTAGCTGAAGCAATAGATGTGGCCATGTTCAACCTTGGCTATCTGCCAGGGGAGGGGCATACAGTCACCACTCAGGCCAGCAGCACGCTGACAGCCGTAAAGAAGGTGCTGGACAAACTGAGCTGTAATGGTATCTGTATTATTGCCGCCTATCCCGGCCATGAGGCCGGGGCAGTGGAGGCGGTGGCTTTGGATAAGTTCATGGCTGCCCTGCCGGTAAAAAAATATACGGCAGGTATTTACCGTCTGCTTAATCATCGCCAAACAGCGCCCTATATTTACATTGTAGAAAAAGTTTTATAACGAGGACGAATACCAAAACAGGCGGCGAGCATATCTCCCACCTCGTTGAAACGCCAAGAGGAAGTTTTGCCTATGGCAAAACTGGAACAACGGCGTTATAAAATTTTGGTATACAGAAAGAAAAATCGTCGCACTTACTCTTGTTGCGGCGAATTTTTTTGCGCATTTTTTAGTGTTACTGACGGCTTTTATAAATTTTTTCAGCTTTTGATACGCCAGGCAACGTGTACACGAAAAACTTTGAAAAATAAGTGTTGACATGGATTTTGACGGGTGCTAATATATAGAAGTGCCTGATTCGAGCGCATGATTTTAGTGATACAGGGGAGTGAAAACAATGACACTGGAAACACTGAAAAACGCCAAGCGGGTCATTGGTATCAAGCAGGTTGCAAAGGCTGTAAAAAAAGACACAGTCGAGGCAGTTTTCATTGCCGATGACGCTGAGCCGAAGGTGGTAGAACCGATAGAAATGCTCTGTGGTGAGCATGGGGTTCCCATCAGCCGGGTGGCGACCATGAAAGAGCTTGGCACGGCTTGTAGCATCGAGGTTGGTGCCGCAGCGGCCGCAGCAGTCAAGCAAAGTTAAGCCTATTTGTTAAAAATCGCAAGCTTGCTTGCGGTTTTAATAAATAATAAATTCTCAATATGAAGGAAGGAGGTGCATGTATGCCTACTATTAACCAGTTAGTTCGTAAGAGCAGAAAGAGCATGCAGGAGAAGTCCAAAGCACCAGCACTTAAGAATTGCCCGCAGAAACGTGGCGTTTGCACGCGTGTT
>NZ_CAJODG010000083.1 GCF_905233635.1 Selenomonas sp. AE3005 | reverse complement strand
AGAAATTGCCGATTGCTATGTTGTTCATACCAATCGATGTTTTAATAAGAAACTAAAAGTTTCTCAAACATCTGGCTTTAATCATGTTGCATGATTATTCGCATTGTTTAGTTTTCAAAGAACAATCTGTTTATCGCCTGTCGTTTCAAGCGACTCATTTATCTTATCGCATTCAGCTTAGCTTGTCAAGAACTTTTTTTAATTTCTTTTTTCAAGTTTTTTCGAACCTTCTCAGTGCCTTGCCAGTCAAGGCTTGCTACACCGTTTCGCGTCCGTATCTGTCAGCGACTTGTATTATATTACACGAGTCTTGCGCATATGTCAACACCTTTTTTAAAAAATAAATAAAAAACAGCCAGTACGCAAAAGTACTGACTGTTTTTCGCCTAACTGGGCTTGAAATAGACGGTTATACTCGTCCCTTTATCTACCAGGGTATTCATTTCTATACTCTGTCCCACGGCATAGCCAGAACCTTCACTTTGGAAGGACAGGCCTCTGTCCGCAGCCAGGCCGGCAGCCTCGCGCAAGCTCTTGCCGCTGAAGTCCGGCACCAGAATTTTCCCGTCAGGGATTTCCCCTGTATAAAGTCTGGCCGGCTTATGCTGTGGCTTTTTCTCCTCAGTCTCCATGCCTGCAAAGGGGTCACTTGACGGTTCTATATGCATATAACGCATCAGCTGGGCAAATATCCGTCCGGCCACCGGTGCGGCAATCTGACCGCCATAAAAGTTACCCGTGCCCGGGTCGTCAATCATCACCAGCACTGTAAGTTTGGGGTCTTCTACCGGCGCAAAACCACAGAAGGACGCTATATAACGGCCGTCCATATAGCCGCTGCCGTCCTCACGGATTTTTTGTGCCGTACCGGTCTTACCAGCAATACGATAACCACGCACAGCGGCTTTAGCGCCGCCGCCGCTGGCTACAACCTGCTCCAAAAGCCCTATCAGCGTTTTATCCGTAGCAGAATCTATTACCCGGCGCACTTCTTTCTTGCCGCGTTCCTCATACATACTGCCATCGGCATTACGAATAGACTTTACAATATGCGGTTTCAGCAGTACACCATCGTTGGCAATAGCTGACATAGCTGTCACCAGCTGCAACGGCGTCACAGCGATACTTTGCCCGATAGCCGAGGTAGCCATATCGGACTCACGCATATCCTCTGGATTGAACAAGATACCGCTTTCCTCACCCGGCAGGTCAATCCCCGTGGGCTCACCGAAACCAAAGTTTTTGGCATAGCTCATCAGACGGTCTGCGCCTAAACGCAGGCCGACCTGGGCAAAACCGGTATTCAGCGACTGTTTTACCACGTCGGTAAAGGTAACCGTACCAAAACTTTCACCATTCCAGTTTTGAATACGCCGCCCGGACACCATTACATACCCAGGGTCCACAAAGACCTGATTCGGCGTAACCACTTTTTCCTGCAGCGCCGCGCCGGCTACTACGGATTTGAATGTCGAACCCGGTTCATAAATAAAGGACACCGCCCGGTTCTTCCAGATTTCCGGGTTGTAATCCCAGAAACGGTTGGGGTTATAAGACGGCCGCGACGCCATCGCCAGCACTTCCCCCGTCTTGGGGTCCATTACTACACAGGTAACCGCCTTCGGGTTGTTTTCAGCAATAGCCCGGTCAAGTTCCTGCTCCACAATAAACTGTATCGAACTGTCAATTGTCAGTTCGATGGTTTTGCAGGCATCGCCGGCATAGCGCCGCCGGCTGGAAAAGATAGAATCAAGTATTGGCCGGTCCTGACGGTCCGTTGTCAGATAGGTTTCCTTGACCTCGCCCTTCAGCATTTTGTCCAAAGCCTGCTCCACGCCGTCCAGGCCTTTGTCGTCCGTACCCACAAAGCCAATAACATTGGCTGCCAGTACATCATTGGGATAGTACCGCTTAGCCTCATCCCGGAAATTAAGACATGATATATAGTTTTTCTCACGAATTAACTGACGAACCGCCTCATACTCCGCCTGTTCCATACGCCGTTTTACCCAGACAAAGCCGCCGCCCACAGCAATATCGTCCAGAATCTCCTGTTCGGACTTGCCGATAAGTGGCGCAAGGTTGGCAGCTACTTCCTGTGGATTTTCCACATGTGACGGGTCAATGTACAGGGATTTGGTCATGGTACTGACCGCCAGTTCACGGCCATTACGGTCTAAAATAGCCCCACGCGGACTCTGAATCGCATAGTCCTGCCCGACCTGAGCCTTCATGCGTTCGCCCAGGGAATTCCCCTGCACCAGTTGCAGCCAGCCGTAGCGGAATATCAAAAGAATTACACAGCCCAGCATGATTGCCGCCAAAAAAGCCACGCGCTGCTGAACATTATGCTGCTCCAGTTTCATCAATTAGTCTCCTGTCTGCCGCTGTTTTTCAGCAGGGTGTCCCGCAGCTTGCCCTCAATCTGTACAAGCTCAGCCTCAGCGGCCTGCCGTTTAGCCCGGCCATTCTGCTGTATTTTTATCGTTTCTTCAATGGTGTTAATCAGCCGTTCATTGACCTCACGCACGGTTTCAATATCCACAATACTGCGCTCGTTTTCCTCAGCTGTTTCAATGCTGTTCTGCTGCAGCATCTCTGCATTGCGGCGCAGCAGTTCATTGGTGGTATTGCTGACCGCCTGCTGCATACGCAGAACATCCTGCTGTGCCTGCAGCCCCAGTGCGATAACCAGCTGATTTTTCCACAGGGGAATTGTGCTGTAAATAGCCGTCTGTACCCGGTCTATAAGGGCCTTGTCATTGTTCTGAATCAGCCGTATCTGCGGTGCCGACTGGATAGCGATGGTTTTGCTTATCTTTAAGTCATGAACCTTCTTTTCAAAGCGGTTGACACTAGCCTCAAAATCAGCCACCACCTGTACCGCCATCGGGTCACCTGAATCAGCCGCCTGCTGGCGCAGCTTGGGCAAAGTAACTTCGCGCATTTCCGTCAGTTTTTCTTCGCCGGCCTGAATATACAGCTGCAGCTGCTTGAAATAGCTGAGATTTTCCGCATAGAGTTTATCAAACAGAGCCACGTCCTTCATCATTTTCAGTTTGGCCTGCTCTAGATTTCCCTGAATCCGTTCCACCTGTGTGGACAGCTTTTCATACCCCTGCTTAATGTCCTCGCCTTTTTTCACCAGACTGCCCACCAGGGGGATTTTCTTCAGAAAACTACTGTTCCCTTCCGGCTCAAACTCCCGTACCTGCGTCACCAGACTGGACAACAGTTCGCCTACAGGGCCGCTGTCTTTCGTGCGTACCTGCGATAAAACGCTGTCGGAAAACTCCGCGATTTTCTGCTGGGCCGGTGCCCCAAAGCGCAAAATCGCCGTGGAATCTGTCAAATCCAGTTCATCTTTTATTTTATCCACCTTGCTCCGCTCCTCCGGAGTCAGGTCACTTACCACTTTTTCCACCTGTGCCGTCATAACTTCCGCCGACGGCAGATTATCAGGTGTAACATCAGCTGTTGCCAGCCCCTGCTTTGCTTTCATCAAATCTTCCAGCTTTACTTCCATTTTCAGCCCTCCCATTTAGCGATAATACTGCTCGTAAAAATCATCCACCGGCATGAAGAAATAGCGGATACCCTCAACAATGGATATCAGCGTCGGTATCATGGTCCAACACAAAACAATATAGGCAATACCCCATTTGCTTTTGCCCTGATAAAACTTATGCGCACCAAAAGTCCCCAGACAAATAGCCAGACCGCTCATAATCGCTTTTTGCACCAGCACCGCTGACCGCAGATTATCCGGTGTATGTATTTTCTCCTTGCGGCGCTTTTTTTCCTGCCCGTTCACTCTGCTGACAGCAGAAACACGCGGACGCTTTTTCCGCCCAATACCCGTGGACGCCGGCGTCTGCGCAGCATTTATCCCGGCTGCCTCCGCACTGCCATTTGCCT
This sequence comes from Selenomonas sp. AE3005, assembly GCF_905233635.1. Taxonomy (GTDB): domain Bacteria; phylum Bacillota; class Negativicutes; order Selenomonadales; family Selenomonadaceae; genus Selenomonas_A. The sequence continues at coordinate 4,854 of NZ_CAJODG010000083.1, read as the reverse complement.
GACCGTTGCTGATGCCCTCGGCCTCAAAAGACTGCTGCATTACCGTAAGTTCCGCATCCATATCCAGCAGCTGATTGTTGATTATTTTGGTAAACTCCGCTCCATAGGCCTCGTCAAAACTGAACAGCGTTTCCTTCAGCCGGGCTTTTACCTGACGCACCTGGTCCGTTTCCAGCTTGGTTTCCTCGAGCTCACCGTACTGTTCACTGAGGCTGGCCGCCCGGTCCTGATAATAATGAATAAAGCGTCCGGCTGACGCAATCCGCTCCGGATGTTTCTCCACATAGTCTAAAAGTCTGGCAGCCTCCTGCTGCATAAGACCGAGCTGCTGGCTCATCTGGCTGTCCCGGATTTTGTGCCGTGCCGCCTCCACACGTTCATAATCAGCCCTGGCCTTTTCCCAGTCAGCCAGAGCTTTATCAGCCTGTTCAGCGGCCAGTTGCCCAATGTCCAGCTTACGGATTTCCGCCTGTGGCAGCTGTCCCCGATAAATGCATATCCCCATCACTGCGAGCAACAACAGACCCACCGCATCATAGTCATGTATTATAAGATAAATGCCGCCGACACCGGCTAACAATGCCAGCAGGCCATACACATTGCGCATTACCATCGCCCCCAAGTATAATTTTATTTTCATTATAACGCCGTTTTGGCGTTTCAACGAGGCGGGAGATATGCTCGCCGCCTGTTTTGGTATTCGTGCCCCCACCTGCTGAGGTGGGGGACATTTTCTTGCCTCGTTATACCACAAAGCCGTCCCGGTTTGGGACGGCTTTAGTTTACCAATGATATTTTTCACCACGGTTAATAGACCATGTTTTCCTATATTCTCAAACGGTGTAATGCGGTATCGCAGCGTTTCAGCGGTCTAAAAATCCCCATATTTTCAAATATCCACAATTTTTTATTACGCTTTGATTACGCTTGCAGCCTACCGAAAATATACTAAATCGCTACTTTTTCGCTACTGAAAAGCTACATTATATGATATAATAGCACATGTCGCGCCCTGAACCGGCAATCAGACGGGGAGGGAGGTGTTACCCGTTTTGATAGACGTGTTTGGCTCTTTTGCGGTAAGTGTATTAGCTGGCTTGCTGGCGAACTACATTTACGAACGGTTTTTCCGTCGCGACAATCGGTAACCCCGGTTTATGGGCAATTCTCTACTAGCCCATAGGCCAAACAGGAAGCCCCCAAGCAGGTCTCTACTCCTGCAAGGGGGCTTTTCTGTTTCGTGTTACAGCGTCTTGACTGTATTTAACTCTTTTGGTGTTTTCATTGTACCACATCGAGGATTAGAGGGCAATATATTTATTTTTATGTTATCCATAATACAATGCCCCCGGGCGGAATCGTTCCCGAGGTCTAAGAAGAACAGGATTTACTTTACATGAACATGTCTGAAAACTCATGAAAGCCTTACATGTATTATAGAATATTGCTTATATTTTGTAAACCTACTAACATCACCATGTATCATGTCTGTATACAAGAAAATAACGGCATCCGGCAGGGTGTCATGGTATGCAATATTTTACTATCGCGACTGGAACGGGCAGCGCAAGCAGAAAAAGAAAGAAGGGTTCGCCACCCAACGCGAGGCAAAGGCCTACGAGCGCGACTTTATCGAATGCCGCTCTGGTACTCCAAAAATGACCTTTGCCGTCAAATATTATGGGCTGCCGAATAACCCGGCGCGGCTTGCTGGCGCTATGGGGAAGGATAAGCCGCCCGCTATGGACTTTTGGACTCTTGCTGAATTTAAGCAGTTCCAACACGCCGTGGCAGGACATGAACCATATTACACCATATATTTCAAAAAGCTACAAGCGGCTAAAGGGCGGTGTGGACATAGTACAGCCGCCCATTTGTACCCAAGCAAACAAGAAGAAATAGCCACAAAATTAGAGGTACTTGCGGCAGGATAAAATTTTATTACGTTTTTATTACGTTTTGCGTATATCAAAAACCGCTAGAGCCAATGCCCTAGCGGTTTTCTGTTACCAATGATATTTTTCACCACGGTTAATTTTAAAGGCGCGGTAAATCTGTTCCACCAGCAGAAGTCTCACCATCTGGTGCGTAAAGGTCATGCGTGAAAAGCTCAGCAATTCATCTGCCGAACGCCGCACTTCCGGCGACAAGCCAAAGGCACCACCAATCAAAAAGGTGATATTGCTGCGCCCTGTCAGCGCCAGTTTATCCAGCGAGGCCGCGAGCTCTTCTGAGGATTTCTCCTTGCCAAAAACATCCAACACAACGAGATAGCTGCCCTCCGGCACGAGCTTTAACAGCTTTTCGCCTTCTTTTATGAGTACCTGTTCCTTCTCGGCAGCTGACGGCGAGTCCGGCATTTTTTCCTCATGTACTTCCCGTATTTCCACCTGCGCAAAGGGTTTCAGGCGTTTCATAAACTCCGCGATACCTGCCGACAGATATTTCTCTTTGATTTTTCCGGCACAAACAATGGTTATCTTCATCAGCGGTTATCCTGCGGCATTTCTTCCAACACCACATCAGCATTACGGCTGGCACCATTGCGGTCATAGGTAACTTTTACCGTGTCACCGACCTTATAGGACGCCACCTTGGCCCGCAGGTCAGCTACACTGTTGACTTCTTCATCATTGACCTTGAGGATGATATCACCGCGCTGCAGGCCAGCTTTGCCACACGGGCCATTCAGCGTGAGCTGGAAGACATACACACCCTTGTCAATATTCAGCTGATAGCCATAGCGGCCTGCCGTCTGGGGGTCAAATACCGACACGCCCAGATAAGGACGGGCCACATACCCCTTGTTCATGATTTCATCAATGATATTCTGCACCGTGTTGATAGGAATAGCAAAGCCCATGCCCTCAACACCGTTGGCCGCTACCTTGGCGCTATTGATACCGATGACCTCACCATCAGCATTCACCAGCGCACCGCCGGAGTTGCCCGGATTGATGGCTGCGTCCGTCTGAATGAGTTTAACCAGCTTGTCGCTGATATCGAGCGTTCTATTTAACGCACTGATAACACCGCTGGTGACACTCCCCTGGAATTCCAGCCCCATCGGATTGCCGATGGCAATCGCCGGCTCGCCAACAACGATTTTATCAGAATCACCGAACTTCGCCGTTGGCAAGTCCTTGGCCTCAACTTTTACCACAGCCAGGTCGGTCAGGGCGTCAGCGCCAATCAGTTTGCCTTTCAGGCTGCGGCCGTCCGGCATGGATACGATAAGTTCCTTGGCACCGCTCACCACATGATTGTTGGTAACAATATAGCCATCCTCACGGAAGATAACGCCAGAGCCCACGCCCTGCGTTTCCACGGGATTATTGAACCAGTCACGCGCCACGGCCTTGTTGGTGATACCCACCACAGCCGGGCCTACCATCTTTGCCGCCCGTACTACCGGTGTATTCCGGGCATCAGATAATTTTATATCGCTGCTTGTCTGCTGCACAGCCTTACTGCTGACAGCCCCGGCCGAATTATCGCTAGCCGTACCAGCTGAACAGCCGGAAAATGATATTGCTGATAACGCCAGCATTGCGGTCATTATAAGAGAAGTTTTCTTTTTCACAAAAATCCCTCCAATTTTTACATAAAGTGACAGCCCACCATTTCAGTTTGGCTGGCCACCGTCAAATCCAGATTCAGTCCCTGGCCTTCCAAAATACTCTGTACGGTTGTTTCCGCCAGTTCCGGCCGGTTATTCTCCTCGGACAAATGAGCTAAAAACACCTTCTCCGGACGCTTTTGCATACGAATCAGCGCCCAGGCAGCGTCGGAATTAGCAAGATGCCCACGGTTCGAGAGAATACGCCTTTTCAGCGGCCAGGGATAAGCTCCCTGTTTTAAAACCTCGGGGTCATGGTTAGATTCCAGAATAAGAACGTCTGCGCCTTCCAAGGCAGCCTGCACGCTGGAAGTCACAAAGCCCAAATCCGTGGCTATGGTAACACTTTTTCGCCCCCACAGGCGATATCCCACCGGTTCAGCCGCATCATGCGGAATATTAAAGACCTCCACCTGAAGTCCCTTTACAGAAAAGCGTTCCCCAATGGGACAAAAACACTCCGCCGGAATCGACGAACGTTCTTTCATGTTTGCAATGGTACCAGGCCGGGTATAAATAGGCAGGTGATACCACTTGCACAACGTAACCAGGCCGGCTACATGGTCACGATGTTCGTGCGTGATAAGCACGCCATCCAATTCTGACGCCTCCACGCCAAAACTGGCTAGTCCTTTTTTTATTTTCGTGGCACTAATGCCAGCGTCAATCAGCAGTTTCGTGCCATCCATTTCCACAAAAACAGCATTCCCCTTGCTGCCGCTGGCCAAAATCCTAACCTGCATTCCCACGGCTCCTATCATAACACTTGATTCTGTAAACTATCTGCAAAAGCAAGACATACACATTATAACGCCGTTTTTCGAGTTTTGCCATAGGCAAAAAGCCCGGCATAACTATTTTCGGAGCGTTTGACGCTTCAGCGTCTCAGCGGAGAAAACAGTTATGCCGGGCTTTAACAGCCACGATGTCTTAACGAATCAAACCGTGGTAAATATTAGATGTTGTACACGCGTACGGAGCTGGAGTTACCCTTGCCAGCCTTCACACCGGAGGTGATGATGGTGAGGTCACCGCGCTGTACGAGTTCTTCCTTAACAGCAGCAGCCGTTGCATTGCTGATCATTTCATCCACATCGCTCCACTGGGTGCCGAGTACCGGATATACGCCCCAACGGAGGTTCAGCTGACGCAGAACTTTTTCGCTCGGCGTATAAGCTACGATAGCAGCCTTCGGACGATACTTGGAAACGACCTTCGTCGTGTAACCGGATTCA
>NZ_CAJODG010000082.1 GCF_905233635.1 Selenomonas sp. AE3005 | reverse complement strand
AAGGTGGATAGCTGGAATCATGACTTATCTCCGTGGCCGTCACCTGCGGTTTTTGGCAAGGATGATTTCGGTGATGGTGCAGGAGAACTGCTGACCGAAATACTGAAGCTATGTCAGGATAAGAGCAAAATTTATTATCTGGGCGGATATTCACTGGCGGCGCTGTTCTCCCTTTGGGCAGCTTACCAAACCGATAAATTCGCGGGCATTGCTGCTGCTTCACCATCTATCTGGTTTCCGAGGTTTGTTGACTACATGAAGAGCACGGCGATTAAATGCCCAAACGTATATCTCAGCCTTGGCGATAAAGAAGAAAAGACCAAAAATGCAGTTATGTCAAGTGTGGGGGATTGCATTCGGGATGGCTGCGCATGGCTGAAGGAGCAGGGGCTTAACTGTACGCTGGAATGGAATACAGGCGGGCATTTTAAGGAGCCGGAGATTCGGACAGCGAGAGCTTTTGCGTGGCTTCTAAGTTCAGCCGCGTTAAAGTCGGACAAAAACAGCCATGGCTAGGGCAAAGTGACAAGGAAATTTATTATATGCCCGCATATTCATATGGAAAAAGCTTTTATCTAATGGCAGGCGTATCATCAAAAAGCCGCAGATGACAATTCCCCATCCTGCATGAATTTTTGCAGGATGGGGAATTATTGGCTTGAAAGGGTGGTTTACGGTTGGTATTTTTTTATGGCCTCTTGTGCCATTTTTCGGAAGACATCTTCATACTTACGGTATTTTTTCTGACCGATAACAAAGGGATGGGGCTGGCCGGGGCGGCGGTGTTTGAGTTTTTCCAGACGGGGAAAGGTATCGTCTACCCAGCCATGGGCGCTCATTTCTACATCAACCTGGAAATCAGCGGTGTATTTTGCGAAGTAGTTTACTGCGCTTAGATAGAGGTAATTCATTTCCAGATTGGCTGGTGTGCCGGTGCCGCCCCAAATGGCCACATGATGTTTTTCGCCATGGTCAGTGACTGGGACAATCATGGACAGGCAGCCCGGGGTATGACCAGGAGTGAGTACGAGAAAAATATTTGTGTCGCCTAAGGTTATGATTTGACGGTCATTCAGCTCAATGTCAATATGGGGACGTACGCCGGAAAAAGCATTTTGAGCGGGAATTACCGAATACCAGTTGCTGTCAATGATATTAATGCCGATTTTTGCCTGCGGCGCATATTTATCCTTGAAGAACTGGGCACCACCATAGTGGTCGCTGTGGCCGTGGGTAAGGAGAATATAGCGGGTGTCGGCAGGGGATAAGCCTAGCTTTTTCATGCTGGCGGCGGCATAGTCTGCATCCTGTTCATCCCAGCCGGAGTCAATCATGATAAGACCTTCACTGGTGCGCACCACAAATTGAGCTACGGAGATGGAGCCAATGTAGAAAAGGTTGTCAAAGACTTGCGCGGGTTCGATGGGCGTGCGGTCAAATAAATAGTGCATGGCTGTTTCACCGGTAGCTTCCTCCGGCGAATGGGGATATTCTGTGGATGCAGCGAATGCCTGTGGGTCACCCAATAACAAGCCGGCGGTTAGAGCCAGACTGCCTTTGAGAAAGTTTTTTCTGGAAATAGGTGAATAGAAATTCATCATTAGATGCCTCCTGACAATAGTATGTTAACATACTAATACAATAGTACGTTGACATACTATTGCCAAGAAAAAAATCACAGCTTAGCCGTGATTTTTTCTTCCAGTCTAGTGAGGGTTTTTGTAAAGCTGGTTAATTCCTCGTCTGTAAGCCCGGATTCGGTTTCCCGCATAAAGTCATAGTCAAGTTTTGCCAGTTCCTTAGTGAGAAAGATACCAGCGGGGGTGGCTTGCAGCTTATAGAACCGTTTATCGCTGTCATCTTTTTGACGGGTCAATAATTCTTTTTTTATCAGTCTGTCCACCAAAGCTTTGGTGCTGTTTTTGTCTTTTTCCAAGCGCGCAGCTAATTCTTGTTGAGAAAGGTTTTTCTCCTTGCTGACAATTTGCAACACCACCCATTGTTCTGGGGTGATGTCATAATCGGCTAATACTTTTGTCATGAACTGATGAATCTTGCGAGCTGTACGGCAAATGATATAGCCTGTGGTTTCTTGTAGCATAACATTCTCCTTATTAGATGACTGAAATCATTATAGCATATTTTGACCAGTCATGAAGCTGTAAAATCGCTTATTGAGGTTGGGGAATAAAAGATGCCTGACCATCCAGGTTGCAGCATCCCTAAATCCTAAAGCTCTGTCAGGACGAAAGCAAACTCTATTATCTGGGGGGATATTCGCTGGCGGATTTGTTCTCCCTTTGGGCAGCTTACCAAACCGATAAATTCGCGGACATTTTAGATAATATGTAGTGACCTCCAATTGCAAGCATCGTGGATTTACCGCATACAAATGGAGGTCACCTATGAAAAGTATAGTATATGTTGGAATGGATGTCCACTCTTCAAATTACACTCTTTCCTGCTACATGGTAGAAAATGACAAATGCTTCGCAACCGTCCAGATGGAACCGGACTATAATATTTTTATGAATAAGCTATGTTTCGTTCCGTAGCACTTGCGTTCTGTTTAAGTAACTTCTATAATAGAAGAACTTATACGTTACAAGCGGCTGACTTTAATCCGGCAGACAAGTGGACGCAGCATGCCACGCGTGCCATATTTTTTGTAGGGGGCTTTGGTGCGGCATCATGGGCACCGCTTGTGCCATTGCTGCGTGAGCGGCTGGTTGTTGGTGAAGATGTTTTGGGGCTGCTCCTGTTATGTATCGGTGTGGGCTCCTTGCTGACCATGCCTCTGTCGGGGGCGGCGGCAGTAAGGCTCGGGTGCCGCCGTGTGCTGACTTTTGCCAGTATTTCCTTTGCTTTGCTGTTGTTTTTGCTCAGCCAGGTGGGAGAAATACTGCTGGCTATACCCGTGCTATTGTTGTTTGGCGCGATTATGGGCTGTATTGATGTAGTGGCCAATGTACAGGCGGTCATTGTGGAAAAAGCCTCTGGCAGGCGGTTGATGTCCGGCATGCATGCGCTGTGGAGTGTGGGCGGCTTTGCCGGCGCTGGCCTTTTTGGTGTCTGGGTAGGCTGGCTGGGACTGACGCCTGCGTTATCTACGATTATTGCGGCAGCGATAATGACCGTTGTCACCTTGTTCTTTTCTCGTTTTTTACTGCCCTATGGCGGCGATGCCGGAGGAAAAATGTTGGCTATGCCCAAGGGGATTGTGGCTTTTGTCGGCATTATCGCCTGTATTGCCTTCCTGGTGGAGGGGGCCATTATGGACTGGAGTGGCGTGTTTTTGACCACGGTGCGCGGCTTTGACATGTCAATGGCCGGTACAGGTTTTACAGTTTTTTCCGCAGCTATGCTGGTTATGCGCCTGATGGGGGACAAACTGGTACAGAAACTCGGACAGAAAATAATTGTTTTAGGCGGCAGTATGCTGGCCTTTATGGGATTTCTGGCGGTGATTTTTACGCCAGTGACCTGGCTGCTATATGTCGGATTTTTTGCCATTGGTGTAGGCAGTGCCAATGTCGTGCCGGTGTTTTTCTCGCTGTTGGGCAGACAGCAGGATATGCCCATTGGCCTGGCGGTGCCGGCAGTAAGCACTTTAGGATATTTAGGAATCCTGATGGGGCCGGCGGCAATCGGTGTCCTGGCTCATGCCACCAGTCTGTATGCTGCCTTTGGCCTGCTGGCGGGGCTTGTGGCTTTGCAGCTGGTTATTGCCCGTCATGTATATAAAAAAGTTTTATAACAATGACGCTGCAAACATCATATACAAGGAGAAAATATTTTTGCGTAATTTACTAATTGGCTCGCTGCTCTTGTCGCTGGCCGGCAGTATTTGGGGCGCTATGTTTATTGCGGTCCGCCTGACCGTAGGCGTGATTACACCAGTGGCTTTGGTGTGGCTGCGGTATGGTGTGGCGCTTGTGCCGCTATTGCTTATCATGCATTATCAAAAGATTTCCTGGAAAATTGAGCGCAGGGACTGGAAACTCCTGCTTATTTCCGCGTTGACTGGTCAGACACTGTCCATTGTCACGCAAGAATCGGGAACCATGCTGACTTCAGCGCAGATGGGCTCGGTGATAACGGCAGCTACCCCGGCATTCATGGTGGTGTTTGGCTGCTTGATTCTGCATGAGCGGTTTAATTTCAGCCGTCTGCTGTCAGTAGTACTGGCAACCATTGGCGTGCTGCTTATTGTAGTTGACCCGGGGAATTTGCAAACCGGCAGCCTTCTGGGTGGTGTATACCTGTTAGTAGCGGCTATTACCTGGGCGTTGATGTCCATACTTGTGAAACTGCTTAGCCGTTATTCGGTCTTTACGCTGACTTTTTACAGCGTACTCATCGCGTTTTTGATGTTGAGCCCCTATGGTATATGGTGGCTGGCAAATGAGGCTGATTACGCTGCTTTAGCTGTGCCGCAGATATGTGGTTCGGTACTTTATGTTGGTATAATATCCACTACGGCCGGATTCGTTCTATGGAGCAAGGGCCTGACATATATGGACGCGTCCATAGGTGGCCTGTTTATGTTCTTTCAACCGCTGGTTGGTACAATTCTAGGCTGGCTGCTGCTTGGTGAAAATATGACCAGCTATTTTATTCCTGGTTTTGTACTCATTGCCATTGGTGTGCTGCTGGCTATGAAAGGCGGCAATACAACTGCTGCGGAAAAATTGGCCAAAAGCTGCAGGTAATAAAAATCCACTGACTATGTTGATTTATATATCTATCATATGTGGGACTATCAGACACCTGTTTACGATATTTTAGATGGCTTGAACAGGCAGGTTAAGGCAGGAAAAGTCCGTTATATCGGTATTGCCAACTGCTATGCCTGCCAGCAGGCCAAGGCCACAGAACTTAGATTATCTGCTGAAGATATATCTTATTTGGAAGAACTTTATATACCGTATAAGCTCGTAGGGGTAATGGCGCAGAATACACATGACGGCAATAAAAAAGAACAGGTATGGATGAAAAATGCACCGCAAGGCATGCAGTAAAATTCTGCTTGACTTGAAGTAAACTCCAAGTGCTAGTATGAGTGTAAAGGAGGCACTATGAAAAATAACAAGATAATCGCTGCAGTACTGGCAGCAGGAATGATGATGACGAATTTGGCATATACGGAGGCAGCTATGACACAGACGAAAAAAGCAGTAAATGTGACGCAGACCGCCGGCCGGCAGCAGTTAGGGGACTTTGCCCCGGACTTTGCCCGCTACAATGATGATATTCTCTTTGGCGAGGTTTGGTCGAAGAATGACATTTTATCTCTGCATGACCGCAGTATTGTGACCGTTTCGGCCTTGGTCGCCAGCGGCATGGTGGACAGCTCGTTGAAATACCATCTGCAGTCAGCCAAGAAAAATGGTGTGACTAAGGAAGAAATGGCGGAAGTCATCACGCAGCTTGGTTTCTATGCCGGCTGGCCTAAGGCCTGGGCGGCTTTTAACCTGGCGAAAGAGGTTTATAATGAGCCGTCTGCGAATAATAAAGCTGACAAAGGAAGTAATAATATGGATTTAGCAACTATCAAAGAAACCAGTATGTTCCCGGTGGGCGGCGAAAATGTCAACTATGCCCAGTATTTTGACGGCAAAAGCTACCTCAATATGATTTCCACGGAACAGGTGGTTATCGGCAATGTAACCTTTGAACCTGGCTGCCGTAATCACTGGCATATCCATCATGCGGCTAAAGGCGGCGGACAGATGCTTTTAGTGACGGCTGGCCGTGGCTGGTATCAGGAATGGGGCAAGCCGGCACAGGAATTAAAGACCGGCGATGTCGTGCATATTCCGGCTAATGTCAAACATTGGCATGGTGCAGCCAAGGATTCTGCTTTCCAGCATATAGCCATCGAAGTGCCGGGCGAAAACACTTCCAATGAATGGTGTGAGCCGGTAGCGGAAAATGAATATAACAAACTGCCGTAAGAGGTAAACAAAAAGAGCTTGCATGATTGCAAGCTCTTTTTGCTTTAAGGGGATTTTTCTTGACTTGAAGTATGCTCAAAGTGTTAGAATTAAAAGCAATAGAGAAATTATTGGCAGGAGAATATAATGAACAGAAGAATTTTTATCATGGGAGGTTTGGGAACCTTGGGCTTATTAACTGGCGGTGGTGTGCTGTTTACCCAGCGTCCGGAATTTGGCCGGCTGCCACAGGGAGAACGCCTGGCACGGCTGGAGGCATCACCTCATTATGTGAATGGCAGGTTTCAAAATCTTGTCCCCGTACAGGTTATGAATGAACAAAATGGCGAAAACCGTTTTGTGGCTATGGCGAAATTCCTGTTTGGGGATAAGTCGCATTTATCTCCAAAACAGGTGATGTTGTCCAAGAAAACGGATTTGCGCAGTTTGAATCCGCATGATGATGTGGTGGTCTGGCTCGGGCATTCCAGTTTCTTTATGCAGCTGGGTGGCTATCGCATTTTAATTGACCCCGTGTTCAGCCCCTATGCCTCGCCGCTGTTTTTTATCAACAAGGCTTTTCCGGGCAGCAATGTATATACTGCAGAGGATATGCCAGCGATAGATGTATTGGCTATCTCCCATGACCATTGGGACCATCTGGACTATCCTACGATAATGGCGTTAAAGCCAAAGGTGAAAAATATTGTCTGTCCTTTAGGTGTGGGGGAATATTTGGAAGGCTGGGGCTTTGCGAAAGAATTGCTGCACGAAGAAGATTGGGACACGGAAATCAAACTGGCGGCTGATTTATCCGTACATGTGCTGCCCTCACAGCATTTTTCCGGGCGTTTTCTGACGCCAAATCCGACATTGTGGTGCGGCTTTGCCTTTGTTACGCCGCAACGCAAGGTCTATTATACGGGAGATGGCGGCTATGGTGAGCATTTCAAGGCCATTGGTCAGAAGTTTGGCGGTTTTGATATGATGCTCGGTGAAAACGGCCAGTACAACATGGCCTGGCATGCCATTCACATGCTGCCGGAAGAAACAGCGCAGGCAGCCGAGGATGCAGGGGCAAAGCAGCTCCTGCCTGCCCATGGCGGCAAGTTTGCCCTGTCACGGCACCCTTGGCAGGAACCTTATAGGGAGCTGACAAAGGCCAGCCGTGACAAAAATTATAAGCTGGTGACTCCTGAGATAGGGGAACTGGCCTATATTGACGGCCAGAAAAATGAGCAGTTTGGCCCGTGGTGGGAGAATATGGAATAGGAGGCTTTACGATGTATTTAGGAGAGCAAATCAAAAAACTGGGGTTCGGCCTGATGCGTCTGCCGAAAAAAGGCGAGGAAATTGACGTTGAGCAGGTCAAGGTGATGGTGGATAAATTTCTGGCGGCAGGCTTTACCTATTTTGATACG
>NZ_CAJODG010000081.1 GCF_905233635.1 Selenomonas sp. AE3005 | reverse complement strand
AGCTAAAAAACTTCTGGAGCAAGCAAAGGAGCGCATGGGGCGTTTACCAGATAGAGATGCTTCTCCGGCAGAGCAAAATGCTATGACGATAAATATGTTGATTTAATGTCAAGAAGACCTGTCACTCGGAATTTAAGGTGAATGATATAATGTATCCGTCAACAAGGGAGTGTGCAAGATGAAAATTACCAGTATCGCAGGTGCCTCGTTGCAGTCTGCCATGGGCAGCGGCAATATCCACCAGTCCCAGCTGGAAAACACGGGCACACCTGCTTACGAAATCGAGCTTAGCGGGACGCAAAAAGCTATGCAGGAAAAAATTGCGCCTGCCCTGAAGGACAGACGCGGCAGCCTTTTGGGCTATGACCTTGACCGGGAGGCCACCCGTGCCATGAAGGCCAGCAGCCAGACCCAAACGCCCCTTTGGGAAATCACCGCCACGGAAATGAGCATGGACGTGTTAAGTAGTCGCAACGGGGATGTGTCCGCTGGCATTTCCATGGGGATTTTGCCCGGCATCTATGCCCAAACCAAGAACTTTGACACCGAAGTAACGGCCCGGCAGGCAAAATTCCTGCAGGCAGAGCAAAACATCCAAGCCGAAGGGGCGCAGGGATTTTTGCGTTACAACAGAATGTATGCCGGAATGGCCAAGGAGGCCAGCGAGAGCATCAACGCAGGCACCATCGAGCAGTGGAAAAAAGCCGGGCAATGGTCGGCACAGCTGGACAGCTTCTACCAAACCGCCAAGGACTATGCCGACAAGCTGCAGGCAAAGTCCGGGGTTTTAATCGGCGTGGACTTGCCCTATAAATCCACCGAACACTTAGCCGGTGCCAATCGCATCAATGCGGCCTACCTCGGCTCCTATGCACAGGTGGGCGTAAACCTCCTGAACTTCATGGCAGGCCATCAGGAGGCCGAAGATATTTGGGTAAAAGCCGTGCAGGGCAGTTATCAGGACGCAGAGGCTTTGTATGGAGCCTTGGAAGAACAAGGACACGCAGACATTGCGGCGGCCCTGCAGGAAAACACCCAAACAGCCCGCACGAAATTTGGCAGCGGTACCATGAAGCTGGATAAGTCCGTAGCCCAATTTTCCTATCACAACGATAAGGGCGAAGTCTGGCGGCAGTCCGTGGGTGAAGATGCCTATAACCGCTTTGCGGCAAAATTTGGCCTGCAAGATGCCAAAATCACCTATTCGGGCAAGGAACTGGCATCCATTGCAAAAGAAGCCCCCGGAAACCTTGCAGACTTGAAGGCCAATCCCCAAAAGCGGGACGCCAGCGGCCATATCGAGGACAACAAGGAAAAAGCGGCAGCACCAAAGCAGGCGGATAACACCGAAGAACAGATAGCCGCCCTGCAGGACAAAATCAAGCGCATCCAGCAGCAAATCTCTGCCTTGAAAAAGAACCCCAGCCTCTCCCAAGAAGAACTGACCCGGCAGACACAGAACTACCAAAAACAGATAGAAACCTACCAGCGGCAGATAATGGACATAAAAATTCAAGAGCTGGAACGGCAGAAACACGGCTAAAAAAATGTGTATATCCGGACAAAAACCAACGGGGGCTGATCAGTCAATTTTGACTGGTCAGCCCCCGCTTTTGCCCTATGCTTCTTTATGGCAATATACCCGTTCTATCCATTCGGTTTCGCCCCAGCCGTATTGTTCTTCCTGTCCTAAGTCATAGATATGGCCATTGCGGTATTCGATGCTTACATCAAAGTCGGAACAGGGGTCCCAGCCTTCTTCTACACGCTTGTATAGCTGCTGTTCGATTTTATATACCGCCACCTCATTATCCGCTATCACCTTGGACATATCCTCAGCGGCATCATACAGCCGGTCTAATACCTTGGGGGGCAGCAGTTCTTCATGCCGGTTGGCATACTTTTCAGCAATTATCAGTACATCCTCGATTTCCCGCAGGGTCATGGGGCGAAAATACGCCTTTACCTTATGCTGCAGGCGCGCAGGATTCATGCAGGCAATCACATTCCGCAGGAGTTTCCGGCGGATGTCCTCCTGATTTAAGGTCTTTTCCATGATGGAGGCCGCCGGCGTTCCCTCATGGCCGACAACGCACCAGCCGCCGCGCCGGGCAGAAAAGTCAAAGCGGAAGTTCCAATGGGTAATGTCGATATTTCGGTTGCCCATTTCGGCTGCCCAGTTGGACAAAAAGCTATTGCCTACCATTTTGTCCAGCGTTTCCCGGGATTTTTTCAATAACATCTGTGGCCACGCAGATTCTTTTAGCGTCGCGGCATTCAGCCAGCTGGGCGTGGCAAAGTCTTCTTCGTTATCGCCTATCTTGCGCAGATTGGCCTCCCATTCTTCCAGCCATTGTGTCTGTCCGTCGCCGTACTGGTAATGGCTGTAATCGTAGAGGGAGCCGTTTTCATAGCGTATCTTGTGCGCATCCTGCGCCCAGGTCTTCAAGGCCTCCTTGTCCGCCTCGTCCCCCTTCATGCAGCTGCAATAGGTCATTTCCCGGATATGCTCCGACAGGGCGCGGCCATTGCCCGGGGTGCGGTTGAGAACATTTTCCACCCGCTGCAGCAGGCCAGCATCCGCATCCCCGGTAACGTGGATTTGGTAATCCGTGGTAACGGTGAAATCCAGCGAAACATTTTCCGGGATTTTGATATTGGCCGCCGTAAAGATATTGTCCAGCTGCTTGTTGATTATCTGCCGCTGAAAGCGCTTTTCATAAGCCTCCTCCATGTCGCATCTCATCACCGGCTCGCCTTTGAGGATAGGCTCGATAAGCATCCCCGTGCCAATACTGCCGGAGCCATCATCGTTCAAAAAATTCCATAATGTCTGCACATGATTAAACTGCATAAGGTCGGTCATGTCATAGCGCTTATACAGGATGGCGCCGGGATTTTCACTGTGCTGCAGCTCCACGATTTCATCATGGAAGTTATCGGCAATAATCTTTCCCTTCCGGGCGCTGCTTTCCACCGTATACTCGCTGTCTGTGCTGAGATACTGCCGCTTTTCATTGGCAATGCGGTCACTGTTCTTGGTATAGACGTAATTGCCGCTGGCATCCAAGTGACCTACTTTGTTATAGAGCATCGTTTTCGCCTCCCCGCAGAAAATCGCTCCAACCACTTATATTATCGGATAACCAGCTAATTTGTTAAATGTATTTTGTCAATCAAAAAGGGAGCTGACCGTCAATTTTGACCGGTCAGCCCCCGCAGTTTATGTGCCATGACCTCATAGCCATCGGTGGTTTATTGAAGAATACTGGCTAAATCCGGGTTTTCTTTGAGGTATTCCCGCATGATATTTCCCCAGTCATAGCCCAAGGCGCTGTTGTGTTTTTCTTCATTGTTTTTTTCGATGATATAGCCGGACTCGGTTTCCCCGTATGTCGGTTTTTCCGGCAAAGCGTCTTCATTCAGGATATGACGGATATTCAAATCATGCTTATAGGCTTTTAGGCCATCATTGAGGGAAGATTTCCGCTGAACTTCGCCAACGGATTGAGTTTTATGGTCTTTCCCTTCCTGACCGCCCAGCATCTGATCAATAATGGAAAGTTCTTCTGCCTGTCGCTGCATTTCCTGCATATAACTGTATACGGCCATTTTTTGCGTGAAATACTTATTGGCTTTATTGTCCTGACGCTGATAAAAATCGATGTCCATACCCCGCTGGTCTACATAAAGCGCCCATGCATCACGGATGCCACTTTCAAACCCCTCACTGTCCCAAGCAATGTCTTTCCCCGCTTTGACCTGTTCCACCATATTACGGATTTCTCTGACAAGAGAATTTTTGTGTTCAGGGTCTACTTTATCCAGTCGTTCCAAAACGCCATTCAGGTATTTATCATGATTATTTTCCAAGGCGTTGCTTTGTTTATGGCCATAGGCGTTCAAGGCTTTCGCCAAAGACTCGAAATTCATTAAAGTTTCCCCGCCATATTCATCGGTAGCAGTTTCGGTTAATATTTCGTTAATTCGTCCTTCAATGGAAACCATATTATCGGCAAGGGAAAAGACTTCCTCGTAATTATCATTGTTGAAGGAAAACATGGGCGTTCCACTTGCTACGCCGACGCTGATATTCAAATCACCAAAATCCGTTACAAATTCAATTTTATCGCTGTCACCGGCCATGCGGTGAGTTATTTCCAGATTGTTGGCTTTATCTTTTTGCTGGAGGGCATAGCCTTCGTCGCTGATTTCCACACCATACGCGGCGGCAAAGGAATTTTCCTCCTTTTTGTCCGGCTCCTGTCCCAGCTTTTTGGTTAGTTCTTCCACAGCCTTCTGTGTAAGGCTCTCTGGCTTGACTGCTTTGCTTACCAAGCCGCTTTCGTCCTGCTGTCCCTTTTTCAGCCAGTCCGGCTGGATAAAGTTTCCGCTGTGGTTGTCCGTACTGCCAATCATCATAAAAAAACACCTCCCTGTAAACGTCCCAGCACCAACCGGGATTATATCTTCATCAGCAAATCTTCGCTGGCTCGGATAAGGCTGCGGATATAGTCAATATAGATGGGTTCGTTGCCACCGGCAATGTTATCGGCCAAGGCATTTTTCTGACATTGCAGGGTTAATTCTATCGTTCCCTTGTAGCCTAGCCGGTTGAAATTGCTTTGGATAGCCGCCTGCATTTCTTCGTTGGACATATCCGGCCCATAATAATTCCCGTATTTCAGGGCCGACATGACATCGCAAATATAACTTCCCTTTTCCCAGCCGGGCATCGCATCCAAAAGCTCATCCCAGGCATGAAGAAATTCCGGCGGAGCGTCCGCAGGCGGAAAGATAAGGCCATCACCATAATAATAGGTGTTCTTGCCCCTGCCCGTGCTTTCCGGTTCCGGCATAGCCGCTTGTTCCGCTGGCACATCCTTGGCATGAGTGTCCGCCTGCTGGATAAAGGACTGGAAATTCCCAACCACTTCCGACGATTTCCCGCCAGCGGGCTGAATAAAGCCGATACGGCTGTTTTTCGTACCATCAACAATCACACAACACACCCCCTTGTCGTAAAAACTCCTCACATAGTATTATCGGTGAAAATGGCTTCAGACTTAAATAATGCACTGACTAAAACTTATTGTCCTTGCGCCTTTTTATTACGCTGCTCCCAGATGTACCTGTTCTGATTATCCCA
>NZ_CAJODG010000080.1 GCF_905233635.1 Selenomonas sp. AE3005 | reverse complement strand
GTTCACCGTCATTATCCCATGAACCAAGGTGAAGTAGTCCGGCAGTCTGTCCCTGCACCACTGGATTTCGATTCCCAACATATCCTGGGTTATGGCACTCAGGTCGAAGCCAAAGGCATCCAGCGAATATCTCATCTTATCCGGCAACCTGCATGGCTGACCTGCTTTCCGGCTGCACTCTCTGCACAAATTGCATCCACCAGAGGATAGGGATATGCTTCCAGAAAGTTCCCTCTCAAGCTTGCGTAGTTTTTCTTCCATACGCAGCTTCACTTCAGACACAATCCTCCAGCCCTGATCTTTTATTTTGTCTGCGGTATCAGCCTCTTCTATCACATGGCGTTCCAGATTGATCTTAGCCCCCACCACATTTATCCATGCAAATCGGGATAAATAGACTTCCGAATCTATATCTAACGGCGGACAGCTCCAGACGGTATCGTACCTTGGGCACTCACGACAATATGCCATGAATTTTTCCTTATCCTGATATCTCTGCCGAAAGAGCTCCATTGGCATCTTATTTTTCCGGTATTCCACAGAATAATCCATGTCATCACCCCCAGCAGATTTTATGCCTGCTTGTCCGTCATGGCATCTACCACAATCTTCCGCGCCTCAGGCGAAAGCCTTTCGGCATCTTCTATAAGCTTCTGTTTAATCGCTTCACTTTCTTCTTCCGTAAGCCCCAAAAATTCATCCACGCTCATTTTGTAGAAGCTGGCGATCCGGGCAATATCCTCTGACTTAGGCAGCACCTTTCCGGCTTCCCATTTGTCATACTTGCCTAAGGTAATACCAACCCCCTTGGCAATTTCTTTTCTTGTGACGCCCTTGCTTCTTCTGATTTCCGGAAGCCTGCGCACAAAAAAGCTGGTTAATATTTTATTGACCATAAATGCTCCTCTTATTTTAATTCAAAGGGTGTACCTTCATAATTCATGATGCTCACGCTCTCTTCAACCACAGCAGCGCATAGCTCTCTTAGACGATTCTGTGCATTGAACAGTTCTTCGTTTGTAGCCGCTTTATCAATAGCCTCTATCTCCCGCTTTGCACTTTCAGCCAGGAAAATTACCTTACCCAGTTTTTCCTTGCTGGTTGCCAGTGCTACAAGTGGCCGCTCCGAATTCTCCCCCAGCATATTTGCCAGGGGATGAAAAATATCTTCCGTCAGCATATTGGCAAACTCATTAATCTTAATCCTGTTGACTTTCAGCGATGCCTTACAAAACTCATCCTGCTCAACAAATCTGGGCTTATTCCAATCATTTAACGCCCTGACCACACGCTTTGTCTGTTTTTTTCCAGCCAAATCCACACCTCAATTCTACTCCTGTACTAGCAGTCCAAATTCCTGCCTTAATGCCAGATAGCGTGCCAGTTCCTTTTCCTTGACCGGCTTTGCCAAATCGTTGAATGTATGATGCATGACATCAGCATCCTTCAGCACTTCATCAAACGGCTCATCCCTCACCAGTTTGTCATCATGATGATATATAGCAGAGCATATGATGTCAATTTCCTTGGGCTTAGCCAAGGCATTTCGCAGCAGAATTTCCTTCGCCATATCTGCCCCTCTATGCGCATGGTCATCATAGGTTCCATTGACATAGGCTGCGATATCATGCAGCATGGCGGCCATGCTGGCAAGCTCTGAATTCTCGCCACGCTTTTCCGCTATCACTGTAGCGGCGAGGGAAACGCCATAAAGATGCGCATAGGCGCTTTCCAGCATTTCCGCGTCCGTTATGCTTTCGCGCAGTTTACTGCCAACTACTTTTCTAAGTTCTTTTATCCTGCTCATTCCGCTCTCCTCCTCATCAACACTCTATCCCCTTACGCGCCTCGACACCTTTCGTATAGTAGTGCTTAACTTCCTTCATTTCTGTAACCAGGTCAGCCCGCTTAATCAGCCAATCCGGAGCACATCTTCCGGTGATTACCAGTTCCGTATGCTCCGGCACCTTTTCCAACAGTTCCTCAACATCACTTCTGCCTATCAGCCCAAAATGCAATGCCATATTGAGTTCATCCAGAATTATCAGCCCGTAATCCACCGAAGATACTGCTCTTGTCACTTCAGCAAAGCCATCTTTTATAAGTTCAACATAATCCTGCGGAGGTTTCCCCTTCGGAAAAATCACTACGCTGTCTCCCAGCTTATCCCGCAGCTCATTACTTAAAGTTCCTTCTTCCGCAACGAAAAACGGCTTACCGCTGGTTCTTAAGATAAGTTCAGGCGCAAAGCCCTGAAGAATCTTCTGCTCACTATAGGCCAGGCTTTTCATGAACTGCATGATGTAGACTTTCCTGCCTGCCCCTAATGCCCGGATGGCAAGTCCCACAGCCGCTGTAGTCTTTCCTTTGCCATTCCCTGTATAGACCTGAATCATCACGCATTCCCCCGGATTAGCTCTGCCGCTTTGATTTTCTTATGCCGGTACCTTTTTCTGCCCTTTGTTATTTCGCCATAATCTATGGCCTTAACAGGACAGATATGCAGGCATCCCAGGCACTCTACACAGTTATGCTGCCAAACAGGCTGTCCCTGAGGGCGCAGGATATTCGCCTTGGGGCATATCATTTCACACAGACCACAGGATGTACATTTTTCCCGAACGCATTGGAAATTTTCATCTATTTTCCGTTGTTCTGCTTTCCATTTATCATGATAGCCTGCACAAAACTTCCTGAACAGCTGCCATGTCTCGTGATGTTCCCGCTTCTCTATGGCACCAGCTATTTTCTTCAGCTTCCGATCTGCCAGCCAGGCCCTGATATTTATCCGCCAGTCTGCAGCTATATCCCGCAAGGGAATGTAGTTGGACACCAGCCGTACATACCATACAGCATGTATCTGCCGATTCTTTTCCTTCAATATCTTTTCCGCATCCACAAACGGCCTGCCCCAATAAGGAACGCCGCAGGTAGCTATAGCAAAGATATACGGCGATTCCAGTATCGTGAGCTTTTGTAAGAATTCCTCAACCTGCAACGGCAGGCTAAAGTAATGCATAGGAAATACAAAGCCTACACACTCCGCATTGACCTGCGGCTTATCTTCCTGCATAGCTTCTACAATCGACCTTATCTCTACATCATTGACCGCTTTCTGCAATTCCCGCGCCACATACAACGAGTTACCCGTTGCCGAGTAATAGTAAATTACCGTGCTGATTTTCTTCACCCCATTTTGTTGTTTGATTTTACGACGCCAGCCTTTGCCATCTCATCGGCATTCTTAAAGCCATGCGCCTCCGCATGCTCCCGGGTAATCATATTTACCCATACACCACAGATAGAACAAATTCCGCTGCTCCATCGGGACGGAGATTTTTTTCTTGATTTTTGGGGGCTCGTTTCCATACATCACCCCCCTATACATTACAAACCATTACACAGACATTACATCAAGGGCCATCCGCCTTTGTACTGTCGTTATTCATTACTGACAATTATACCGCTACCTTACTTATTTTTCTATAATTGCTCGAAACAATATTATACTCTGTCACTTTTGACTTTTTGACATTTATATGATATAGTGTTACCCATACTTATGACTATGTTATCATAGCTATCGGTTTCGGGAGGTTCCATTTTGATTTTCATTAACAATACGCCCATATTTTACCTTGCCAGAAAAGTCTTATTTGACAGCACCATCGGACTGGCCTTTCTTTTTGTCATCGCCACAACATTCTTTGTATATATCGAGTTTAATGCAACCTGGATTATGCCCTTTAACGGTATAGTTGCCCTGTTTCTTTCCCTGGCCTGCCTGCGCAGTTATCGTAACATCCTCCAGTATTACACTGCAATCCGCCAGGAATGCGTTGCTAACATAAACCGCATTCTTCATACTGCTCCTGACAATCTTTCCGAGGATGAACAAAAGATCCACTCCAACATCTCCAATGCCAGCCAGCATGGCTTGATGTCAGTATATGTTGCCAAACTGTCGCTTAGCTATTTTAACCACCACATCGCTGAATGGAATAAAAATTTTTACAGTAAGCACCGGTTCTTGAAGCATTCTAATAACGCTAGTCTGGTTCTCATGATCCTAAGTGCCATTATTCTTATCTACGCCCGACTATAACATACAAAAGCTCCGAAGTACCAGTGTTTTTCTATGTAGACCACATTCCTCATATCTGAACATAGAAGGCTGTGAAAAAGAATGTACCCTTCAATCAGGGCAGAATCTTTTCACAGCCTTTTCTCATTCATCTAATCATTTTTTTGGCGTAATTGCCAACACACGAACCGGCAATCCCGTAGCCTGTTCAATATTAGGCCAAGCGGCGAACAACAATGCTCCCACCGGTGCTACTTTATCCAGATTATTCAACACTTCAATCTGCAGCTTTCCCTTACTGAGCACATAGCGTTCGCAAGCCAGATCACCGGCAGCAGCAGCTACAGCACTGGCATCCGTATCCAATGTTTCATGGCCATTGGCTGCCGCATTGCGCACCTCATAGATATACTTCAATGCTTCCAGCGACCAGCCGGGAGCATTTTCATTGCCATCTTCATCTATACCCGACAATTTATCCATGTCCGGCCAATTCTTTGCCCAGCCAGCATTCAGCGCCACAAAAGCCCCATCCGGGATATCCCCATATTTAGCTTCAAAAGCCTTGATATCCTCCACCGTAACAGCATAATGCACATCCTCGCGCACCTTATCGCTGATATCTATTACGACTAATGGGTAAAGCATATGCTTAACACCAAATTTTTCCGATAGAGGCGCATCCTTGACGAAATGCCCCGGAAAATCAATATGCGTACCAAACTGCCCCGGAAACTTGAATGTTTGAATCAGGCATTCAAGCATAGGATTGCCCCAGTCAAATACTGTCTTGAACAGCTCCACCGCCCCCTCAGGTATACCTGCCCAATAAGGACTGTCATTGTTCAAGGAATGGCTTAAATCTACCCATTCATATTTCTCCGACTGCAACTCATTGATAAGATTCCATAACTGATGACTCATAGAATACACCCCCACAGATTATTACATACCTATATGATAGGTAATATAATACATTCTGGAGGTTATGTCAACATTTATTGCCAAAAGCAGTCTTTTCCCTTGTTTTTCAGTATCATGTGCACGCTTACATTACACAAAGATACATATTACCTGTTCCTGGCATTTTCCTTCTCGGTCGTTACCACGACTACCGTATCGTCATCATCAATTTCTGCGCCACACCGAGGACAGCACGCATATTCTGTGCCATCAGCCAGCTTCCTCTTTCCCTGGCACTTCGTGCAAAAATCCGTATTACACCGCTTGCAATGCAGTATCTCCCCAAAATCCCGCCTGCCACACCGGGGACAACCATCGTAATATTTAGCCATAGCTTCCTCCCCCTTTTCCATGATGTTAATAATTAACATCGCTCCATCAGCTTTCTGCATATTTTCTACACGGCTGCCAGGTATTCCTCTGCAAATCATTACAAACCATTACACTGCGGCAGATTCCTGCCGCAACAGGATAACAGACATTATCAGATGGCGGCAGCCATCTTTTTCTTTATCTATTACAGATTTTGTTTTTGTCTGCCGCATTATCATGGCAATAAAAAATATTGCAGTTTGAAGGAAAAGGGGAACATGGAATAACTAAAAGGGGCAGGCCAAACGCCTGCCCCCAAAAATCGCTCAAAGCATTACAAATTCATTACAGATAAAAGGCATTACAAAACATTACAGACCTTAAAGTATAGTCTCTTTTGATGCCAAGTCCCATTGCCTCATCCATTTTCCAGGCTTTCTTTTGTGATTATTTCTCGCCAATAAAAATATCAATTCACGAAAGGAAACCGTAAAAAGTTATCCTCTGGATGAAGATTATGCGGACTGAAATATGTCATTCTCTTATTTTTTACCACAGCCCAATAGCCTTCCACCACAAACTGCCGATGCCAAGCCAAATAATGAGGTTCACCGTCACGATGATGAAGCCCAGCTGCCACCATTTTCCCTGAGATACATATCCCGCACCATAAAGGATGGGAGCTGCACCGCC
>NZ_CAJODG010000079.1 GCF_905233635.1 Selenomonas sp. AE3005 | reverse complement strand
TAATCCAGTAAGATTCCTTGAAGAAGACAAGGTAGATAGGTTGGGAGTGGAAGTGCCGTAAGGCATGCAGCGGACCAATACTAATAAATCGAGGGCTTAACTAGAGAGCACGGCTTGAAGGAGCAAAGCGACGCGCAAGGCGTTGCGAATCAGTTACCCTTGGCATCGCGAAAGCGATGACCAGGATATCCGACAAGACGTAACATAAGGAACTAGCCAGTCCTGAAGTGTTCGTAACAAATACATCGCAATTTCTTCTGTATAGTTTTGAATGTGCATTTAAAGGTTCACTAACGCAAGGTTGGTGGGCCTTTTTATTTTGCATAGTATTGTTTAAAATGATATAATAATCAGGTATTGTTTTTTTTTTACTTAACGGCGGTGCCGTATTCGGGAGGTGTCTTTGTGACACAGTTTGACAGACGCAATATTACCATGATGATGGATTTCTACGAAATGACCATGGCTAATGGCTATTTCCAGGATCATGATAAGGACGTGCAGGTTGCTTTTGATGTTTTTTACCGTGCTAATCCGGACAAGGGCGGTTTTGCTATTTTTGCCGGTTTGGAGCAGGTAATTGAATATGTAGAGAACATGAAGTTCTCGGAGGAAGATGTAGAATATTTCCGCCAGCAGCACATGTTCTCGGAGGAGTTCCTCAATTACTTGGCTGATTTCCACTTTACCGGCGATATATACGCCATGCCGGAAGGAACTATCATGTATCCGAATGAGCCATGTATCACGGTAGTGGCGCCGCTTATTGACGCGCAGCTGGTGGAAACGGCTATTTTGGCTCAGGTAAACCATCAGTCATTGATTGCCACTAAAGCCCGCCGTATTGTAAAGGCCGCTAATGGCCGGGCTGTATCGGACTTTGGTGCCCGTCGTGCCCATAATATGGACGCAGCAACTTATGGTGCCCGCGCTGCTTATATCGGCGGTGTCGTCGGGACGGCCACGGTTTCTGCCGGTCAGATGTTTAATATTCCCATCTCCGGGACGATGGCTCATAGCTGGGTGATGTTCTATGGTGATGAGTACACGGCCTTTAAGAAGTATGCAGAAACTTACCCGGACGCAACGGTGCTGCTGGTCGATACCTACGATGTAATTCATTCGGGGATTCCCAATGCCATCAAAGTGGCTCATGAGATATTAGAGCCGATGGGCAAACGCTTGAAGGGGATTCGTATCGATTCCGGAGACCTGGCTTATCTTTCCAAGCGTGTACGTAAAATGCTTGATGCTGCGGGTCTGGAGGACTGCAAGATTGTAGTGTCCAACAGCCTTGATGAGTTCACGGTAGCGTCCCTGCTCAGTCAGGGGGCTTGTATTGACAGTTTCGGCATCGGTGAGCGCCTGATTACGGCTAAGTCTGAACCGGTGTTTGGTGCTGTGTATAAACTGGCTGCTGTAGGTGAGAATGGTGAATTCGTACCGCGTATCAAAGTTTCGGAAAATGTGGAGAAAATCACTAATCCGGGGCTTAAGGATTTGTATCGTATTTATAATGCTGATGGCAATGCCGTAGCTGATATGCTGGCCGTTTGTGGTGAGCCTGTCGATGTGAGCACGTCCTTCCGTTATGTTGACCCGCAAAAACCGTGGAAGAACCGTACGTTTGAAAATTGTACGCTGCGGAACCTGCGTAAACTTTACGTGCGTCAGGGAAAATCTGTGGAAAAGCTGCCCACTCTTGATGAAATCCGCGACTATGTGAAGGAACAGCTCGAAAATGAGATTTGGGAAGAGGAACAGCGTTTTGAAAATCCTCATCGTCATTATCTTGATATGACGCCCGACTATTATGAGCTGAAGATGGAGCTCTTATCCAAGACGCGTGAGGAACATGCCTGATGATAACAGGAAAGACCAAAAACTTAGGCGTTATCGGCTGGCCGATAGCGCACTCCCTGTCACCGGTTATGCAGAATGCAGCCATTGCGGCCGCTGGCATAGATTATAATTACACGGCGCTGCCCGTCGAGCCGAAGAAACTGGCTGAGGGCGTGCAGGGCCTGCGGGCGTTGCAT
This sequence comes from Selenomonas sp. AE3005, assembly GCF_905233635.1. Classification (GTDB taxonomy): domain Bacteria; phylum Bacillota; class Negativicutes; order Selenomonadales; family Selenomonadaceae; genus Selenomonas_A. The sequence continues at coordinate 4,140 of NZ_CAJODG010000079.1, read as the reverse complement.
TATTGTGGCTTTAACGTGACGATCCCCCATAAAGGGGCGGTAATGTCTTTGCTCGATGAAATAGACAAAGCGGCACAAGTCATTGGGGCTGTCAATACGGTGGTCAATGATAACGGACATTTGACAGGCTACAATACGGACTATATTGGCTTTATGGGAGCATTGGAAAGCCGGCATATCAAACTGCAGGCTGAAATGGCGGTGCTTTTAGGGGCCGGCGGTGCTGCCCGGGCCGTAATCTGGGGATTGTTGCAGGCTGGTGTCCGGGAAGTCGTTTTGGGCGTACGCAATCCGGCCAAGGCACAGAAAATGGCTGATGATTTTGCTGCCTATGGGACGGTAACTGTCTGTCACTGGGAACAGGCTGATTTTACCGCCAAACTGCACGAGTGTGCGCTGCTGGTAAATACGACGCCGCTAGGAATGACGCCAAATGTTGACGCCTGTCCTCCAGTTGACTGGTCAAATGTCAACCCTGAGGCGTTTGTCTATGATATCATTTACACCCCGGCGGAAACCAGATTTTTGCGGGAGGCCAGGGAACATGGCCACGCTGTGGTTAATGGTGAGGAGATGCTGGCCGGACAGGGGGCGGAGGCGTTGAAACTCTGGACCGGTATAGAGCCAGACATAAAAAAGATGCAGAAGGCCTTAAGGGCTGCCCTGGCATAATATCACTGTTAATGGCGGAAATGCGTTTTTTGTTTCCGCCCTTTTTGTGTTGTGATTAGGGGAAAAAGCAGGCGGTAGGCTCTTGGGAGTGGCTGGGCATTGGCACGATGATTTCTCGGGATATCCTGCCCCATGCCAAGGAAAGCGGAACCCTTCTTCGCACTATTACCCATCATGGAGAAGCCGGACTTTCCGCGCGATAAAAATGTTTTGCCGAAGTTGTTACAAAAAAATCATTGACATATCGCGAAAACAAGATATAATATAGGCATGAACACATTAGAAATTTACAAAGCCTTGGCGAACGAAATACGTTTGAATATCATGGAATGGCTGAAAGAGCCGGAAAAGCATTTCCCACCGCAAGGACTGCATTTGCCGGATGGCAGCACATGGACAGGAGGCGTGTGCGTCGGCAGCATTCAGGAGAAAGCGGGGATTTCCCAGTCCACGGTGTCTCATTATCTTGACATTCTTCAGCGTGCCGGGTTATTGAAAGCCGAGCGCATAGGCAAGTGGACATACTACCAACGCAATGAAGAAACAATCCGTGAATTTGGTGAGTATGTCAAGAGCAATCTGTGAAAGGGCAGAATCAACTGCCCTTTTCTAAGAAATATTTATATCTAAAAAAAGCGATATATAGATTCATTAAGGAGTGTTGTATCATGCATTTTGCCAGTACCGTTGTACGTCCGCCTTATGAGGCAAACAGTGTTTTCCTGCAAATAACGTCCGGTTGTTCCCATAATGCCTGCCGATTCTGCACCTACTACAAGGATGCGCCCTTTGGCGTATCGCCATTGGATGAGGTCAAAGAGGATTTGCAGGAACTCAAGGAGTATGGCATATCTTTCCCACGCATCTGGCTGCAGGGCGCCGACCCCTTCCTGCTGACTTTCGATAAGCTGAAAACCGTTGCCGAGCTTATCAATGAATACCTGCCTTTTGTCCAGTCCATCGGAGGATATGGGCGTGTGGACAGCGTAAAGAACAAGTCGGTTGAGCAAATAAAAGAACTTCACCGGATGGGGTATGACCGTCTCGTATTTGGCATTGAATCCGGCGATGATGCTGTGTTAAAACGCATGAACAAAGGTTATGAAGCAAAGGATATCGTGGAGCAGCTGGGAAAACTGACGGAGGCAGGCATGGATTATGCCGTCATTTTCCTGAGTGGTCTTGGCGGGCACGGCTACGGTCTTTCCCATGCGGAAAAAACAGCAGATGTTATCAACCAGCTCACGCCGTTTCGGGTCATGGCGGCAGGGCTTACTCTTTTTCCCGATACTCCGCTCATGGAAGACGTGAAAAACGGTACTTTTGTTGAAGCCACGGAAGCCGAACGAATTGAAGAACTTCAGACGTTTTTGCGTAAATTGACGATAGAAACGACCATAGATGCGACCAATGCTTCCATCATAACGCCTATCTATGGGCAATTGCCGAATGACAAGCAAAAGATGCTCGATACTCTGGAAACTATCTTTCGACGTTTCGGAGAAAAAGGCTTGCGTTCTCGGCGGGAAAATCTCCGCATGATTTAACATAAATATCTTGTTTGCCAAACAGTATGTGTCGGAGGAATCATCATGCACTATCATGGTCCGATTGTACGTCCGCAAACAGACGCGGACAGCATCTTTGTTGAAGTAACAGTAGGGTGTACGCACAACAATTGTACATTTTGCAATTTTTATGACGGCTATCCTTTTCGTGTCGCACCCCTCTCTCAAGTTGAAGCAGACTTGCAAGAAGCGGCAGCGAATTTCCCTCATGCAAAGAAAGTGTGGGCAAGCGGCGGTAATCCATTTGCGCTAAGCGTGAACAAACTTGCTACATTGGCAAAACTTTTCAAAAAATATCTTCCCGAAGCAATCATATCCACTTATGCCCGTGTGGACGATATTACGAGTAAATCAGTCGATGACCTCAAAATGCTACGGGAACTCGGTTTTGAAATTCTCGTGCTTGGCATAGAAACCGGCGATGATGATGTTTTGACCCATGTAAAAAAAGGATACACTTCCGAGGATATTTTGCGGGAATGCAAGAAAATTGAAAGTGCCGGTATTGCTTGGCGGGTGATCTATTTGGGAGGATTGGCCGGTGAGGGAAAATGTGTCGAAAGCGCAAAACGTACAGCCGCTGTTCTTAATGAATTGCATCCATTCAATATGATGTTGACCACCGTGGCGGTATTGCGTGGAACGGAACTGTATAACGAAATGCAACAGGGGAAATGGGTTGAAGCGGGAGAAAAAGAACGGCTTATGGAGTTTCGCACTCTCCTTGCAGAATTAAAAAATCCCATCAATGTCTACTCGGTCACATCTACAGTAAGTTTTCCGTTTGTTGTGGATTTGCCGGAAGGAAAAAAAGAGATTCTCCGTCACTTAGATGATGAAATTGCAAGCGTGACAGAGGACTATGACAATATGGTACGTGCGAGCAGAGCAAGGATGACATCTGTTTGATTTGTAGAAATTTGTTTTACCAAGTAGCTATAATAGAAGTTTTGATAGCTATCTTCAAAGACAGTATACACTGTATGTCCAGCAACTGCCGTCTCCGAGTCCCATTTTATAGTAAACGAAATATAATTTTGTGTTTTAGTAAATGGTTTGATGTAGCGTATTTTCCAAAATGGGTGCAGATTTCAAATCACCAAATTTGACTGCGTTTACTATAATTTATCACTTTTTAATGACGCATAACCCAAATAATAGGGGGTGCAAAATCCCCACCGAGGGGGTGCAAATGCACCCCCTTCTCTTTTTCTCAAAGCCTTGTCCCGTGCGGCTTCTGAGGCATACTCGTTTAACGATAGGCAGGGGGGTGCAAGGGGGTTCATCGTTAATAGAGTATAGGGGGTGCATCGTTAGATTGTATCAAAAAGACCTTCACGCCGGACTTCCTCACGAAGAAGGTGGTGAAGAACACGGAGCAAGTCCCCAGCTACTTCGTGGAGCAGAGCCATCCCGCCATCATCGACCCTGCCACCTTCGAGATGGTGCAGTCGGAGGCAGCGCGGCGCAAGCGGGAGGGAGGCAAATACAGCGGCGTGAGCATTTTCTTTGGCAAGATAAAATGCGGGGAGTGCGGCGGCTGGTTCGGGATGTAACGGAGAGGCGGCTGTAAAATCAAAATGTTGTTTGTTCTTTTATCAAACTTGTCATAATCTCCACAAACTCCCTGACGTGAGGCGCAGGCTCTTTGGCATAGAGCAGGCCGTACGGGACGGAGTAATCGCCTCCCCAGTCGCAAGGGAGCGTCACAAGGGAAGGGTGGATTTCCGACCAAATATCGGCGGTAATCATGGGATGCCCCGTGGTGGCTGCATAGTTGAAGATGCTGATGTCATAGGAAGGTACATCGTGGATATGGATTTGCGGGTGCGCGGTTTCAAGCTCATCGCGCAAGCGGTCGATATAAATTGTGTCGCCCCGCTCCACCATGAGGAGCGTC
>NZ_CAJODG010000078.1 GCF_905233635.1 Selenomonas sp. AE3005 | reverse complement strand
CGGGGAGCGACTGCCTGAGCGCAGCGAAGGCCGGCACACTGTAGGACGCAGCTAAGCAACTACGCTGAAAGGAGCGCCGTTGGCCTGCCCGGCGCAGGTTACTGGACAGTGCTATTTAGCGAGGTGTGTCGTTCAGCGGAGGCAGAAAAATTACTCCCCCGTGAACCCCATGTACGCATGAACAGGATACTTTTAAGAACGCATTGATCGTCAAACTGCAATTTCATTGCACCATTTTTCTTTACAGGGACGCCGTAATTGTTTATAATTATTGCATTAACACTTTACGACACTAAAGGAGTAGTAGAATGGATAAACTCTTGAACAATTTTCTTCTGATGCTGGATGGTTCAGAGATAACATTGGAAATATTCTTTGTGACTTTGCTGCTGTCCCTGCCTTTGGGTATGCTGGCGGCATTGGGGCGTTTGTCGCAGTTTAAGCTGCTCAGCCGGCTGGTCGAATTTTACATTTGGCTCATGCGCGGCACGCCGCTGATGCTGCAGCTGCTGTTTGTGTATTTTGCTCTGCCGATGGTGGGGGTGCGTCTGCCGGATATTGCGGCGGCTCTCTTGGCCTTTACGCTGAACTACGCCGCTTACTTTGCCGAGATTTTCCGCGCCGGTATTCAGGCTGTGCCCAAGGGGCAGTATGAGGCGGCCAAGACACTGGGCATGAGCTATCCGCAGACCATGCGGCGCATTATTCTGCCGCAGGTGGTACGCATTGTCCTGCCGCCGGTCAGCAACGAAACCATCAACCTCGTCAAGGATACGTCGCTGGTCTATATTCTGGCCATGAACGACCTGCTGCGCGTGGCTCGTACCATTGTGCAGCGTGAATTTGATATGACGCCGTTTTTGATTGCGGCGGTGTTCTATCTGGCAATGACCTTTGTCCTGACCTGGGGCTTTAAGAAACTGGAGGCGCGTTATGGCAAATACTGAGCAGGCTGAAGTCATGTTGAAGATGACGGGTATCCATAAATCATATGAAAATCTCGCAGTATTGAAGGGGATTGACATTGAAGTGCGCCGCGGCGAAGTGCTGGCCATCATCGGCCCCTCCGGCTCGGGCAAGAGTACCCTGCTGCGCTGCATAAATAAACTGGAAACCATCGATAAGGGCGATATCGCCATCAAGGGACGCTATCTCGTGCAGACCAAGGACGGTGAGGCTGTGTATGCTGCCGGCCGTGAGGAACGGGAAATTCTGGCCTCTACGGGCATGGTGTTTCAGCAGTTTAATCTCTTTCCGCATATGACGGTACTGGAAAATCTGCTGGAGGCGCCCATGCAGGTGAAGGGCTTAAAGCGCAGTGAAGTGGAACCTTACGCCCGGGAACTGCTGGCCAAGGTGGGGCTTTCCGACCGGGCCGATTACTATCCTTCGCAGCTTTCCGGCGGACAGCAGCAGCGCGTGGCCATTGCCCGGGCCCTGTGTATGAAACCGGATATCATGCTCTTTGATGAACCGACGTCCGCCCTTGACCCGGAGCTGACCGGCGAAGTGTTAAAGACCATGCGAGAACTGGCGGCAGAACACATGACCATGGTGGTCGTAACGCATGAGATGGCCTTTGCCCGCGAGGCGGCCAGTCAGGTAATATTCATGGCTGATGGCAACATTGTGGAGCAGAATGAGCCAGAGGCTTTCTTTGCTGCCCCTCAGGAAGAACGCACGAAAGCGTTTCTGCAGAACATGTTGTAATAGTCGCAATTCATTATTAATATACAATGACAAATGCGAAAAAATATAGTACAATAATAAAATGCGTGTGATACGAAAGACTATATTTTGTAGGTGATTGATTTGTCAAACCGAATGTTTGATGTTATAAAGCAAGATTTGGAAGTGCTTAACGAGGGCTTGATTGAGGCTGTTTCCTCACCGGTGGAGCTGGTAAATGAAGTCGGCACTCATCTGGTCACCGCCGGAGGCAAAAGAATTCGTCCGGCGCTGTGCCTGCTGGCTGCTCATGGCGGAAATGTTTTTTCCCTGGACAAGGTACTGCCGCTGGCTGAGGCGTTGGAACTTATACACACGGCCTCGCTCGTGCATGATGACGTCATCGATGACGCGGATACCAGACGGGGAGAGCCCACGGCCAATGCCAAATGGGATAATCAGGTGGCTATCTTAAGCGGCGATTACATCTTCGCCCGGGCCTTTTCGCTGGTAGCAGCCGGCGGCTATGGTGATTATGTTTCCAAGCGTCTGGCTGAACTTGTCTGCAACCTCAGCGTGGGGGAAATAATTCAGGACCATACGGTGTATCAGGCCGTCAAGGATTTAGATAATTACTACAGCCGCATTCAGAAAAAGACGGCGGATTTTCTGGAAATCTGTTGTGAACTGGGGGCGTTGGTTGGCGGTATGGCTAAAGACGACGCCGCCAAGCTGGCTGAGTATGGTCATTGTATCGGTATGGCCTTTCAGATTACCGATGATGTGCTGGATATCATGCAGACGTCCGAGCAGATTGGCAAGCCGGCCGGCAACGATATCCGTCAGGGCATTGTAACCCTGCCGGTCATTCACGCCCTGCAGGTAAGCCCGGCTGGTGCTGAGCTCGAAGAAATTGTCACCAATCCGGAGATGACGGACGCGATGGTGGAAAGGGCGCTGGAAATCGTACGTGCTACCGATGGCGTGGATATGGCCATGGCCAAGGCTGACGAATATCTGGACAGGGCGCGTAATGTTCTGCCGGAGGGCCTGCCGGCAGAAATCAGGGAGGCTTTCGTTATGGTGGCAGATTTTATCGGCGACCGTGATTTTTGAGTAGGAGAGGAGTTTCACTATGTTTGGCATAGGAGCACCGGAATTTATTTTAATACTGATTGTAGGCCTGATAGTGTTTGGCCCGGGGAAACTGCCGGAAATGGCCCGGACATTGGGCAAGGGGGTACGGGAGTTTAAAAAAGCCACGAGTGCCTTCACGCAGGCAATCAATACGCCTATGGATACCCCGGCACAGCCGGCTACGGTACAGCAGCAACAGCCAGCAGCTCAGCCCGCACCGGCACCGGCGCAGGGAGCAGAAAATCATGCAGCCATGGAACAGCAGGCTGAGGCGGCTGCAACGCCCAACATCACCCCGGAGGCAGCTCCTGCCCCCAAGGCACCGGCTTACGAACCGCCCACGCAGGAATCCGTGCGCCAGCAGATAGCTGAGCAGCAGGCGCAGAATAAAAACGTGTAAGTAAAAAATACATCCCTTGCTATGAATTTGGCAGGGGATTTTGTTCTTTATATTTGTTAGTCCTCGCTGAAATTTATACCGTTCATGCGCTGCACGGTGTGAACGGGGAGTAATTTTTCTGTTTCCGCTAAACGACCCGCCCTGATAATTTCAGCTGTCCAGTTACCTGCGCCGGGCAGGCCAACGGCGCTCCTTTCAGCGTACTTACTTAGCTGATTCCTACGGCGTGCCGGCCTTCGCTGTCGCTCAGGCAGTCGCTCCAGACAGAAAAACCACTCCCCGTTCGCCCCAAGCAGAGGATTATACATTTGTCACGAACTCGTCCCTTCTCGTAACAAGTACATCGATGTAATTGTCTGCTTACCGCCGAAACCCAGCGGTTTAATACAGATATTCCCACCTCCGCCAAGCTGAGCTGTAACGGATAGGATTAAGAACGTATTGACATCGGCAATCATCAAACTGCAATTATAATAAAATCCTATCGTGTCTTTAGAGATTGCAACATTGAGATTTTTATTTTTTTTCGCTATAATGGTTAGGTAAAGATGAGATTTACGTTTAGGAGGAATTATCATGATTAGTCCATATACCGCAGGTGCTTTAGTACTGGTTGCTCTGATTGTATTTGGCCCAAGCAAACTGCCGGAAATCGGCAAGGCATTAGGCAAGGGCATTAAGGAATTTAAATCCGGCGTTACGGAAGAATCCAAGAAAACGGACGAACAGCAGATGCTGAACGTAACGGAGCAGCCCAAGGAACTGCCGTCCAAGACTGAAGAAAAGCAGTAAGCCGGTGGCGGAGATGGCAGAAGAACAAAAATACGAAGAAATCGAGGCACCTAAGCAGATAGGTGCCCCTGCTGATGCAGAAGTGGTGCCTGACGATGGCAGCATGTCCCTGATTGCCCATCTGACCGAGCTGCGCAGCCGCCTGATAAAATGTCTGGTGGCCACGGCGCTGGGCAGTGTGGTTGGCTATTATTTCATTCAGGATATCATGCACTACATCACCCTGCCGGCAGGCAAACTTTACTATATGCAGCCAGCCGAGGCTTTCTTTACTTACTTAAAAGTAGCCTGTGTAGCCGGATTCCTCCTGGCCCTGCCTGTTATTTTTTGGCAGGTCTGGCGGTTTTTCCTGCCAGCGCTGACTGCCCGGGAACGCATGGTGCTCGGTATCGTGGTGCCGACATCAGTCGTTCTTTTTTTCTGTGGACTGGCTTTTTCCTTCTTCCTCGTACTGCCGGCCGGCATTAAATTCTTTTTAGGCTTTGGCAATACGGAACTGGAGGCTTTGCTTTCGGTGGACAAATACTTTGACTTTGTCATTATGTTTGTCATGCCCTTTGGCTTTATCTTTGAATTGCCTTTGGTCATCACGATTTTAGGCAAGATGGGGCTTATCACGTCGGCTTTTTTAAAGAAGTATCAGCGGATTATCATTTTCCTGTCCTTTGTTATTGGGGCACTTATCACGCCGACGCCGGACGTGTTCACCCAGTCCATGATAGCCCTGCCGATTATCGTGCTCTATGAAGTAGGGTATATTATAGTTCGTTATATATTACGCAGATAAGGAGGCATTTGCTTGGCTTATAAGGATTTGCGTGAGTTCATGGCCGATTTGGAGGCCAAGGGACTGTTAAAGCGCATTAAGACCGAGGTCGATCCGGAACTGGAAATCACAGAGATTACTGACCGCGTTTCCAAGATGGAAGGGGATAAAAACGTCGCCCTGCTGTTTGAAAACGTCAAGGGCTCGAAAATGCCGGTGCTCATGAACGCCTTTGGCAACTATGAACGTATGGCGATGGCCTTAGGCGTCGAAAAGCTCGACGATGTGGGCGACGAGCTGCGGGAAATGCTCAAACTTCCCTATGTGTCCCTGCAGAATAAAATGAGTGTTGTTACCATGATTCCCATGATTAAGAGGGCGGTCAACTTCCCTAAATACGTGAAGAATGCCCCCTGTCAGGAAGTCGTGGAAACGGAAAATCCCAGCCTCGATGATATTCCTATCCTGAAGTGCTGGCCCGATGATGGCGGTCCGTTCGTGACCTTGCCGCTGGTGTTTACCAAGAACCCGGCAACCGGCAAGCGCAATGTGGGCATGTACCGCCTGCAGAAGTATGACAGCCGTACTACGGGCATGCACTGGCATATCCATAAGAACGGCGCGGAAAACTTCCGTGATATGAAGGCTAAGGGCGGTGACAGAATCGAGGCGGCTGTGGCTATCGGGACGGACCCGGTGCTGACCTATGCGGCCACGGCACCGCTGCCGCGTGATATTGATGAAATGGTGTTCGCCGGTTTCCTGCGCCATAAGTCTGTGGAAATGGTTAAGTGCAAGACGGTGGATATCGAGGTGCCGGCGACGGCGGAAATCATTTTGGAAGGCTATGTGCTGACCGATGAAAAGCGCCGGGAAGGCCCCTTTGGCGACCATACGGGGTATTATTCCCTGGCTGATGACTATCCGGTGTTCCATATCACGGCGATTACCCATCGCAAGGACCCGATTTACTTCTCCACGGTGGTGGGCAAGCCCCCCATGGAGGACTGCTATCTGGCCAAGGCTACGGAACGCATTTTCCTGCCTATCCTGCAGCAGATGCAGCCGGAAATCATCGACATAAATATGCCGCTGGAAGGCGTATTCCATGACTGCTGTATCGTGTCCATCAAGAAACAGTATCCCATGCAGGCGCGCAAGGTCATGCATGCACTCTGGGGCATGGGGCAGATGATGAATGTCAAGATGATTATCGTGGTGGACGCCCATGTCAACGTCCAGGATTTGAAGGAAGTCTGGTGGCGCGTTTACAACAACATCGACGCCAAGCACGATTTGGAAATCGTGGAAGGGCCGCTTGATGTGCTTGACCACTCTTCACCGATGGCCAAGTGGGGTTCCAAAATGGGCATTGATCCCGTGAATGGCCGGAGGAAATCAGCATGAGCGAGGAAATCAAGGCCCGGGTTGACGCCAAGTGGAAGGAGCTTGGTCTGGATTGATAGATATTAAAGCACATATAAACAATGTGGCTTTGCACCATACGATTTTTGACCTGCCGTTCGCCTTTATGGGGGCGGTACTGGCGGCCAATGGCTCACCGGCCATCCATGACCTTATCTTTATTGCTTTGGCCATCACTACAGGACGGGCGGCGGCAATGGCGCTCGATAATCTGGCAGACTTGAAGTATGACAAATTGCAGCCACGCATGAGCTACCGGGCCATGGTCAGCGGCCGAATCAGCAGGACGGAGGCCAAGGTCTTCATTGTCATTTGCCTGCTCCTGATGGTGCTCTCGGTAATGCAGCTGCAGCCCATTTGTATTTACCTGCTGCCCCTTGCGGCACTGCCCTTTTTGATTTATCCCTTCACCAAGCGCTTCACGGGCTGGTGCCATCTCTTCCTGGGGCTGGCCATTGCCATGGCTCCTGCCGGCGGCTGGGTGGGGGTCAGCGGCGAGGTCACAACGCCGATGGTGCTCCTGTGCATGGCGGTGGCGTTGTGGATTGGTGGCTTTGATGCCATGTACGGTGCGCAGGATGAAGAATTTGACAAAAGTCAGGGCCTGCACTCCCTGGCCGTAAGTTATGGGGCACCGAATGCATTTAAACTG
>NZ_CAJODG010000077.1 GCF_905233635.1 Selenomonas sp. AE3005 | reverse complement strand
TAATATCCTTATATGTATTGTTTTCTGAAGCTATCCCCAATCCCAACCATCCAATGTCGATATGTGCCTCTATACCGTATTTATCTTTCAATTTCTGTACAATGCTTTGTTTAGTAATTTCACTAAGTCCCGGTATGTACGTCCCAAGCCCTGAGGGATTCGGTGTTATGGCAGAATGTAGAAACGTGGTGTCGAGGTCGTCGTCGGCACAGGGCGCGGTCTGGCGGAACTTGCCGACTACCGTGAGGCCTTTAAAGGCATGAACTATGGCCTGCTGGTAAGCGGCGGCCTGATTTATGATTTTCAACAGGAAAAACCCGTGACCATGCATACACTATCCTTAGCACAATGCCAGCGCTTATTAGAGGCTGCCGCCGAGGAAGATGCTATGGTACATATTCTTACCGTACATGATTCCGTAGCCCGCGAACAGGATATTTTTCATATGGAAGATTTTTCCATGAGCGTCTATCAGGATATGTATGAACGAATCTGCGACCGGCAGGAAGATTTAAACCGCTACGTTCAGGAACACGCCGATGAAATTCTAAAAATCAACCTTTACCATCATTCTACGGCATCACGTGAACGCAGCCGCCAGCGCCTTGCAGGCCTGGGAATGAACCTTGTACTGGCAGAAATAACCGGCCTGGAAGCCTCTCCTGCAGGCATAACCAAAGCCAGCGGTCTCAAAGAACTCTGCAGCTTGCTGAATATCCCTCTTGCAGCTACCGTTGCCGTGGGCGATGCCCCGAATGATTTTGAAATTCTGCAAGCAGCCGGACTAGCTGCCGCTATGGGAAATGCCACCGACGCCATCAAAGAAATCTGCGATGTGGTCGTGAGCGACAATGACCATAACGGCGTTCTGGATGTAATCAATCGCTATTTTTTCACAGACCGCTAAAATCAGCTCGTTAAAAATTTCCGCAGTGCTGTCGCGGCCGGTGACAAGTGGCGGCCATGCGGAAATACCAGTGCAATACCATCGGAAATGGCCGGCGAGAACCGCTTGACCGCAATATTTTGCAGGTTAAATGCCGCCAGTTCCTTTTCCATCAGCAAGGACACACCAGCACCGGCAGCCACATAGCCCAGGACGGTTTCCATTCGGGTAAATATTTGCCGGATGTGCGGTGTAAAACCTTCACGCGCGCAGGCATGATAGACCGAATCAGCGAAGTTTTGCCCCATATCCAGCAGGAAAAAATTCTCCTGCTGAAAATCCTTGAGACTGACTTCTGCTGCCGCCAAGGGATGGGTATTGCTGCAAACAAGCACCAGCTTATCTGTGCCCAATGTTAGTGTTTTATAGCTGTCATCCGGCAGGCTGCTCGCACGCAGCACAGCTAATTCCACCAATTCACCATCGAGCATACGCAGGATTTCCTCTCCCCTATCCTCAACCATGTTGAGCCGGATATGGGGATTTTTTTCTTGAAAGGCCAGGAGCTTTGTATGCAGACCGTACTGGGAAAGCACAGGAATCGTGCCCAAATCCAAAGCCGCCGTATAAGGTGTTGTATCGTGCAGGCGCCGCAGAATAGCATCTGCTTTATTTACGGTTTCCCGGGCAAATTCAGCAAAGTCCATCCCCGCCGTGGTAATATGCAGCGTCCGTCCGGTACGGTCAAAAAGCGGTACCCCCACTTCTTTTTCCAACTGACTGATATGCTTGGAAAGAGACGACTGGGATATGAAAAGACGTTCTGCCGCCTGCGTCATTTGTCTGCAGTCACAGACAGCGAGGAAATATTTTAGTTGTGCAATTTCCATGATAAAGCCCTGCTTTCCATAATTTCATTACAGTCAGTATATCATATTCCACTTGGGAATACCTGCTTTCCACATTGGAATTGCTTTGCACTTTTGCGCGTTATACAATGTCAGCAGATTCAGAGGAGGTCATTTCATGAAATTGAAAAAATTAGTACTATGCAGTCTGCTGACGGGCGCACTGTCCGTATCCTTTACCGGTAATGCCTATATGGCAGAGGCCGTCTCCGCTGCAGCCATCAGCACCGACAGCGAAAGCCAAACCACTTACAGCCTCGACTTCGATGCCAGCCAAAACTACACCGAGGAAAGTAAAACCGTCAACGGTCAGGTGGTCAAATATCGGGCTTATCGCAATATCGTTTATGTATCCCATCCCAAAAATAAAGCTGCCCAGTCCATGAATATCTTTATCCCGGCAGCTTATTTTGACAACGGCAAGATAAATGATTATACGAAGAAAACCGCCCCTATCTTTATGCCTAATGGTGTAGGCGGTTATATGCCGGGCGAAGCTGAAGAACCTTCGGAAAAAGGCCATCATGGTGATGGCGCTAATGCAGCTCTGGTGGCTTTATCCAAAGGCTATGTCGTAGCGGCACCTGCTATCCGCGGAAGGACAACCCTCGGTGCAGATGGTAAGACCTATGTCGGCAAAGCCCCGGCCCTTATTGTAGATTATAAGGCGGCTGTGCGCTATTTACGGCATAACAAAAACCGCCTGCCCGCCGGTGACACGGAAAAAATCATCTCCAATGGAACCAGCGCAGGCGGCGCTTTGTCTGCACTTTTAGGCGCAACGGGCAATGCCAAGGAATACGAGCCATACCTCAAGGAAATCGGCGCCGCCGTGGAACGGGACGATATTTTTGCCTCCAGCGATTACTGTCCCATCACCAATCTGGACCATGCCGATACGGCCTACGAGTGGATGTTCAACGGCGTCAATACCTATTATATGGCCATGTGGCAGCTCCAGGATTTAGCGAACCGCGGCATGAACGTTCCCGGCGGCCAGACGGGCAAACCTGGCCTGCCGCCAAAAGCACCTGATGCTAATGCTGCCAATAATCCTACAGCCAGCAAGCAGGAAGTGCAGATGACCAAAGAGGAAATCGCCATTTCCAAAGTACTTAAAGATGCTTTCCCGGCCTATGTCAACAGCCTGCAGCTGAAAGATGAACAGGGAAATCTGCTGACCTTGGGTAAAGACGGCCACGGCTCTTTCCGCGATTACATCAAAGACAAGTATATGCAATCGGCACAGGACGCGCTGAGCCGTGGCCTTGATGTTTCCTCTGCCAGCTGGGTAAAGGTGAAAAACGGCAAAGTCGTAGATGTGGATTTGGACGCCTATCCTGCCGCAGCCACACGCATGAAAGCTGCACCGGCCTTTGACAAGCTGAATTTAAGTTCCGCAGAAAATGACGAATTCGGCTCCGAAAACAATACACCAAAGCATTTTTCTGCTATCTCTAAACAGTACGAAAGCAAAACAGGAGAAATGGCCGACAGCGAAACCATAAAACTCATGAATCCCATGAATTTTATCGGCAACGGCAAGGCTGTAACAGCCAAACACTTCCGCATTCGCCATGGTGCCATTGACCGCGATACGGCACTGGCAATTACGGCCATTCTGGCATTGAAACTGCAGAACAGCGGTGTAGATGTAAATTTCTACTCACCCTGGAACCGCGGCCATGCCGGTGACTACGACCTGCCGGAACTCTTTAATTGGATAGACAGCATTTGCAAGGCAAAATAACCTCATAAATAACTCAAACAGCCAGTATACGAAAATGTAGAGCCCTCCATAAGTTAGATTTTTGTCTAACTTATGGGGGGCTCTACAGTCACTACAAAACAAACTAGCTGTTTTTTTATAACGCCGTTGTTCCAGTTTTGCCATAGGCAAAACTTCCTCTTGGCGTTTCAACGAGACGGGAGATATGCTCGCCGCCTGTTTTGGTATTCGTGCCCCCACCTGCTGAGGTGGGGGACATTTTCTTGCCTCGTTATATTATTTTAAGTATGTGGCTGCGCAATCTTTACAGGGGCGGCTGTCTGATTGCCATAAACTTTCAACGCTGCCGCAATCAGCAGATTCAGCACAAAACAGCCGGCAAAGAAGTAAAGCGTATCCGCATAGCTATGGGTGTGTTCCCAGAACCACGAAACAATGGTCGGCCCCACGACACCGGCCACGCCCCAGGCCGTAAGCACCCGGCCATGAATAGCACTGAGCTCCCTGGTACCAAAAATATCCGAAAGATAAGCTGGCATACAGGAGAAACCACCGCCATAGCAGCTGATAATCAGGAATACCAGCATCTGAAAGAGCATGGCATCACGGGTTCCTGCCAAAACCCAGAACGCCGCTACTTCCAGCGCAAAGAAGGCCATATAGGTAAGCCCGCGGCCCAGATAATCCGATAGCGTTGACCAAAGGATACGCCCGCCGCCATTCAACAGACCGATAATGCCCACCATGGACGCCGCCTGGGCTGCATCCATGCCGGTGACCTGCTGCGCCATGGGCGAGGCCACTGCCAACAGGCCAATACCGCAAGTGATATTGACAAAGAACACCCACCAGAGCGCCCCGAACTGCCAGGTCTTGATGGCCTCTGCCGCCGTAACCCCATGCTGCAGTTTTTTCACGGCTGCACTGCCCTCCGGCATGACCGGCGGTTTCAAATACATAGCCGCTGCCCCAATCAGCACCATATAGACCGTACCGAGAATCAGGAAATTTTCGACCAGGCCAAACTGTGCTGTCAGATACTGCATAACCGGCCCGGCAATCAACGCCGCAAAGCCAAAGCCCATAATGGCAAGGCCCGTGGCAAAACCGCGGTGATTGGGAAAATACTTGACCAAAGTGGATACCGGCGTGATATAGCCAACTCCCAAGCCAATACCACCAATCACACCATAGAAAAGATACAGCAGCGGCAAGCTGTGCAGATGGAGTGCCAGCGCTGTGCCAAACATGCCCGAACCAAAGAACAGCATCGAAAGCAGGCCGCTTTTCTTCGGGCCATGTTTTTCCACAAACCGCCCCAGAAAACCGGCAGACATGCCCAAAAACAGAATAGCCAAAGAAAACGTCCAGGTCGTCTCCGACAGGGTAAAGCCCATTTCCGCCATAATGGGACGGGTTAAAACACTCCAGGCATAGACACTGCCGATGGAAATATGAATGCCCACGGCAGCTAAAGCAATCAGCCAACGATTCCGCATAAGAAACACCCTTTCTGCTGTATAAACAGCAACCGAAAAGAGATTTTCGCCAGCGGACAAAACAAAAACCGCCTGGACAAAATCTCTGCCCAGACGGTCGGCTTATCTAACCATGCAGTGCATGTGGTCATTTCCACTAATCCGTCAGCCCTGCATAGCTTATTTACTTTTTCTGCTAGTATAACCGCTTTCGCCCCACCTGTCAAGATAGCAAAATGAAGATTCTCCTCCTCATTTATACGCCTCCATAATCATTATACTACTATATAATAGTAGTTATAAAGTTACTATATACTAAAAGCACTGCCTATTTCATTTTTTCAACCTGTTGAAATGTTTTTTGTAATACTTGACATTATCAAGCGTATGTATAAACAAAGGTAAACAACGTCAACTAAACACTGGAAAGGAGATGTCAAAAATGATGGACAAGAAAGAACTTAGCGTAAGGGAACTTATCACTATTGCCGGCGGCAGCGAAGGGATTAGCAAACGCTATCCGCTGACCCCTCCCCCCAACGAATATCCTAACCATCCCCCACTTAATCCTGATAACATACATCCCGTACCCCCGTTCCCTGCTATTTAAAACTATAACATAAAAAATCCTGCCATTAAGTGACAGGATTTTTTATTTCTTGACATGTCAATACTACTATTGCTTAAGGTTTAGAGTTTTTCGCCGTTGCTGGCAATGACATCTTTGTACCAGAAGAAGGATTTTTTCTTCTCGCGGCGCAGAGTGCCTTCACCTTTGTTGTTCTTGTCCACATAGATGAAACCATAGCGTTTTTCCATTTCGCCGGTGCCGGCGGACACAAGGTCGATGGGGCCCCAGGTCAGGTACCCCAGGAGGTCTACGCCATCTTCCTCCACGGCTTTTTTCACTTCACTGATATGAGCACGGAAATACGCAATGCGGGCATCGTCGTGAATCATGCCGTCTTCTTTTTTGTCTGCTTCGGTTTCATGAAGGCCGATGCCGTTTTCCACAATCATCATGGGCAGCTCATAGCGTTCCTGCACGAGATTCAGGGCATAACGCAGGCCGACAGGGTCGATTTTCCAGCCCCAGTCGGATTTTTCCACATAGGGATTGTCAAGACCATTGCTAAATTCATCGCCGTCTTCGTTTTTCTTGACGGAACTTACGACGACGGTCTGATAGTAGCTGAAGGCAAAGTAGTCAACCTTGCCCTGGGCCAGCACTTCCAAATCGTTATCTTCCATCTGAATCTTGTAGCCTTTGTTTTCCCATTCTTTGAGGACGTATGTCGGATAATGGCCGCGGCACTGCACGTCGGAGAAGAACCAGGTCTTGTCCATTTCCTTCATGGCCGTGATGGCGTCAGCCGGTCGGCAGCTTTCCGTATAGACAGGGCCGATATTCAGCATGCAGCCAATCTGGAATTTGGGATTTATTTTATGGCCGGCGATTACAGCTTTGGCCGAGGCGACAAATTCATTATGGGCTACCTGATAGAGAACCAGCTTTCTGTCCTCGCCCTCCTTATAAGTAAAGCCGGAGTTGGTTACGGCAAAGAAGGGAACGTCAGTATTGCGCTGGTTGTTGATTTCGTTGAAGGTCATCCAGTATTTGACCTTATCTTTATAGCGCTCAAAGCAGGTAGTGGCAAATTTTACGAAGAAGTCCACGACCTTGCGGTTACGGAACCCGCCGTATTCCGTCACGAGGTGATACGGCAGCTCGAAGTGGCACAGCGTTACCACAGGCTCAATGCCCAAACGGCGCATTTCCGCAAAGAGGTCATCGTAGAATTTGAGCCCACTCATCCCCCTTGGGGAAAATACGTGTCCAGGCAATGCTGGTGCGGAAGGCCTTGAACCCCATTTCCGCCATGAGGGCCAAATCTTCCTTATAATGATGGTAAAAATCGATGGCATCATGGTTGGGGTAGATTTTACCTTCCAGTACGCCGTCCGTGATTTCACGGGGCTTGCCATAACCGCCGACGGTCATAACGTCAGCTACGCTCACGCCTTTGCCGCCTTCCTGCCAGGCGCCCTCTAACTGATGGGCAGCAACAGCACCGCCCCATAAGAATCCATTGGAAAATGACATGATAAACCTCCTAGAGTATATGAAAAAATTTTTTTAAGCGGGAATAATATCCAGCACTTTATCGCCGGAAAGGTGATTGCCGGTACTCGGAATCAAATCTGCGTAATTGTCAGCGTTGGTAATAACCATTGGTGTCGTAACCGAAAGGCCTTTTTCCTTGATGAAGGAAATGTCAAACTCAATGAGCAAATCGCCCTTTTTTACCGTATCGCCGCTTTGCACATGCGCCTTGAATCCTTCACCGTTCAGTTTTACGGTATCCAAACCTATGTGAATGAGAAGTTCCGCGCCCTTTTCGCTCTTAAGGCCGATAGCATGGAGGGTTTCAAAGAGCATCATGACCTGACCATCACATGGGGCGTAGAGCCTGCCTTCGCTGGGTTCAATGACCACACCTTTGCCCATGGCACCGCTGGCAAAAGCTGGGTCAGCGCAGGCAGATAATGGCTTTACCTCTCCTTTAATAGGGCTGGCAAGTTCAAAGGGCTGGGCAGGCAGGGCCTCTTTTTCTTCCGGAACAGGTGCGGCAGTTTCTTCAACCTTTTCTGCAAAGCCGACCATCTGTACCAACGCAAAGGCACCAACGAGCGCGATGGCGGTACCGACAGCAGCACCAGTCAGCGAAGTGGGGTTGGCAGCATTATAAGCATTGGGCACGGTGAGCAGGCCAGCCAGTCCGGCAAATGCATAGTAAAGCGTGCCAAAGAAGGAGGCGGCCAGGGAACCTGCGGCCGCAGCAACGCAGGCACAGATAAAGGGCTTTTTCAGCGGCAGCGTAATACCATAAATAGTAGGTTCCGTGATACCAAAAAGTCCCGTAAGACCGGCGGACATAGCCACGCTTTTGGTCTTTTTGTTCTTGCTCTTGAACCAGACGCCAAAGACCGCACCAACCTGTGCACAGACGGCAATGCCGCAGAAAGCCTGCAGAGTGGAGAAACCAACCTGTTCAAATTCCGTCAGGAAGATGGGCACGAAAGTCCAATGTACACCGAAGATAACGAATACCTGCCAGAATGCACCGAATACCATAGCGCAAAGCCAGGGCAGATGCGTATAAAAAGCCTGGAAGGCCGTAGACAGACCATGAGCAACACCGGAGGTAATAGGGCCAACCACCAATAACGTAGCCGGCACCATGATAAGATAACTGCAAAGCGGCACGAAGATAGGCTGCAACACTTCAGGCAAGTGGCTTTTGAAGAAACGTTCCACATAGACCAATAATGCCAGTACAATAATCGGCGGCAGTACGGTGGACGTGTAGGTGGTTTCTGCCAGCGGCAGCATCATGAAGGTGAGCGGCTCACCGGCGGCAATCCGTCCGGCAATTTCTCCCCAGGAGGGATTTACCAGCGCACAGCAGCACAGTACAGCCAGCAGCGTGTCCACCTTGAAATACTTGGAACCGGCCAGGGCAATGAGCACCGGCAGGTAGGTAAACGGTGTCCATGACATGTAAGTCAGCACCTGAAAAGTGGTATTTGCCTCTACAGCGGGATAAAGGGCTGTAGCAATAATCAGCGCACCCTGCAGCAAACCGCAGGCAGCCAGCACGTAAACGATTGGCGATACACAGCCGGAAATCGCCCCGATAACCGCTGCGGCAATGCCTTTCGTGGCTTTAGAACCGCCCTCGCTGTTTTCAAGGTGCAGCATTTCCGCCGCTACATTGTACACATCGGTGACATGTGTGCCGATAACTACCTGGAACTGGCCGCCGCTTTCCACAACGGTGATGACTCCGGCCATGGCTCCGACCTTTTCCTTGGCACCGGCAGGTGTTTCTTTCAGTACAAGGCGCAAGCGCGTGGCACAGTGCGCAACTTCCGCGATATTATCCTTGCCGCCTACGGCAGCGATGATATCGCCGGCCAGCTTTTCATAATCTCTGACTTTTGAGGACATATACCGATCTTCCTTTCATTTCACAATAATAATTATCAATCCGACTTACATGTGACAATATAACACAGCTATATAACGTGTTTCAATCGGTTTGGTCGCTTTCGGGACGATGTTTACAAAAAAAATAGAGCCTTGCGGCTCTGAATGAAACAGTGTTTACAATTATTTGCGTTACCATAAACGGTCATTATCATCAAAGTGCCCCATCCCGTCATCCAGACGGTTGGTGAATTTTTCTATATCATCATAATCCAATGACAAGAGCAATCCGAACAGCACGTCCTGATAATAACGCACCCCTACGGAAAAAATCATGCCACCCATGTCAATGTAATCGAGGTCGAGTGTGTTGGCCACATAGAGAAACTCATCCGCATATTTCGCTAAAGGTGTTTTTTCGGAGGTGGATAATAGCACGATTTTTGTACCCTGCTGTTTTAGGAGCTGTGCCGTCCGCAGCAGGCGTTTGTTCATGCCTGTACGGCTTATGATAACGGCCAGATGCGTAGAATCCGAAAGCATGGCCTGCGCCAGCTGCGCGGTCATGGAACTATTGGCCACAGCCACGCATTTTACCTGCAGCATGTTAAAGACCATACTCTGCGCCAAATGATAATTTTGGTCATAAGCATAGATATCAATACTGGCGGCT
This sequence comes from Selenomonas sp. AE3005, assembly GCF_905233635.1. Lineage (GTDB taxonomy): Bacteria > Bacillota > Negativicutes > Selenomonadales > Selenomonadaceae > Selenomonas_A. The sequence continues at coordinate 1,148 of NZ_CAJODG010000077.1, read as the reverse complement.
TTACGCATCATTTTCGCCACACGCACCACCTGCGCCATGTCCATTTCATTTTTCGTTTCTTCGATGGACTCAATCTCCAGGGCCGCCATCTTCTGTACAATACCTTCCGGATTGTCCATGGAAGTAATGGGCCGTTTGATTTTTATTTCCCTGCAGGGAGATGCTTTTTCCGTGCGATTGACTTCGCTGATGAAACGCAGTTTAAATTCATTATAACCTTTAAGGCCCAGTTTTTGACACAAGCGAAAAATGCCTGCCGGACTGCTGTAGGTTCTTTGCGCTAAATCCCGGATAGAAAGCTCCGCCAATTCTCGTTTATGACTCAGAATATAATTTATCATGTTCTGCTCGGAGGGCGAAAAGCGCTCCTGCTCTTGCATTTTTCTAAGTAAACGCATAACTACCCTTTCCTCTTCCCGCCTGTTTTCCCTGAATGCCTTATCAATGCTTACGCCGGCTAAACATTATTATAACGCCGTTGTTCCAGTTTTGCCATAAGCAAAACTTCCTCTTATCGTTTCAACGAAGCGAGAGATATGCTCACCTCGTTATAACACAAAAAATCAGCCCCCCTAACTATTCTTCAACATATCTAATGAAATATATATCTTCACTTATTAGCATTATTTACAAACTTTTGCAAGCAACCAATGATGTAAGATGGAGGCTATTATCCGATGTACGGTGCTTACAGTATCCGGAGTACATACCACTACACCTGCTTTTGCGGCCCGTAAGGATTTTTCAGCAACACCCTTGACGTTAGCTGCTCCTGGCATATCCTTATAAACCTGCTGTTTATCTGTTTCTCTGGCCTTGTCCACAAATTCCGTATCTTTAATCCAAAACGGGCATACTGCGGTAACACCTAAATATGCCAAGCATTTAGGCATTATACCGATAAAAACCGCTTGATATTACTTTGAGAAAGGACTGTGATACTTATGCCAAACTGGTGCCACAGCAGAATCAAATTCACGGGAGATTATAAAGCAGTCAAAAAGCTCTACAACTTCATAACTGAGCAATTTGATATTCCATTTGAAAGCATATAATGGACCCATGGATTCAGACCAGTGTTTGAAAAATTAAGCGCGCATGATATAATAACCGAACAAAACGGAGGTCATAATCATGCCAAGAAAAAA
>NZ_CAJODG010000076.1 GCF_905233635.1 Selenomonas sp. AE3005 | reverse complement strand
CAAGGAACGCAACCTCATTGACCCGGATAAACTCCGTTTCCTCTGGGTTGTTGACTTCCCGATGTACGAATGGAGCGACGAAGAAAAACGCTGGAAAGCTATGCATCATCCGTTCACGGCTCCGCGTGATGAAGATATCGAATTCCTCGCCACTGATCCGGGCCGCGTAAAGGCTAACGCTTACGACATGGTACTGAACGGTGTCGAAATCGGCGGCGGCTCCCTGCGTATCTACAATGCAGAACTGCAGGAAAAGGTATTCGAATCCCTGGGCCTCACGCAGGAAGAGGCACATGCGAAGTTCGGTTTCATGATGGATGCCTTCCAGTATGGTACGCCTCCTCATGGCGGCCTCGCTTTCGGCCTTGACCGTCTGGTTATGATTATGGCTAAGCGTGCGTCCATCCGTGACGTTATTGCCTTCCCGAAGACGCAGAGTGCCCGTGACGTAATGTCCAACGCTCCGTCTGAAGTTGATGATAAACAGCTCCGCGAGCTGTCCATCCGCACGGCCGTAAAGAAAAAAGAAGCTAAGCAGGAAGAAAATGCTTAAGTGAACTATAAAGCTCTGTTTAGGGGGATATCTTCCTGACAGCCGAAAAAGTCCGCTGACGAAATTGTCAGCGGACTTTTTTGGCAAATTGCTGTTTGACGGTCAGTGCCTGCTTGCTTTTTGTTGTTACAGCTCAGTCGGGTGGAGGTGGTAATACTTTTCGCTGTTTCACTAAATGTCCCACTAGCAAACGATGGGGCTTTTAGCAACTTTGCGCCGGGCAGGCCAGCGGCGCGATTATTCATCTTAGTATCAAGTGACTAAGGTTTGTGGGCCAGTCCTCACTGCGTTCGGACAGTCGTTCCACTGCGAAAAGCATCACCACCTCCGCCCTAAGCGTTGTCCGTGTAAAATGATTCTTTCGGTGTGACAGGTAACAAGTACATCGATGTTCTTGTTACGGGAGCAACGAGTTCGTGACAATTGTAAAGGCCATTGCTGGGGGCGAACGGGGTAGTGATTTTTATGCGGGGAGCGACTGCCTGAGCGCAGCGAAGGCCGGCACACTGTAGTACACAGCTAAGCAACTACGCTGAAAGGAGCGCCGTTGGCCCGCCCGGCGCAGGTAACTGGACATTGCTATTTTTCGAGGTGTGTCGTTCAGCGGAGGCAGAAAAATTACTACCCCGTGAACCCCAGGCATGTATGAACGGGATACTTTTGAGAACTTGTTGAACATCAAACTGCAATAAAAAAGCTCCCATAAGCTGCAATAAATCCAACTTATGGGGGCTCTGCATTAACTGCGATAAATTATTTAACTTAGTTGATTACCCGGCAGGCTCCGGCGTAGTGGGCCACGCGGTAGTCACGGGATAAGGAATCATAGGCAATGCCGTAACTGGACGAGGCATGAATCATCTTGCCGTCACCTACATAAATGCCCACGTGGGAAATATTCACATAGTCACCGGCGAAAAATACCAGGTCGCCGGGCTGCAGGTCCTCTTTGTTTACCGGGTAACCGGCTGTGGCCTGAATATCGGCTGTGCGCGGCAGGCTGATACCCTGCTGGGCATATACATACTGCACGAAACCAGAGCAGTCAAAACCGTTGGGCGAGGAACCTCCCCAAACATAGGGAACACCCAGGAACTGCTGAGCCAAATTTACAATGCCGCTTTGACCGGCCAGATAAGATTTATGAGCACCTACGGGCATGGCGCGGTGGAGCAGGGCCTGATAAGATACACTGCCGACAACGCCGTCAACATTAAGATGATTGTCATTTTGGAATTCAGCTACAGCTGCCTTGGTAGCAGGGCCGTAATCACCATCCACGGTAACGTCATAGCCGCGGCTAGCCAAAGCTTGCTGAATCTCTACGACTTCAGCTCCTGTATCACCGAGATGAAAGCTGGCTGCCTCGGCAAAGGAAACTGAACTGAAAAAAATAGCTGCTGCCGCCAGCAGGCAGCCATGTTTTGCCAAACGCAAGCAAAAAACCTCCTTTAACTTGTATACACAAAACCTTGATTAGTATAACATATTATGAACTGACAGGTCAAATTGGTCCTAAAAGTTAATACAGGAAGTTGTTCACAAAAAAAATAGTTTGCAGATTTTGGCTATGGTCAAAATCTGATAATGGGGTTATAATAATGTATTGTGTATTTTATTAGTAGGATAGATTGGCAACTTTATGATAGCGAAGAGTTTAAAGGAGATTGTGCATTTTATGCAGAGAAATGAACTTTGTTGGTGTGGCAGCGGCAAGAAGTATAAGAAGTGCCATGCTGATTTTGATGAACGCATCAAGGAAATCAAGTTTGATGTTTTTAAAGGGCAGGTACGTCCGCCCCGTAAAATTATCAACAACAAGGAAGACATTGCCATGATTCGGGCTGCCGGCGTAATTAACGACGGAGCACTGGATGTGGCAGCTGCACTTATTAAGCCGGGTGTGGATACGGCGACTATAGATAAGGCTGTGCAGGAATATATTGAGTCGCATGGCGCGTATCCGTCCTGCCTCAATTATGAAGGCTTTCCCAAGAGCTGCTGCATTTCCATAAATGATGTCGTCTGCCACGGTATTCCCTCGCCCAAGACCATTCTTAAAGAGGGGGATATTGTCAATGTAGATATAACGACCACGCTTAATGGTTACTATGCTGACGCCTCCAGAATGTTTATGGTGGGGGAAGTATCCCCGGAGGCAGAACGTCTGGTACGTGTTACCAAGGAATGCATGGAACGGGGGATTGCGGCAGCCAAACCCTGGCATTTCCTGGGGGATATCAGCGCTGCCTGCGGTGATTATGCGCATGCCAACGGCTACAGCGTAGTCACGGATTTAGGCGGTCATGGAGTCGGCAAGGATTTCCATTTAGAACCGTTTGTACTGCATGAAGGCGAACCCGGTACGGGTATGCTGCTCGTGCCCGGCATGGTTCTAACTGTAGAACCCATGATAAATCAGGGTAAAAAGCAGGTCGTAGTAGACGCCAAGGACAACTGGACGGTGCGCACTAAGGATAAAAAACTGTCCGCGCAGTGGGAAAAGACCATTTTGATTACGGAAACAGGGACGGAGGTACTCTCGTCATAATGACAAGATTCGCAGAACTGGGGATTTCCCAGAATATTTGTGAGGTGCTGGCGAAACAGGGAATTCGCGAGGCTACACCGGTTCAAGAAAAAGCTATTCCCCTGGCACGGGCCGGCCGGGATCTCATTGTGCAGGCCCAGACCGGAACCGGCAAGACGCTGGCTTTCCTGCTGCCCATCCTGGAAAAAATCAAACCGCAGGCGGAAGTTGCGCAGGCACTTATCGTAACGCCAACCCGGGAACTGGCCATTCAGGTGGCAAAGGTTGCGGCGGTCGTGGGTGAGGCTGCCGGCATTTCCTCGCTGGTTATTTACGGCGGTCAGGATATTGAACGGCAGAAACAGAAACTGCGCCGTCATCCGCAGCTCATCATCGGGACACCGGGGCGGCTGCTGGACCATCTGCGCCGGCAGACCATAAGCTTAAATAATGTCAACAAAGTGGTTCTGGATGAAGCTGATGAAATGATGAAACTGGGCTTTATCGAGGACGTAGAGGTGCTGCTTAAGGCTGCGGCCAATGACCGGCAGTTTATGCTGTTTTCGGCCACGATGCCGCCGCGCGTTAAGGCTCTGGCTGCCCAGTACATGCAGGCACCGGAAAATATTCAGATTAAGAGCGAGCACATAACGCTGGACGCCATTGAACAGATTATTATTGATACCACGGAGGAAAACAAAATTGACCGCCTCTGTGAGTGCATTAACAGTGATAATCCGTATCTGGCCATGGTATTCTGTCATACCAAACAACGTGCCCACATGGTGACGATGGCCCTCGCGGCCAGAGGTTATCTGGTGGATGAACTCCATGGTGACTTGTCACAGGTGCAGCGTGCCCTGGTTCTGAAACGTTTCCGCAAGGCTGAGCTGCAGATTCTCTGTGCTACGGATATTGCAGCCAGGGGGCTCGATATCGAAGGTGTTACGCATGTATTTAACTACGATATCCCCCATGACACGGAAAGTTATATTCATCGTATCGGCCGTACAGGCCGGGCCGGCGAAAACGGCAAGGCCATAACCTTTGTCAATGCCCGGCAGTATGACCTGCTGCGCCGGATAGAGAGCGGCATTAAGAGCCGTATCCGCAAGGAAAATTCAGAGCGCCATCATAAGCGCCTGGAAAAGCAGGCCAAAATCATGGACGAGATAAAAAAAGAGCGGCAGGAAAAAAAAGCCAAGGCTAAACCTTTATCCAAGTATGCCAACCGCAAGGGCGCTGCGCATAAAGGGCGCAACGACCGCAGCCGCCGTGCCAAAGTGCGAAATAAATCCAATGCAACAAAACGTTCGCATATGGGTAAACATTAAAATTTCACAATAAAGCAGGAAATCCCCCCATTTTAGGCGAAATCTTATTACTGTAGTCTAAAAAAAGGGGGATTTTCTTATGATTGGTATCAAAAATGTAATTGCCGTGGTTTGCGGTGGGGGACCGGCTCCCGGCATTAACAGCGTTATCTCCGGTGTCGTCAATGAAGCAACCCGTCAGGGCTGGGACGTACTGGGTATGTACGATGGTTTTTCCCGACTGGCCCGCGGTGAAAAAAATTATGTTCGTTTGGAACCGAAGAATATCAGCCGTATCCATCTGACCGGCGGCTGCATTCTGAAGATGTCCCGGTTCAATCCGACGAAAAAAGAATCTGATTTGCGCACGGTTGTGGAAACTTTAACGGAACTGGGTGTAACGCACCTCGTAACCATCGGCGGTGATGATACGGCTTACAGCTCGGCTGCTGTTTCCGATTATGCCCGCAAGATGGGACGCACTATCAACGTAGTGCATGTGCCGAAAACGATTGATAATGACCTGCCATTGCCGGAGGGGATTCCGACGTTTGGTTTTGAAACGGCGCGTGCTTTCGGTACGCAGGAAGTAGAAAACCTGATGGAAGATGCCCGTACTACCAACAACCGTTGGTACTTCACCATTGCTATGGGCCGTACGGCCGGCCATTTGGCTCTGGGCATGGGCAGAAGTGCAGGCGCAGCTCTTACCATTATTCCGGAGGAATTCCCGGAGGATAAGATTCCCCTGCAGCAGGTGGTAGATATCATCACAGGCGCAATTGTAAAACGTTACCTTACGGGTAAGAATTACGGTGTGGCTGTAATTGCTGAAGGTGTAATTGAAAAGATTGCGCCGGAAGATTTCAAGAAACTGGGTACGGTGGTCACTGATGAACATGGCCATATCCGTTACAGTGAACTGGACTTTGGTGAAATCCTCAAACAGGCTGTTCTGGCTGAAGTTAAAAAGCTGGATATCAAAGTCAGCATCATCGATAAGGAAATCGGCTATGAACTCCGTTGCACGGCTCCTATCGCTTATGATATTGACTATGCACGCCAGCTGGGATATTCGGCCGTACAGTTCCTGATGTCCGGCGACAGCGGCGCCCTGATTTCCATTCAGGATAACAAGGCAGTGCCTATGCGTTTTGAGGATATCAAGGACCCGGCTACCGGCAAGACGATGGTTCGTAAGGTCAACATCAATTCCGTACATTATCAGATTGCCAGAGGACTCATGATGCGCCTCGAAAAGGGTGACCTTGATGACCCGGGCCTGGCTAATGCATATCGCATGACGCCGGCAGAATTCAAGGAAAGATACAGCTATTTGTTCCCGGCAGATAACGATGTAACTGCTGAGGCGTAAAATAAAAATGACGGTAGAGGCATGAGTACCTCTACCGTCATTTTTATTGTTTTAAACTTCATCGTCATCCATAATGCCCAGTTTGCGTTTCCAATACCGGGAATAGATGGCGCCCAGAGGATTGTGAGCCAGCAGCCTGTCTTTGACCACGAGTGTGGTGACCGGGCCGGGGCAGGCAGAATTGAACAGCGTATCGTGTCCAACGCACAGACCACAGGAGATAAATAATTCTGTACCTTTTCCGGCAAGAATTTCAGCCTGCATTTTCGGATTGCACATGGCCTCATGTGCAAGTTCGGGCTTGACCTGTTTTAAGTCCAGTTCTTTTTTATTGAAACTGCAATTTTTACAGCAGACGCTGTAAAATTCAAAGCCTTGCTGCCTGTAATAGCGGGCGATGTATTTCGCCTCCGCATTCAGGCCGATGCAGAAAGCCATGCCGAGTTTTTTATAACCCATGGCCCGGGCAAACTCTGCGGTTTCCTGCAGCCTGGTAATGTTGCTGTAGAAAGTGCCTTCCACATAAGCGGCAGCCTTCATTATTTGACGTTCCTGCTCATCATAGGCGGCCAGAATGGTTTCCTTATCAATGCCTGTGCAGTTCACGCCCTGGGTATAACAGGCGTGGCTTGGGCAGTTGGCACAATCGGCTTTCATGGCTGTAACCTCCCTGTATTAGTGGTGGCAGCCGTGACTGCCACAGCTGTGACCTTCGCCGTGTTCATGGTCATGGTGGCTGCAGTGAACGTCAGGATTGTAGGCGAGGCGGCCGGCCAGTAAATCATTTACAGCGGCATCCGTATCGCCCTGTGCACCACCATAAAGGGTAATGCCGGCTGCAGCCAAAGCGTTTTGTGCGCCGGCACCGATACCGCCACAGATAAGGGTATCAATCTTTTCGGTCTGCAGGAGGGCAGCCAGAGCGCCATGACCGGCACCGTTGCTGTCTAAAATATGGGATTCGGTGACGGTGTTGTTTTCAACAGTATAAACTTTAAACTGGGAGGTATGGCCGAAGTGCTGGAAAATCTGGCCGTTGTCATAGGTAACTGCAACTTTCATAGTTTCTTAAATCCTTTCTCTGCTGAATATTGACATATAAATGAAATGTCGTTTATCAAAAGCTATTATAGCATTTTTAAGTCCTATATAAAATAAATAATGAAGGCTGGAGCCAGATGAGAAGGGGAAAACTAAAGCAAGGGAATTAAAAATGAAAAAAATATAAAAAAGGTGTTGACATATAAATATCGATGCTATATAATCTTTTATTGTCAGCCGATGACGCGGCGGAGCGCGAGAGCGCAAAGCAGCAGGAACCAGGTTAATCGCGGGGTGGAGCAGTCGGTAGCTCGTCGGGCTCATAACCCGAAGGTCACAGGTTCAAGTCCTGTCCCCGCAACCAAATATATTTTATATTTGACAGTGCTGATAAGATATGATAGAGTAATCGCGGGATGGAGCAGTCGGTAGCTCGTCGGGCTCATAACCCGAAGGTCATAGGTTCAAGTCCTATTCCCGCAACCAAATGTTAATGTTGTTGGTAAGGATAAGGTCACCAGTTCAATCCTGGTTATCAGCTCCATATATGGCGGCATAGCTCAGTTGGCTAGAGCATGCGGTTCATACCCGCAGTGTCCGGAGTTCAAATCTCTGTGCCGCCACCAATTAGTTAAATGAACCCCTGATTCAGGGGTTTTATTTTATGTAAGATGGCGATAATTAAATTTTGACTTGTCAAGGTTTTTTTGTTGACAGGCTTTTCCAAGTGTGCTAAATTGTATTAGTGACATTGTGAAAGAGTCATAGTATCTGAGCGTAAGGGGTGTAAACAAGAGATGCGCAACAATATCACGTTGGAGTGCACGGAGTGCCATAGCCGCAACTACCGCACCAACAAGAATAAGAAGAACAACCCGGATCGTCTGGAGTTCAATAAGTATTGCAAGTTCTGCAAGAAACATACGACGCACAAAGAGACGAAGTAATCGCTTTTGCGGGTTGAACGGAGATGTGAAGTAACTGTGAAGAAGTTCATAGACGAAGTAATCGCCGAATTGAAAAAAGTATCATGGGCGACCAAGAAGGAACTTGTCAACTATACTGTTGTCGTAGGTATTGCTGTAGCGATTGTCTGCGTTCTGATTTGGTTCTGTGATACCATCTTTGCAAGATTGTTCCACATCATTTTAAGGTAAGCTTGAGTGAGGGTAGCATGGCAAACGAAGAGATGGACCTGCGACAGGATAACCCTGGCAGAGCATGGTATGTAATTCATACCTATTCAGGTTATGAAAACAAGGTTAAAGCAAACCTTGAACGCCTGATTCATACGGCCAATATGCGCGACATGATTTTCAATGTCGTTGTCCCCGTTGAGGATGAGGTCGAAATCAAGGACGGCAAGAAAAAGGTCGTTCCGCGAAAAGTCTTCCCAGGTTATGTGCTGGTTGACATGATTGTCGATGAACATTCCTGGTACGTTGTGCGCAACACCACCGGTGTTACCGGGTTCGTTGGTTCTGAAAAACACCCGATACCGCTTACCGATGCTGAAGCGAAACGTATCTTGAAATCCATGGGCGAAGAAGAGCTTAAACCCGAACTCAATGTAGCTGTCGGGGATGTGGTTCGTATCAATTCGGGAGTATTTGAAAATTATACGGGTACTGTTACGGAAATCGACACTGAAAAAGGCCGCGTAAAAGTTCTCGTAGAGGAAACCCCGATTGACCTTGGCTTTGATCAGGTCGAAACTATTTGATTGAAGCCACGTAAATCCTTTTTGGGAGGTGAAATTAAATGGCAAAGAAAGTTTCTAAATCAGGTTGTTGCAGGTAAGGCTAATCCGGCTCCTCCGGTAGGTCCGGCACTTGGTCAGGCTGGTGTCAACATCATGGGGTTCTGTAAGGAATTCAACGAGAGAACCAAGGCTCAGGCAGGTCTCATCATCCCTGTTGAGATTACGGTTTTTGAGGATAGATCCTTCACGTTCATCACTAAGACTCCGCCGGCTGCTGTTCTTCTGAAGAAGGCTGCAAAAATCGACAAGGCTTCCGGTGAACCGAACAAGAACAAGGTGGCAAAACTGCCCCGCGCTGAAGCAATGAAAATTGCTGAAACTAAAATGCAAGACCTCAACGCTGCTGATATCGAGGCTGCTACTCGCATGATCGAGGGCACGGCTCGCAGCATGGGTATCGAAATCGTTGACTAATTAGTTCACATTTCATCCCTGTGGGAGGCAATAACCGTTATTACCACGAGAGGAGAAAACTTACAATGGCTAAAGCTGGTAAGAAATATCAGGACGCTTGCAAGCTCGTTGAAGCT
>NZ_CAJODG010000075.1 GCF_905233635.1 Selenomonas sp. AE3005 | reverse complement strand
CGGGCATGATCCAGAAAGAGGTGGCGGAGCGCATTGCCTCCAAGCCCGGCAAAAAGGCGTACGGCATTCTGTCTGTTTTACCGGCTTAATATCATTGAGCATGCCGGAAATTTCGCCAATCATGACGGAACCGTTTTCCACATCGCCCTTGTGCGTAGCGAGGTGCAGCGTGCCTGCGCCCAGCTTTTCCAGTTCTTCTGCGGATGCGCCGGCAGCTTCCATTTCCTCATACTTACGGGAAAGCTTGTTGGCGATAATACGTGCCGGATGACCAAGGCTTCTGCCCGTAACCACCGTAGAACGGTCTTTGGCCTTGAGCACGAGGTTTTTGTAGTTCTCATGCGCAATGCACTCTTCACTGAGGACAAAGCGGGAACCCATCTGTACAGCCTGTGCGCCCAAAGCGAAAGCTGCTGCCATACCACGGGAATCACCGATACCGCCGGCACCGATTACCGGAACATCAACAGCGTCCACAACCTGCGGCAGCAGTGCCATAGTCGTAATTTCACCGATATGACCGCCGGATTCCGTACCTTCAGCGATAACAGCATCAGCACCAGCACGTACCAGACGCTTAGCCAAAGCAACAGATGCTACTACCGGGATAACCTTGGTACCGATTTCTTTCAGCGCCGGCATATATTCACCGGGGTTGCCTGCACCGGTCGTAATTACCGGAACCCGTTCATCGATAACAACCTGCATTACTTCTTTGACGAACGGGCTCATCAGCATGATATTTACGCCGAAGGGCTTATCCGTCCAGCCCTTGCACTTCTGAATTTCCGCACGCAGAACATCCGGGGGCATGTGACCGGCCCCGATGATACCCAGACCACCGGCATTGGACACAGCCGAAGCCAGTTCAGCTGTACCAACGGGTACTTTATGTTCAGTAACTTACAGATTGCATTGTTTTCAAACATTAAATACGTCCTCCTTAGCCTCTCTCAACGCTGGATTCCTCGTCCGGCCACTATGATAAAGACTCTTTCATTAAAACTTCTTCCTGCTCCAGGGTTTCACGAATATGTTCCAAAACTTTACCGTTCACATAATCGTTAGCCACCCCGATAGCACTGCAAATCGACTTAGCATTTGACGAACCGTGACTGATAATGCAGACGCCATTAACTCCCAGGAGAGGTGCGCCGCCGTATTCAGAGGCATCCAGCCGCTTACCCAGTTTTTTCAGGGTAGGCATTAAGAGGAGCGCTCCCAGCTTGGCCAAAATTCCGCCATCTTTAATGGCTTCCTTTATCAGCTTCATGATAGTCTTTGCTAAGCCCTCTGCAAATTTTAACACAACATTGCCAACAAATCCATCACAAATTACAACATCGAAGTTTCCTTTAGGAATATCACGGCCTTCAGCATTGCCACAGAAATTGATTGTTTTCATGGCTTTCAGCAGCGGATACGTCTCCTTAGCCTGTTCGTTGCCCTTGGTTTCTTCTTCACCGATGTTCAAAAGTCCTACCCGCGGATTTTTTATACCGAACACGTATTCGGCATAAATGGATCCCATCATACCGCTCTGCACCAGATGAATAGGCTTGGAATCGACATTAGCTCCGGAATCGAGCATCAATGTCACTCCCTTGGGAGTAGGAATCGGTGTCGCGATGGTAGGTCTGCCGATACCCCGAATGCGTTTCAAAATCAGCTGGGCTGCAGTCACCGCAGCCCCGGTGCTGCCAGCCGACAGGACCGCATCGCACTCGCCGTCCTTCACCAGCTTAGTAGCGACTACCACCGAAGAATCCTTCTTGGTACGCACCGCATCAGCCGGGTGTTCGTCCATTTCTATAACCTGACTGGTATGATGAATGGTAATGCCGAGATTTTCCCAGCCGTTTTCCCGTTTCAGCACTTCGCGGATTTTAGGTTCATCACCCACCAGAACGATTTCACAGCCATACTTTTTGGCCGCCCGCACAGCGCCAAAAACTATCTGTTCGGGAGCAAAATCGCCACCCATTGCATCCACAGCAATTCTCACGAATCAATCTCCCCCTTATTTATCTCCCCAGGACACCACAATGAACTTGGCCCGGAATACTTCCTGCTTTTCATTATGGGTCTTGACCCAGATAAAGTATTTATTGCCTCTCACCTTGACGATTTCCGCCTTGGCAATCAGCTTCTCGCCCACATGCACAGGTACCTTATATTTTACATTGGCCACACCTGTAACCGCCATCGGCGCGTCCACGATGGCCATAGCCAGCGAATCAGCCTGCGAGAACATATAATGGCCTTTGGCAATCTGAGTCTTAGCAAAGACCATGTCCTCCGTTATCTTCAACAGGGAAATGCCCGAATGACCCAGTTCCAAATCAATGAGCTCACCAACGACTTCGCCGCTTTGAATGGATTTCACCTTGTTCTGAGCATTTTCCGCCATCTTGCGGATACGCCCCCGCAGTTCCGGAATTCCCAGTTCCAGCCTGTCCAGGCGAATTGTCTGCACACTGACATCCAGCTTTCTGGCCAGTTCTTCATCCGTCAAAAATGGTTTAGTCTTTACCTTTTCTAACAGAATTTCCTGACGCTCTTTTTTCTTAACTCTTGCCATTCGTACACCTCCTCTCGACTGGTTCTAAATTAGTACCTGCTATTACAGTCTCATATTATAATGTCTCTATCCTAAAAAAGCAAGAGACAAATGACATTTATACATAGTTCTTTATTTTTCGGCAAAATAAAATAAGCAGGACAATGGTGTCCTGCTTATTTACTTTCTGCTTATTCAGCTGCTGCGACAACCTCTTTGCCGTCATAGTAGCCACACTCAGGGCATACATGATGGGGCATCTTCGGTTCGTGGCACTGCGGGCAAGCAACATAGCCCGGAGCCTCCAGCTTCCAATTAGCACGACGCTGGTCGCGGCGGGCCTTGGACATTTTTCTCTTGGGAACTGCCATTGCGGATACACCTCCTCAGTTTTACTTAGTCTTTGTTCAATAACTGCTGTAATGCTGCCATGCGCGGGTCAGGCACGAAACGGTCGCAACCGCAATCGCCTTCATTCAGGTTATGTCCGCATTTTGGGCAAAGCCCCTTACAGTCGGGCTTGCAGATATTACTGAGGGACTGGGCGGCCAGCAACGTGTCGCGAACAAGGTCCTCGATATCCAGTAAATCACCGGAAAAAACGTTAATCGAGTCATCCTCAGTCGCCTCACGGGTGAAGTCCTCCGCGAATTCGTGGAGTTGTTCTTCCCGGCAAGCCTGCAAGCACCGATTGCAGACATAAGTCTTAACAGCGGCAATTTTGCCGCTTACCCGCCAGCGCACTCCGGTATAAACCACATTTCCCGTCACCTCTATCGGGCCGGCAAATTCATAGTCACTACTTTGTGCCTCCAGCTCCGCTGCCGTAGCTGTAAAAGCGAAGGGCAGCTGTCTGCCTAAATCAGTACCAAGTTCAGCAATATTTATGTTCATCATTTCAGCATCAACCTCGCAATATTTTAACACCATTGTTCAGGTTTTGCAAGCGCGTTATTTTCCGCCACCATATATTATTTTAATGCTACCGTATGTTCAGCATCAATTTTCTTCACTTTTTCCACGCGGCGCACGTATTTTTCAGCCGTCAAGGGTTCAGTATGCATCCAGGTTTTCACCGTTTCCATGGCTATCGCACCGCCAATAATCTTGCCACCCAGGCAGAGGACATTGGAGTCATTATGCTGACGGGCCAGCGCTGCACAGAACGGGTCCTGGCAGACAACAGCAAAGATGCCGCGCAGTTTATTGGCAATCATGGCACTGCCATAACCAACACCGTCAACAAAAATACCGCGGTCACATTCCCCCATAGCTACAGCCTTGGCCGCCGGATATACGAAATCCGACAAATCACAGGACTCATCATCATAAGTGCCAAAATCCTTGACCTCATGTCCTTCGCTTTCCAAATACTTCTTTATTTCGTTTTTCAGCTGCGTCCCGGCGTGGTCATTAGCCATTGCAATCTTCATAAGAAAAACCTCCCGTCACAATCCATACAATGATACATAGATTGTAACGAGAGGGATTTTATTTGTCAACCTAACCTGCACAAAGTTAGTGATTTATATCGCCACATCATCATACACATAGCTATCCAGATAAACTTTCTCTGGTGCAATATCTATCTCACCATTTTTCCATGTAATAGCTCCATGAAATATCACTGGCTGATTAAACACACTTTCATCAGCCAAAGGCTTAAATGCTGCACCTTTAAGCAGCGTAGTATCAAATAACCTCCGCTCACCAGTGGAAAAAGTGACTAACAATATGCCACCACGCAATGGCTTTGCCTCTGTTACCTTTATATTCTCTGCCAAACTACCAGCATAACAAATATCATCTTTCACGTACACATCATCACCTCATTCCATGGGTGGAATTTTATCAAAATGCTCACCACGAACAGCTAAATTCCATGCCTTGTACGCCTTCTCTTCATTGTACGCTAACCAGCCCGTCACGATTTTTAGTTGTTTCCGTGGCAAAGCCCCTGCCAATAATTCTCCATCAATAGCTACTACTGCCTCATATTCTCCGTAATAAACATGCACATGCGGTTTGTTGTGCTGGCCTACATCATAAAATAACATATAGATGACCATACCACCAAACCGGCTCAACTCTGGCATCTAATCCCTCCCATCTTCTAAGGTACTACAATCTTCTCTTGTCCACATTTTAACATAATGGCATACCTTCGTACATAGATGTAAGCCTAAACGGCACAAGACAAGTTTACAAGTTCAAACCAAAGGACGGCAGGCTGCTAAATTTTCTTCCTGGCTTTCTCCTACTGCAAAAGTGACAGTACGCTGGCAGATGTTTGGTTTGCCTGTGCCAGCATAGATTGGGAGGCTTGCGCCAGAACATTCCCCTTAGTGTACTCCGCCATCTCCTTTGCCAGGTCCGCGTCGCGTATGGTGGATTCGCTTAATTGCGTGTTCTCCTTTGCCGTCACAATGTTAGACTTCGTATAGTCAAGCCGCGATATATACGCGCCCACGGTCGTCGCCTCGTCAAGAGCGTAGTCAATCGCGCCCTCGATTATGCGTATTGCCACGTTCGCATCGCGGTTAGTCTTGATGCTCGCATCATCAAGCGACTTGCCGTTTGCCTCTTTTAACACATCCTTGTATGCATCATATGCTTTCACGTCGCCTTTGAGAGTTTCGAGATACGCGATGTCATCGGTGTCAATTATTTTGCCTTCCCTGTCAAGTATCTCACTCTTCAGAGCACAAGTTCTCATGTCGTTAATGTAGACATTGAGAGCCTCATTTGCTTTTGTGCCATGGTGTATTTTGAGAGGATCGCCTACTAATTTTTCCGTCGTGGTTGTAGTGGTTGTTGTTATCGTTTCACTTCCAGCGCCGGATGATGATTCATTGATTGACACCGTACCGCAAGTGCCGTTTACCCCCTTGCCAATATCCTCCGCTTGCATGCTCTTTACGTTATCCGTGTTGCAGTTCGTTATGGTAATATTTCCAACGTGCCCATGCTCTCCACTGCCGATGCCCGCACCTGTACCAGTTTCAACGTCAAAGTAAGAATCACTTATATTTATATTCCCCGCTGTTGGAGAATTATTCGACATGTCAAATCCACCAGTTCCTATAGCAGCACTACTTTCTCCGCGATAGTAAATATATGAATTTTCAATGGTGATGTTTCCGATTCTTCCTGATTGCGTATTACTGCATCCAACAAGAGGATCCCATTTTTTCACCAGTCCAGCTTTCGTCTTTAATGTTGCGTTCCTGATAATAATATCGCCTGCACTTTGTGGATTTGCACGGTGAACAGCAGACCCACATCCAATCATTACATCTCCTTCGTCATAACCCTCAGTAAATGTCCCCCCGTTCACCGTGATATTGCCAATACTCGCATAACATGCAGCACCTATGAAAGCTCCTAGCACTCTGCCGCCCAGAGAATTAAAACTACCACTGTTTACCGTGATATTTGTGCCGCCCAAATCCTCTCCTTGATCTGAGCCTATAACTGACCCCCATCCCATACCTCCACCGTCAAAAGACAATTCGCCCGTGCCATCTTGTCCTCCCTCAACTGTCAATCCGCCGCCCGCGTTTATCACTGCGGCATTTTTTCCATTGCTATTAAAGATTTTATTTGTGCCCTTAAGGTTCAGCACATTTCCACTGCCGTCGAATTTAATAAAATTCTTAGTGGCCATGTTACTGTTATGAATGATATTTACATTTTCAAGCCAAATATTTGCGTTGCCGCTTGAAGGAGCATTGATAGTGACATCTGCTACCGCAGTTGAAGGATTTGATTGCGAGAATTTGACATTTTTAACGCCGTCGGCAAATTCTATCTTTCTATTGTTATCGGCAGTTGATATATTATATACGCCATCAGATGTTATTGTGACGGTATTGCCGCTCACGGTATACGTTGCCACGCCCGTCGGCTCCGCCACGCCTGTGCTGACCATAGTATATGGCTGGGGTGTGTTGGTGGCAGTCGGTCTTATCCCTGATGAGCTGCCTACCGTTGTCGTGGTGGTCGTGATGGAAATTGGCCTTCTTCCATATCGCCCATCGAGCAAAATCTTTCCGTCGTACGTTGTGCCGGTAGCTATGTCCTCAATGTTCGCGCGGCGATGGTCAAACTCCTTTTGCAGCGTCGCTCGGTCGAGCTCGGTGTTCGTGTCATTCGCTGAATTAAGAGCCAACTCCTTTAGGCCGCGCAGCTCATCCATTATGCTGTCAATGGCGCCGGAAGCAACCTTTAGGAGCGACGCTCCGTTCTGCACGTTCATCTCGTCCTGATCGAGCGAGCGGATTCGCACTCGCATTTTCTCGCTAATGGCATAGCCGGAAGCATCATCCCCGGCACTATTTAGTTTCATGCCCGAAGAAACTTTTTGCAAATCTTTACCGACTTTACTAATATTCTTATTCAGCTGCCCCAGTGTCAACATGACACCAGTATTGTTCATTATGTTCATAGCCATCAGACTTCACCCCCTAAACAAGAATGAAGTTCTGTTTGTTTATATATCACGGAATATTGTCCTATGGAGGGGTACTTCATCATCATAAGTTTGGCCTCCTTGCAAACAAAGATGTATTTTCACCGAAAAAACCTCTTATGTATATATCGTTGTTATCCGATGAAAATTAAGTCCAAATTTTCCTGCTCAGATTTAACACGATAATGTAAAATAACCCGGTGCTTGATGATTTTCCCAAAAAACATCAAGTACCGGGCACCTTAATACCTCAAAGAATCTTGCATTCCCTTATAATGTATTCCTATACAATCTGTCAATATAATTTTGAACGCCAGCTATATCCACCATTCGCAATGTTCCTATCTTGCGGCGGAAATCCTTTGGTTCCAATCGCAAAAATTTTGAGATTCTTATGTTTGACGGGTCAGACAATCCAGCCTGCCGCCACTTTTGCACGCGATACTCACCCCAAAAACTTTCTCTTGGCGGAGTTCTCGTAATCTTTAATGCGGCATAAATGCCCCTTTTTTCATCAATGACCAAAACAGGCCGGTCATCGGTCTTGGATGGGTCATCTTCATAGGCAACACTTGCAAACCACAGGTCGTATGGTTTTATGTCCTTATCGTCCATCAGCCCAATCCTCCAAAAGAACATAATTGCCAGTTACTTCATCCCTACGACCGATAAAATCCGTTTCCGATAACGCAGGCATGGAAAAACTTTCCAAAACCGGTAATGACTCAAAATACGCCTGAATATCTTTTTTCGGTATCACATTGTTTGCATTGGCTTCATAGACCTTGCTCCACGGTGTACCGCTTCTATGCGTCATATCCACCAAGCCACCGGTAGAGTATTTTGAATATGCCCTCAGTACATCAATCAGCAGCTGCGCTTCTTCCTCCGAAAAGTTTTCATCATAGTTCTCATTGTCCACATCTTGTATTTTATTCCTGCCTGCCACCTTAAATCTATGATAAACCTCGGGAATCACCGGCCCTAAGTCCCACGCAAAAAAGTCATCATTAAAAAGAGGTTTCCCATTGCGCCTTGCCAGACTCCAGCCCTGTGCAAAAAATAACAACTTGTTGACTCGCAAATTGGTCATATTGTCGTCAGGGTCATTGAGAGCTGAATCAACAAAAAAGTCCGCAACATCTTGAACTTTACACATTGCCTACACCTCCCCTATGCTTATTGTAGCACATCTGTTGCGCAATTTGAATCACGACAAAAATATACCTCAGCCTCCACGCGCCTTATCATATAGCTGCAAACTTCTAATTGCCCAGCCGTTCATTCAGTACACGCAGTGCCTCCTGCTGCACCACCTTCAACGGCACCTGCTTTTCTTCTGCCAGTTTCCGGCAATCCTCATATTCCGGCGACACACTGCACAGTTTTCCCT
>NZ_CAJODG010000074.1 GCF_905233635.1 Selenomonas sp. AE3005 | reverse complement strand
GAAAGTTGAACCCGATGCCGAATAATCTGTGGAACGGAGTAGCTGTCTGTTGCTCCGTTTTTGTTTTGCACCTTTCTTTTGCCCATGAAAAAACACCACCCTTTCGAGTGGTGTTCGTGATATTTGATTTCAGAAGATATTTTGAGCAAGCAATCCGAGCATTGGAGATGCAGAAATGCTGCCTATATTTTGTGCGCTAATGCTGTATGGCTCGTCTTGAGATTGCATCATTTGCATAGTTTCTATCCGATTGTTGATATACTTTAATTCGCCTTCCTCGGCAATTCGACGATTCTCGTCTTTTCGTTTTTGCTTCCTTTCTTGCTCTCGTTCAATTTGACGCAAAGTATGCTCATCCGGTCCAATAATCCCTCCGCCGCTTGTAACACAAGAGTGTTCAACTTCACCGTCTTTATTAAGAACAATCACGGAACCGTAGGCTTTATTTACGTAAAACTTAGTTCCGGGAAGAGCTAAGTGTGGCATAGGACGATGAAATTCATATACCTTATCAATATTTGCGGCAACTTTTCTGGCCAATTCAGGGTCTTGGCTCATTTTTTCCTCCAATTCCGGCGGTACAATAATCGAATGTTTACCCAAAGTTGCCTGTGTCTTCGCTTGAACTTTAGAATCCAACTGGGAAGGATTGCTCCGCGAAGGTTGCCACGAGAATACAGATGAATCAATATTTTCTCGTGTTAATTTATCAAAGGGAAAGTCATTGTGTTGCCATGCGCTATCAGAAATTTGTGTTGCATCGCTAACATGATAAAAAAACTGTCCGCTTTGCGAAAACCATTTTTCAAACGAGCTTTTCCACATATCCTTTAGGCTTTGAGTCGGTTGTTGGAGAGATTGAAACAACTCTTTATAAGAAATGTCGGCTGTTTTCGTTGTCTGTGAATGTTGTATCGATGAGTCAACCATACCCAAACCGTACTTGGCAGATTGAAGTTGTATGCCTTGAATCGCCATGATATATCGTTCTCCTTGCTATGACGTCCATGACAAAATAAAAAAGTAGCAAAAACTTAAGCAGTTTGGCGTGAATGTTCCTAGTTTCAGCGTGAAATGCAACCGTTTACATCTAAAACATCAACAGCCCCTGACTCGGCAGGAATAACGCAGAAGTTTGAGAGCTGTGTAAATCCTAAGGTAACTCAAACGCTTGCCGACTCGAAAATAATTGACTGGCGAAATATATTCGTAGTACAATGTACTAAAAAGGAGGTGTCTGAAGTGGCTTTTTCAATTCGGCTTACTGATGAGGAGCGATTGTTGGCAGAAAGTTATGCCAAGCTGCATTCGCTTTCGTTAGGAGAAGTGTTCAAACGGGCATTGTTTGAGAAGATTCAAGAGGAGTATGATATAACAGTAGCTGAGGACGCCTATGCGGAATATATCAATAGTGGTAAGAAGAGCCGTCCCATTGGTGACTTGTGGAAGGAACTCGACTTATGAGTTACAGAGTAGAAACCACGCCGCGTTTTGATAAGGAATTTAAGAAGTTGGATAAATACACGCAGCGCATTTTGAAATCATGGATTCAAAAGAATTTGCTTGCCTGTGATAATCCACGCGAACACGGAAAAGGCTTAACGGCAAATCTAAATGGTCTGTGGCGGTATAGAATTGGCGACTATCGCCTGATATGTGACATTCAGGATGAAGAATTAGTTATCTTGGCCTTGACAGTAGGCCATCGTCGTGAGATTTATGAAAAAAAATAATAATGCAAATAAAAACAGCACCCTGCAGGCAAGGTGCTGTTTTCTTTATCTATGACCGAAGATAACGCCGCCGTGAATCAGTATCGGCGTGGTGGTGGCTGCGGTATGGGTGGGGACTTTGGCCGTCAGGCGGCACGGAGTATTCAGGAGCCAGGTGGTTACGACAACTGCCTGCTCTTTTATTTTGCGGTAATCTTTGCCTTCAAGTTCGGCTTTGTGGACGATGAAATCATGGGGCGGAATGACTGTATTGGTGAGCGCCTGGGTAAAGGCCATGCCGTCAGACCATTGCCAGAGTTTGCGGCCGTGTTTGTCGGAGATAATGAAGTCATAGACCTGGCCGGTTTTTTGCTGTATGGTATAAGGCTTATCACTTGTGTTGCTGATTTTAAATTCCATAACAAGGCGCCCGTGTTTTTCCATGATGTTCAGTTCTTCGGTCAGCACATCATACTCCAAAGCGGCGTAGGTATTGCTGATTCTTTCACCGGATGACGAGCCGGAAATCGGGAAGGTCACGCCAATCCCTGTGCCAAAGCCGGCGTGTGCAGGCAGGGGCATGGCCATAAGGGCCAGTAACATTGTGGGAATAAGATAGTTTTTCAGTTGTTTTTTTGACATGTCAGATACACTCCTTTATGTGGGGGAAAGATTTATTACCTGGGAAAAACGGTGTAACTGGGGTAAATCGTGGGTTATGACAATGACAGTCTGACCTGTCAGAGTTGACTTGTCAATAATGGCATTAAGCAGTTTGTCAGCGGTTGACTTGTCAAGCCCGGCCGTGGGTTCATCAAAGAGCAGCACGGGGGCAGGACTTGCTAACAGCAGGGCGGCCTGGAGCCGGTTGCGTTCGCCGCCGGAGAGGCAGCAGGCATTTTCGCCCAAAGGCGTGTCAATCCCTTGGGGGAGTTTTTGGACAACCTGCGACAGCTGGGCTGTTTGCAGGTTGTCATGGATGGCCGCCTCGGTGATATCAGGATAAAGGTGTTCAAAGTTGGCACGGATAGAGGCGGCAAAGAGCCAGCAGCCCTGTGGTATGGCGGCGATGAGGTCAGCAGGCGTGTGTTGGCCATAGTAAATGCTGCCGGCAGTGGGTGGCCACAGACCTGCGAGTAATAAGGCCAGGGTGGTTTTGCCGCTGCCGCTGTCACCGATGATGGCGGTGTGACCGCCGGGGACAATGGCAAAATCAAGTCCTGTAAACAAGGGGACGCTTTGCGGATAGGCAAAGGCCAGATTATGTACGGCAAGCAGGTGTCCGTTTTCTGTAATGTTTACGTCAGGGGCGTCAGCTTTGGCCGGAGGTGCCAGCCCGTGCAGGGCATTCTGTGCCAGCCGGAACTGACGGGCGGCAGCCGGCAGGGGAGCAAATTCGGTAAATAGTGTCAGCAGCAATAGGAGGCAGACGGCAAAGGTAATGCCGTCCAAAGTGACGCCGATGGCCGGGATAAGGGCGCTGGCCAGCAGTGTATAGCCGGCCGTACGCAGCAGCCCCAAGGCTAAATCCGTGCGGTATAGTGTTTGCTGTTCCTGTTGCAGTTTACTTTGCCATTGTGTGCCTGACTTGTCAAGTCTGTTTATAGCCAGTGCCAGGCTGCCGGCGGTGACAAGTTCCCTTTGTCCTTGGGAATAGTCCAGTAAAGCACCGCGGTATAGGCTTTCACGTTCCTGACTGATGTGCGGTGCAGCCGCCACAGGGAGCAGCTGACAGCCCCAGACCAGCAGGATAAGCAATGACCAGGCGTTGATATGTGGCCAGAGCAGCAGTACAAGGAGCAGGCTGGCCAGCAGGGTGACGAGCGGCGGCATAAGTCCGCGCAGGAAAAAGTTTTGGACAGTTTCCGCGCCACTTAGGAGCTGCTGGAGCATAGTGCCTTGTGGGAGCTTTTTTTTCGGCTGGTTTATTTTTTGACAGGCTATGTCATAGAGCCGCAGGCGCAGATGTGTGAGCAGGTTGAAGGCAGACTCATGGGTGAGATACCGTTCGCCATAGCGAAAGACAGCCCGGCCAATACCGCAGGCTCTTACGGCCGTGATACCAATGGTCAGAGTGTAGAGGGGCGGTGCCAGGGCGGCCTTGGTGATGAGAAAGGCAGCAGCACCCAACAGGCCAAGTCCTGTCAGCAGGGCCAGCAGGCTGACAATTGTCAGCAGGAGAAAATGACCGGGGCTCAGCAATGATAAAATTTTTAGCATGGTCATGCCTCCTTGGGAAGATAGTCATTCAGGTCGATGATATTATCTGCCAGTTCGAACAGGGCCGGATGATGGCTGCTGATGATAAGTGTCCGTTGTTTGGCCAGAACGGAAAGCGTGCGGATGACTTTTTCCTCGAGTTGATGGTCAAGGCCGGAGGTGGGTTCGTCGAGCAGCATGATAGGGGAATTTTGCAAAATGAGCCGGGCGAGGCCGAGTCGTTTCAGCTGTCCTTGGGAAAGAGGCTGGCCGCCTGCACCTAAGGGCGTATCCAGTCCCTGGGGCAGGGTGCTGAACCATTCCGTCAGCTGCGCAAGACGCAGGGCCTGATGACAGCGTTCGGGGGGAGCCTGCTGCAGGAGCAGCAGATTTTCCTGCAAGCTGCCTTGATAAAGGTGGGGCGTTTGAGGGGCGTAGGCAATAAGTTTTTGCTGGCTGTCCGGGTGCATGGTCAAAAGGCACTGGTCGTTTAGATAAATGGTGCCGGAATCCGGTGGCTGCAGGCAGGCCAGTATGTCAAGCAAAGTGCTTTTGCCACAGCCACTGTTGCCGGTGAGCAGGGTTATTTGGCCGGCCGGGAAGGTAAGATTTAAATTCTGTAGTGTGGGACTGTGACGTTCGGGATAGGTGAAGGTGATATTAGCGAGCCGGATGGCCGGCGGTACCTGCAAGCTGGCTTTATGGCCGCTTAGGGCCGGCGGCGCGTCCGCGGCGGCGAGGTAGGTTTCAATTTCAGCTGCCGCGGTGTTAACATTCATGAGAGTATGAAACACGGCACCGCTCTGGCGCAGGGGGCGATAAAATTCCGGCAGGAGCAGCAGAATGAAAAAGGCGGTGCTGAAGGCAAGGCGGCCTTCCAACAGGCGCAGGCCGATAACCACCGCCACGAGGGCAATGGACAAGGTGGTTATTAGTTCCAGAACAAAGGTGGATAGAAAGGCCAGCCGCAGCGCACCTAATGCGGCAGCGGCAAAATTGCTGATAAGCTGCCGGGCCGACTCACGGTGCGCCTGTTCCCGGGCAAAGAGTTTTAAGAGAGGGAGGGCTTGTAATAATTCGTAAAAGCCCTGTGTGAGTGATTGCATATTTTCCCAGGCGGCGGCGCTGCGCTTTTTGGTAATGCCGCTCAGCAGGTACAGCAGAATGGGAGCTATGGGCAGAGTAGCCAGACAGATAAGGGCGGAAAGATAATCGGTAAAGGCAAACAGCAGCAGGTAAAACGGCAGGCCGATAATCAGCCCGAGCAGCAGGGGGAGAATGCTGCGGAAATCTTCAGCTAAAAGTTCGCAGGCGTCACAGCTGAGCTGTAAAAGCGTAGTATCGTTGTCAGCGGCAGTTTTCCGCAGGCCGGCGGTGTGCAGCTGGTGGCGTACCGTGTTAATGACACGGGCGGCCAGTTTGTCCTGCTGTATATTTTGCCAGTAGCTGATGAGCTGAGAGCAGCACAGGCACAGAAACAGCACCAAAATACTTGGTGCTGTTTCCATGAAATTACGTCCCTCCAGGAAAACTGCATTTACCACACGGGCGTTCACGGCCGCCGCCAAGGCCCAAAAGCCGGCAGCGGCAAGTGACAGCAGGGCTGTGTAAACAAGGGAGGTCTTATATTTTTGCCAGTATAGTCTAAAGCGTGTTGGTATCATAGCAGCCCCTTTACGTCAGGTAAGTAATGTCTTAGTGGGAAAGGTCTTTGGGCGTAACCCGCTGACGGAAAATGTAGTAAGTCCAAATCTGGTAAATGAGGACTATGGGCACCAGGATAAAGGCAGCCACGGTCATAATGGACAGCGTGTAGGGAGTGGACGCGGCATTGTGGATAGTCAGGCTCCAGGCCGGATTGAGGCTCGATACCATAATCCGGGGAAAGAGTCCGGCAAACACGCCAAAGGTTACGCTGGCAATGGCCAGACTGTTGAGGATAAAGCTGACTTTGCCGCCTTGCCGCCAAAAGCGCAGGTAACTGAGGACAAAGAACAGTGCGGTGCAGATAAAAAGTACCAGAGCACAGGGGCGCGTCAGCAAATCTGTGCAGTTGCTTGTCATAAAGAGATAGCAGACAAAGAAGAGAGCCCCGAAAAGTCCCAGACAACGTCCCAGCCCCTGAATGCGCTGGCGCAGCCCTTGGTCAGCAAGGCGCAGCTGCAGGAAAGCGGCCCCGTGATAGGCGAAAACAAAGACAAAGACCAGTCCGCCCAGAATGCTGTAAGGGCTGAGCAGGCCGGCGAAGTTCCCCTGATAGACCATATTTTCCCCAATGGGCAGGCCGGCCATTAAATCGCTGACAGCTACGCCCCAGAGAAACGCAGGTACAAGGCTGCCGGTAAAAATGCACCATTCCCAGGTACGCCGCCAGCAGGTACATTTTTCCTTGGTGCGCAGTTCAAAAGCCACGCCACGCAGGATTAAAGCAACGAGCATGAGAAAGAGCGCCAGATAAAAGGTGCTGAACATGGTGGCATATACATGAGGGAAAGCGGCAAACAGGGCACCCCCGGCAGTAATCATCCAAACTTCATTGCCATCCCAAACGGGACCGATGGTGCGCAGTATCATACCACGGTCCTCATCACGCTGACTGATGAAGGGACAGAGCATGCCCACGCCGTAATCAAAACCTTCCAGGAAGAAAAAGCCGGTGAACAAAACGGCAATCAGCACGAACCAAATAACAGGATAGTCCATCATGCGTCCCTCCCTTCCAGCGGAATAGATGTTTTCTTAATGTAACGGCAGGCTGTGTATAGTGCTGCCACAATCAGAATAAGATAGAGCAGGGTAAAGCCGGTCATGGTCAGCCATACTTCTGTACTCGTTAAATTGGGGGAAACAGCGTCGGCTGTTTTTTGCAGTCCTACTACAATCCAGGGCTGACGGCCGCCTTCGGCGATGAACCAGCCGGCAGTATTAGCCAGGAAGGGCAAGGGCAGGGAAAGCGGAACAAATTTTAACAGCCAGCGGTAGGCGGCGAATTTTTCGTTCCAGGTAAGGGCGGCAACAACAAACGCAATGAACATCATGGCACCGCCACAGGCAACCATCAGGCGGAAACTCCAGAAAAGGCCAAAAACATCGGGACGGTAATCACCGTTGCCATACTTGGACACCATTTCCGCATTGATGGTGTTAATACCTTTGACTTCGCCGGATGGTTTGTTGTAAAGCATCAGCGAAAAGAGGGCAGGGATTTTAATTTCCGCACTGTTTTTGAGTTTGTCCTGGTCAATTACGGCCATCACGGCAAAAGGAGCCGGGTCAGCATTTTCCCACAGCGCCTCCATAGAGGCCAGTTTCATGGGATTGGCAGTGGCCAGATACTGGGTGTGCATGTGGCCGCTGCCCATAACACCCATTACGCCGATAGCCAGGTAAATGGCACCGGCGCGGAGTACATGACGGAATGCCTCCTGCGAGGCGGCGTCTTTCAGATATTTCCAAGCGGCTACGGAAAGAACCAGTATGCCGGTGGTGGCAATACCTGAGAACAGGGCATGGGAATATTCGCCAATTACATAAGGATTAGTTACGAGGGCGAGAAAATCATTCATTTCGGCCCGGCCATTGTTGACGACATAGCCCACAGGGTGCTGCATAAAGGAATTGGCTACCAGAATCCAAAAGGCTGACAGATTGCTGCCAATGGCGATAAGCCAGGCACAGAGGCAATGTACTTTGGGGGATAATTTATCCCAGCCAAACATCCAAATACCCAGGAAAGTGGATTCCAGGAAAAAGGCGGTCAGCGCCTCCAGAGCCAGGGGGGCACCAAAGATATCACCCATGAACCGGGCGTACTCAGACCAGTTCATGCCAAAGTGAAATTCCTGTACAATACCCGTGACAACGCCCAAACTGAAATTTATCAGGAACAGTGTACCGAAGAACCGCACCAACTGCCGGCAGGGTTCCTTCCAGTGGGGACGCTCTGTCCGTACATAGCAGGTTTCCAGCAGAGCAACCCAGATGGTCAGCCCCAAGGTCAGCGGTACGAACAGGAAGTGATAAATGGTGGTGATGGCAAACTGCCATCGGGACAAAAGTAAAGCCTCCATACAAATCCCTCCTTTAAAACTATTATGATAACTTAGTGTGAATATTCGCTTATTTATAGAAAGATTCCTGTCAATGAGAAAGAAAAAAATTGCAGATATGGGAGGTATTGGGCGGTTAAGACAGAATATATATAACAAAACTTCTAGCAGGGAGGAATGAAAATGAAGGATGTAAAGCGCCCCGTGCGTGAGGCTTTGCAGCAGCTGGAACAAAAGAAAATGCTGGAAAGCAGCTATGCTGAAGTCAACAAATACCAAAGTCTTATCAATTTGTTTGCCAATCTGCAACATGCCTGTGAAATGATGGCTGATGAGATTGGCAGCCATACAGGCCAGAAACAGGAAGAAGTACTGGCAGAATTCTACGAGCAGGCAGGTATTGAGGTAGAGTGAACAGGTGTTTAAGAGGGCCGTTAAGGCCCTTTTTTATTTTTTTTTTAAAGTGTTGACAGGGACGGACAAAGCGTGTAACATAATACAAGTCGCTGACAGACACGGCAAGCAAAAAGCCCGGCAAACCTTGACTGGTAACGAGTTTTTGGACGGCCGCAAAGCTTTGAAAATTTTCTAAAAAAGATATTGACAAGGTAAGCTGAATGCGATAAGATAAGTGAGTCGCTTGAAACGACAGGCGATAAACAGATTGTTCTTTGAAAACTAAACAATGCAAATAATCATGCAACATGA
>NZ_CAJODG010000073.1 GCF_905233635.1 Selenomonas sp. AE3005 | reverse complement strand
TGGCCATCCGCGGTTTCACTGCGATAGGCGGAGAGAATATCTGTCAATGCCGGGTGCATGAGATGATTGGCATCCGGGTCAGTGTACATCATAATGTCCAGTATACTGCTGTCCATGGTGGTCTGGAATTTAGCAATCATATTTTGCACAGCTTGTGAATTAAAATTCTTCTCCATGTTTTTGCTCAGTGCCGTTTCGTCCAGCTGCCCCGACTTCACCAAATGATAGTACCCATCAATAGCGCTTGCATTTTGTGTGCCGAAATCCTCGCTATTGTTGTCGATATAATGACCGGAACGTGCTTCTTCAACCAGAGAGAGAATTCTATCAAGCAGAGGATTGGGATTTTTGCTGTTCATATTTTGCAATTTATCGCTTAATTCACCTAAAAAACCCGAAGCATCTGTTCCACCAGAGAGTTCGAGATAGGCATTCAAATCCTCTGCCAGCATAAAAAATGCACCTTCTTGGATAAACCTGTCTTCTGAATTGGGTGCAGTGTGGGAAAAGATACCCTTTATAGCATCTGTGATGGGGCTGATAAAGCCTGCTGGGTCACAATTTATGGGAACTTCCCAATGAGAATGTTTCAGTTTTTTGGTATAAACCATCGGTTCCTCTTTTGCAGACTCCACCTGTTCAGCAATCACTGGCTGAGCGGTACTTTCCTCAACCTGACCTGCGTTCATTTGTTGGGCAAGGGCAGCATAGCCTTCGTCGCTGATTTCCACACCATACGCGGCGGCAAAGGGATTGTCCTCCTTGTTGTCCGGCTCCTGTCCCAGCTTTTTGGTCAGTTCCTCCACAGCCTTTTGGGTAAGGCTCTCCGGCTTGACTGCACTGCTTACCAAGCCATTTTCGTCCTGCTGTCCCTTTTTCAGCCAGTCCGGCTGGATAAAGTTTGCACTAGCGTTTTCGATACTGCCAATCTTCATTTATCTTTGCACCTCCCTGGTACCATATCTTATGCTTGAAGCGCGTAATTGCGTTATTGGCGGTGTTTCTGCCGTTCCAGCTCCTGTATTTTGATGTCCATTATCTGACGCTGGAAGGTTTCTATCTGTTTTTGGTAGTTTTCCGTCTGCCGGGTCATGTCTTCCGGGGATAGGTTGGGATTCTTGTGCAGGGCGGACAGCTGCTGGCGCAGGCGCTGGATTTTTTCCTGCAGGGCGTTGATTTGCGCCTCGGTGGAATTGCCCGGCTTACCTGCCGCAGCCTGCTCTTTGGACTTAGCATCGCGCTTAATCAGGCGGCCATCCTCGGTTACATAAAAGTCGCTGGGGTCACGGTCACCGGGGGCGCTATGGATAAGTTCTGCCTCCTGCTGCCCATTAAGATAGGCTTGGCTTAATTGCTGGGCCGTATAGGTGAAATGCCCGCTGCCGCCGTACTGTGCCTGAAAGTCCGCCAATTTATCCTTGCCGACAGCGGCCTCCCAGAGCTTGCCCTTTTCCTGTACGAAAGCGGACTGCATAAAGTAATCCATGGTCCAATATTTGGTCACATGGGAGCGCAAAAGCCCCTCATAGCCTTGGGCGGCGTCTGCAAAACCGCCTGCCTTGAGGGCGTCCAGCACTTCGCCGTTGTTTTGGAATTGTCCCTGCACCGCCTTTGTCCAAACCGCCTCGGCCTCCTCGTGGGCGGCCATGAGGTTAAGGGTTTTGACCCCCACGCTGGCAATGGTGCCGTTGTAGCTATAGGAGAAGGTGGCGTCCCCGGTACTTACCTGCACAAAAACACCCGCCGTGCTTTGCAGCTTGGCGGCATAGCTTTGGGCTTGGTTGTATTCCTCGCGGGTAAAGCTGCCTTGGGCAATGCCTTTGTCCACGAAATAAGCAAGGTCTTTTTGATTCGCCGCATAGGCAACGCCCGCAAATTCCAAGTTCAGCTTACGAAAGGCACTGGCTCCGCCCTGTTCGATGGCGGAAGCTGCCTGGAAATACTTATCCATGACCTGCTGGGATTTTTCGTGCAGAGGCTCGACCAGCCCCGTGGCCTCCAGTGCCCGTTCGGCTACAATATCCGACCACAAGCCCCCATCTCCCAAAAAGAACTCCTTGGGGTCATTGGGTTCACAGTACACGAGTACATCCCCGTACTCGTCGCTGATGGGCATATAGGACTCGCCCTTCAGGCTC
This sequence comes from Selenomonas sp. AE3005, assembly GCF_905233635.1. Classification (GTDB taxonomy): domain Bacteria; phylum Bacillota; class Negativicutes; order Selenomonadales; family Selenomonadaceae; genus Selenomonas_A. The sequence goes on along the minus strand of NZ_CAJODG010000073.1, from coordinate 11,532 downwards.
CCCGACTTTAGCGTTTCCCAGTCGCTGGCGGTTGCCACGGCAATATTCGCGTTTCCCTGTGTTTTCAGCTGTCCAAACAGGCTTTGGATACGCTCCCGGAATTGGGCCTGCTCCCCTGCGGGGCTGATGTCCACCTGATAAGCCGGCGAAACACTCTGCGCCTGCCCGGCCGCTGTCCGTGTGCCTGCGGTGTTCTGGGGCATCACGGCGGAATGAGCAGGCAGATTACTGGAAATCTTCAATTCGCACACCTCCCTGTGCTGTCGAAATTCCTTCCACATAATTTCGTTGGCGATGCGGTCACTATTCTTGGTATAGACATAATTGCCACTGGCGTCCAGATGGCCGACTCGGTTGTAGAGCATATTGTTCGCCTCCCCGCAGAAAATCGCTCCAACCATGTATATTATCGGAGATGGTAAATAGAGCGTGAAAAATACAAAATACAACTTAACCAATCCCCCTTTCCTGCCGATAATATATTTGGACGAGTTCGGTTTTACAGGGAGGTATGTTTACAGGAGGGATTATACCATGCTTATTGGACGAGCAGCAGACGGCAGCAATCTAAATGTCAGTGCCGCCGTGGATACCACCAAGGCGGTACAGCGTCAGCAGGAAACGGCTGCGCAGCAGGACTCCCCTGCGTATCAGGTGGAACTGAGCGGGGCGGCAGAAAGTTATAAATCCCATTGGCGGCAGGCAGGCCACAACGCCTATCTGACTACCCGTGCAGGGCAGAGTCAGGAAGACGAACTGGCCGAAATGATGGCTGCCATCGAAGACGTGACGAAACAACGGGAGCAGAACAAGAAGCCATGGAGCTGGACACCCAATGCAGACCTGCAAAATGTGCAGGGGCTGGAAACCGTCCAGCTGCAGCCTATGGATATGAAGGATGCGCCCGACCTTGTAAAGCAGGTTTCGGCCATGACCCGGAACACATTGCCGAAAATCAACCTTGTGGTGCCAGAGGATAAGGCATTTCGCTATCCCGATTCCATTGACACCATCAAGAGCCAACACTACACATGGACAGCCAAGGATGGCCTCGTGGAGAACACCGCCACCGCTGAAGGAGCCGCCAAGGTGGCAGAAACCGAAGACAAGCTGAAAAACACCTTGAAGCAGGAAATCAGCGACACCATCAGCGATATTTTGAAACCCTACACCAGCTATTCCGAAGCCTATGACGAGCTAAAGGATAAAAATGTCTTTGTGAACACCTACGAGCACGCCGGGGATTCCGTACTGACGGCCAACAAGGAAATTTCCGGTGGCCTGTTTGGCAAGCTGGCCAGCCAGCTAAATGACTATGCCAAAAACTTCGGCACCGATGATAAATTCTTTGAGGATATAAAAACAGCATTTGGCGTTATTAACGGCGACAGCCCGGACAAAAATCCCCTGCTGGGACAAGTTGAAAAGATGGTACGCTATGTGCAGGGCGGCGGCGAGCTGGATGTCAAGGACAGAAAATACGAAGAAGATGTGAATAACGCCATTGCCAAAGCCTATAAAGATAAGAGCGGAGCCCAAAATGTTGTGATGGATAAGAAGAATACGGCAGAAACCGCCTTCAAGACCGACACTTCCTATCTGGACAATCTACGCCAGCAGCTAAATGAAACTGCCGAAATGCTGGATAAGATGACCGGCAAGCAGGATGAGGAAAACCAGCATAAAGTCAAAACTGCCCGGGACGTGCTGGACAGCCGTGCCCCGGAAGACAGTTTCGATATGGACTTCCATCAGCGTCTTGCTCATGTAGATGACAGAATTACCCCTATCACCGACACTTCCCATGGCATCTTTAACCATAAGAAACCTACCGATGCCTTAACGGAGAACGATACTGATGAACTTGCTGCCTTGCAGGCTGGCTGGAATGATTACGTCAAAAGCCATAACCTTATCGATACCAGTAAAGTTACAACGGTTTTCCTGTCATGACAGCACAGGGAGGTGCAAAGATAAATGAAGATTGGCAGTATCGAAAACGCTCCTCCCGGCCTCCCCTCCCAACCACGCTTTATAGTCTAAGGGAGAATTTGCTCGCAAACTCTCTATGTATTACTCAATGCCTAAAAATGGGCATGAAAAAAGCGCTGTGACAAAATGATTTCGCATTTTGTCACAGCGCCTTTGATTTATATTTAATTTTGAAACAGCCTTAATCCTTGAAATCAGCCTGTCGAACAGTTAAGTCCTTCGGCGCATCAAATTTAGGAGGTGCCACCTTTACGGTTCCATTTGTTTCCGTTCCTATGGACTTATCTGCCTCTATCGCCTTTTTGTGCTCTTCTTGTTCCTTGGCCATTTTGCGCAAATCGTTTTCTGCCTTCTCATTTGCCTTTTTTACAGTTTCTTCGGCAGATATCTTTTCATTGTTATCAGCATTTTTCTGATTCGTATCCTCTTTTTTAATCACTACCGCCTTAGTTTCCACACTGGGAGCCGGACTTGCCGAGGACTGTCCTAAATAGTAGGCACCACCGCCAATCAACAAGAGCAAGAGAATCATCAAGAAAAATTTACATCTCATAATCATTTCAATAATCTTTGTCACTTATAGTTTCTCCTTCAACCTATTAATCTTGAAAATTTTCACTTGCTAAAGGATAGCATACCCTAATTAGAATCGAATTAAAATCACAGCTCCTTTGTGTTAACCATCATATTCAGTGATTCCTATCATTTATCCGTTCCATAATCCAACGTTTCATAAGAAAAGTAAGTGCATACGGGAAAGTTATGAACTTATCATTGTAGCCAATATTCGTGTCCCCAAGTTTTATTCCACGGTGAATATCAGGATAAGCACTATTATCAATCAAGGCATTCAAAGATTTAGTTGCTCCATTCTTTGCCTTGACCTCCACTGGAATTAATGATTCAGCATCGCGGATAAAGAAGTCCATTTCCAGTGTAGCCGTTCTATTGCGGAAAAAGTATAAACCATAACCTTGCGCCACCAGCATCTGCGCAACAATATTTTCAAATAAGGCCCCCTTGTAGACCCCAAAGTTTCTGTTTTGGCGTAAATCTGCCTGAGCTTCATCATCTAGGGAAGCTATGAGCAGGCCCGTGTCTCCAAAATACATCCGATAATTGTCCGGGTCATAGTTTCCCTTCAGTGGCAATTCCGGGTGCTCCAAACAATAACAGATATTGACAATGCCTGCATTCTTCAGCCAATCCGGTACACCAACGTATTCACGGCTTCTTGCTCCGTGGGCAACCTTGGAAATCTGAAACTTCTTATTATCCTTACCGAGGAATACAGGAATCTTACGATATACATTCAGTATCTTCGTCTGGTCTAATCCCTTAGCATACTTTGTAATATCTTCCTCGTAGTCTAAAAGCAGCTGCTTTTGAATGGCTAGCGTTCCGCTGTAATTGCCCTTCTGGATGAAAGACCATACCACTGCTGGCATCCCGCCCAAAATCAGATATTCACGAAATGCCTCACGCAATACCGACATAGCCGTAGCAGGCAGCGGTTTTAGGTCTTTCATGTGTTGGTATAATATTTCCACCTGTTCATCCGAATACCCCTTGGCCCATAAGTATTCCTCAAAGTCCAACGGATACATCGTGATATCTTCTTTATAGCCTACGCTATTGGATTCAATTTCCTGATAACTGATCCCCATAAGCGAACCAGAACAGATAACATCATATCTTCCATCCAGCTTAAAGGCCTTGAGGCTAGTGGCACAATCCGGGCATGCCTGAAGTTCATCGAAGAAAATCAATGTATTTCCCGGCTCCATCTTCAACGCAGGATTTAAAAAGGAGATATTCCGAAGAATAGTATCTATTTCATAACCATCCAAGACAAAGTTGATGGTAATAACATTCTGGTAGTGTTGGCCAGCGAAGTTACTTATTGCCTCTGTCTTGCCTATTTGCCGTGCCCCCTTGATGATAAGTGGCATTCTTTCCTTGTTTGCTGCCCAGTCAACAAGAATAGCATCTATTTTTCGTCTTAGTCGTTTCATCACAAAATTCTCCATATTTTTTGCCATAAAATCACAAAATTCATTGATATATAATGTATTATATCACATTTTTCATTTCCTTATCTATGAAAATCTTATATCAAGACTGCTGCAAAGAAAAAACAAAGTGTCACATTGGACACTTTGACTTTGATTTATATTTAATTATAAATCATACTATACTTATGCTAGGTCTATACATAGGTCTGTGGTCTTACAGCTCTCATGTCCTGCTGTTATGGACATTTTTTACGACCTGCTAATAAAATTTATTCTCAGCCATTTTCAGACAGGCATACAGGCAAATATCTGCATTTATGGCCATTCTACGCCATTATCCTCATTTTTTCCTTACTTGCCTGCATAGGGTGGGAATTGCTATAATAGCAACGTTGTGAAATAGGACTATTTCCTTAATCGGAAGTATTTTTATTCTCACAGCATGCGTACTGATTTATATATTATATATTATAAAGCTATCATCCTGACTGTGATGAAGCAATCCCCAACTCTGATACCTGCCTCCCCATGTGGCAGGTATTTTTTTATATCCCCCCCTCAATACCATAGCTTACCCGCAGGGCAGCCATCTGGGCATCTGTCAGCGCGGCCTTGTAACCCTTTTCATACTGCTGTTGAGCGTAAGCGTCAACCAGGTGAATAATCTCGTCCAGCCTGTTTTCAGTCCAGGGGCTCAGCGCATAGGCCTCCCCTAATTTGCCACGAATTACAGCTTGCAAATCCATTTCCATTTCACAACCACCCCCATCTTATGAAACCCCGTTAATACTCAATCCTTGCTTCATGCTCTTTTGCCGTCTGTTTCACGACTTCTTCGTATCCTGTCAGTGCCGCAAAGGGGGCAAATTGGGCAGCTCTCTTTATCATGGGCATACGTTGGTGAAACTTTGGCTCCGGTCGAGGCATATTGATAATTTGGGCATACTCTTCGATGTTCCTTGTAATTTTCATGCCTTGTGTCCTCCTATCTCGCCGTTGCGGGCAATGGTGCGGGCTTCTTTTTTGAGGTTGGCTGCCTTGAGAATGGCGTTTTTTCCAAAACGGTGACGGATGGATAGCATAGCCTGTTGCAGGGATTTTTCCCTTTTCTCCACCCGTTGGTCAGCTTCTTCCTGTTTGACCCGCTGCTCTAAATTGTCAAAGAGATTGAACTGCACCACAGCTTCCTTTTGACTGGTAAGACTATCCTCTGAGATAAGCCTACCTGCGGTCACATTGATGCGACGGACAAGCAGCCCCGGAATAGTGATACGCTCATAGAGCGCCAGCGTCTCCCGTAGCAGCTTCTTGGTGGAAGAAGTGTGGCGGTCAAGGCTCACCGTACCATGGGCACTTTTCGGCACCTTGCGCCCATAGTGGTCAATGTGAATTGGACCCGTATAGCCTCTGGCTATATTTTCCCGGTCGTAGCCCACATCCAGCACAATCTGATTGGTCACCAGCCGTTTTTCCACGAGTTCAAGAATAAGCTGGTCGGTCATTTCCCAGACGATAAGACGCCCCTGTTCATGGGTGTACGGCTCATGCAGCACCTGACCACTGGAAAGGCTGGTGCTGGCAGGGCGGTAGGATTTGACCTGTTCAATATTGCAGGGTTCATAGCCCCATGAATGGTCAATCAATAGTTCTGCATTGACCCCAAAGACCTTATACAGGTTCTGCTCCCCAAATGGCAGCAGGGAATAGCGGGCAATATCGCCCATAGAGTACAAACCCATATCCACCAGCTTCCGGGCATATCCGGAGCCGATGCGCCAAAAGTCAGTAAGCGGGGTATGCGCCCAAAGTTTTTGCCGGTAACTCATTTCATTGAGTTCAGCAATGCACACGCCATCCTTGTCAGGCTCCATGTGCTTGGCGGTAATGTCCATGGCCACTTTGGCCAAATACATATTGGTGCCGATTCCTGCCGTGGCCGTGATACCGGTTTCCGCCAGCACTTCCCGCACCATCTTCATAGCCAGCTGATGAGCGGTCATTTTGTAGGTATTAAGGTAAGGCGCGGCGTGGATGAACACCTCGTCAATGGAATAAGGATGAATGTCATGGGGTGAAATATAACGCAGGTATACACCATAGACCCGCGCACTGTAGGCCATGTATAACGCCATACGAGGCGGAGCCACAAGGTAACTGATGGCAAGGCTTGGATTCTTGGCCAGTTCCAAAGCATCACAGGATTCCCCGGTGAGCTTGTGCCCCGGCGCAAAGAACCGACGCCCAGCATTGGCCATTTTTATTTTCTGCACCACCTCAAACAGCCGTGCCCGCCCCGGCACCCCGTAGGACTTAATGGCAGGAGTAGCAGCGAGGCAGATGGTCTTTTCCGTTCTTGACTCGTCAGCCACTACAAGGTTGGTGGTCAATGGGTCAAGCCCCCGCTCCACACACTCCACCGACGCATAAAAGGATTTCAGGTCAATGGCAATATAATTTGACTTTTCCATGATAACACCCTATTGTGTAATTTACTTACATATAGTGTAATACAAAAAGGAGCGGCTGACAAGTCATTTTTTGATTAGCGAACCTCCTACATTCATATAGCTTTTGATATGCTTATGGACACGCAAAAAGGCGTAGCTGTTGCTACGCCAATTATCTACTCAGTCAATTTCTCACCAAACCATGAGCAATTTGGCTCAAGGTCTTCTGGTTAGGATTGACAATGGGGAACCATTGCAGTAAGCTGAATTTAGTTAGATTTTTTAGAAAAATGCAAGGGAGGAATAGGAATGAAATGCTTTCAGGAAGCGGTTATCAACCGTCGTACGAACTATGCTTTGGGCAAGGACATCAAGGGGCTGCCGTCTCAGATTGTTGCTGCGGTGGAGCGCATGACCCAGGAAGCGCCGTCGGCTTTTAATATGCAGTCGGCACGGGTGATTTTGGCCATGGGCGAACATCACGAGAAAATCTGGGACATTACAAAAGAAACCCTGCGGCGCATAGTGCCTGCAGATAAGTTCGGAGCTACAGAAACGAAGATTGACAGTTTCGCGGCGGGTTATGGCACGGTGCTGTTCTTTGAGGAAACAGCTACGGTCAAGGCCATGCAGGAAAAATTTCCTTCCTATGCGGATAATTTCCCCATTTGGGCCTCCCAGGCCAATGGAATGGTGCAGTTTGCCATTTGGACCCAGTTGGCCGACATGGGGCTGGGGGTTAATATCCAGCATTACAATCCCTTGATTGATGATGAGGTCAAGGCACACTTTGCTGTGCCAAAAAGCTGGAGCTTGGTAGCACAGATGGTCTTCGGTGCCCCGTTGGCACCGCCCCAGCCCATAGAAAAAATGCCCATCGAGGAAAGAGTTAAGGTATTTCGGTAACAGTAGTTTTCAGGCAGATACAAGTTGCAGAAGTGGCTATTGAGGTACAGAAGAAAAAAACATACATCTTATGTGAAGCCACCTAAATAGTGAGGTAATGGTGTTATGGTAAATCGTGCACGGCTGCAGGAAATATTAATTCAGTATAAGCAGGACTTGGCTGGTTGGCAGTGGAAAAACGAAAAATTCAAATGGGAAGCAGTAAAATGCTTTCAGGATAATTGGGATGTTAATGCTCAGGATTTTACGGAGATGCTGACCCGCTCCTTGGATAAGACTGCGAATTTACTTGCATCTGCCAATAATTTTCCCAAAGGAATGATGATTGAATTTTCCCAACAGGCACCTGAAGAAGTTCGGTCAATGTTCTTGGCGCTTTATGACGAAAGCAAGGATGTTTACGAGCGGATTAATAACTTCAAGCTGCAGTCTGCGGTCCTTTTGGATAAGTATGGGAATGGGGCAGTACAGCATTACCAGCATGAGAATGCAATCACAACATATCTTTGGTTGCGTTATCCAGACAAATACTATATATACAAGTTTGGTGAGGTCAAAAAAACTGCCCAAGAACTTGAAGCGGATTACCAATTCAAGAAAGGAGCATATACTGAGAACCTTCGCGCCTGCCTTAATCTGCATAATACGGTTAGTTCAGTATTGCAGGAGGATGCTGAGCTGGTGAGCCTGTTTAGGTCACAGCTGACTGAGACGTGCTATCCCGATCCAGAATTAAAAACACTGGCTTTGGATGTTGTTTTTTATATCAGCAGGTATGTTGCACAAGGAAAAAGTAACACTTCTGAGGCCGATGATGTGTTGGATGAGAAGGATACAGGACTTTTTTCAGATGACTGGTTTCCTGCTGTCGATGAGTACCATCCAGGTCTGACCAAGGAAAAATGGCTGAGCATTCTGGGGAACAAAAAGATAATCGGTCCAGTTTGGGGCGGAATGTTGGCGGCATTCTATGAAATGGGGGGCGCAGCTACCTGCACACAGATTGCCAAAAAGTATAATAAATTGTCCTCCGCTATTAGTGGGTATTGTACGCAGCTGGCGAAAAGAATATACAAGGAAACACAGTGTCCTTTATCTAAGCGGGATGATGGGCAAAGTCGTTACTGGCCAATCCTCTTCCAAGGGAAGAACGCAGGGCATGATGTTCCCGGAAACTATATTTGGAAACTACGTCCGGAGCTGATGGAGGCCCTCGCAGAATTTGACATCATGAAGTTTGAGTGGAAGGTGAGGGAGGAAAGTCCGGAGTACGGGGATACGCATTACTGGTGGTTGAATGCCAATCCGAAGATTTGGAGCCTTGCTAATCTCGGCATTGGCAAGACGCAGGGGTATACACTGTATAATAAGAATGGCAACAAGCGCCGGATATTTCAAAATTTCCTTGATGCTAAGACAGGGGATATAGTTATTGGCTATGAATCAACTCCGGTAAAGCAGATTGTGTCTATTTGCAAGGTGGTTGCTGAGCAGGATGGTCAAAAACTATTTTTTGAAAAAGTCGAAGGGCTCAACTCTCCCATTGATTATGCGGTCTTGAAGGATTGTCCTGAACTGAAAAACATGGAGTATTTTCAGAATCAGCAGGGGAGCCTGTTTAAGCTCACAAAAGATGAGTATGAATTCATTATGGACGTTATCCGCGAGGATAACCCTGTGGCGGTTACGGATAATATTGAAGAGTACACGAAGCGTGACTTTCTTGATGAAGTGTACATGACGGAAAAGCGCTATGAGAACCTGGTGGGAATTCTGCGCAATAAGAAAAACATTATCTTGCAAGGGGCGCCGGGCGTTGGCAAGACCTTTGCCGCGCGGCGGCTAGCATGGGCCATGATGGGGGAAAAAGACGATAATCGCATTGCCTTTGTACAGTTCCATCAGAACTATTCCTATGAGGATTTTATGATGGGCTATAAACCTGTCGAAGATGGTTTCCAGCTTAAGTATGGTATCTTTTATCATTTTTGCCAGAAGGCGGCTAATCAGCCGGACAAGGATTTTTTCTTCATCATTGATGAAATCAACCGCGGCAACATAAGCAAGATTTTCGGTGAGCTGTTGATGCTGATTGAAAAGGCTTATAGAGGAAAGCCCATCACAATGGCTTACAACGGATTGCAGTTTTCCGTGCCGAAGAATCTCTATATCATCGGCATGATGAATACGGCAGACCGCAGCCTGGCCATGATAGATTATGCTCTCCGTCGGCGGTTTAGTTTCTTTGAGATGGAACCGGGCTTTGATTCCGAAGGCTTTATTCGTTACCAGAACGCTTTGAACAACGAAGTCCTAAATGAGCTGGTAGACAAAATCAAAGAACTGAACAGGGAAATAGCGCTCGATAAATCCCTAGGGAAAGGCTTTTGTATTGGTCATAGCTATTTTTGTGGCGCGGATGCATGTACGGATGAATGGCTGCGTTCTATCGTTGACTATGATATCCTGCCCATGCTTAATGAATACTGGTTTGATGATACGAACAAACTCCAGCGCTGGACCAATATTCTGCAGGGTGTGTTCCAATGATTAAGGATAAGAGCATCTTTATAAAGAACATATATTACATGCTTTCGTATGCATTCACGATATTGAAGCAGGAAGATTATAAGGATGTTGCCGCTGAAGAGTTTGAGAATATGCATAATCTTTTCGCCGCGATACTGGCGAAAGGGATTGGACGGCAGCTGAAGCAGGGCTTGTATCGGGAATATCTGAGCCATAAGGAAAATCTGGCGGCTGTTCATGGCAAGATTGATATGCCGGGAACCATAAGAAATCAACTGGCCAGAAAACGAGTGCTGACCTGTGAGTATGATGACCTTTCAGAAAATAACCTGCTGAATCAGATACTTAAAACGACGGCTATGTTCTTGATTAGGCATGGACGAGTGGAACAGAAATACAAGAACGATTTGAAAAGGGAAATGCTATTCTTTACCAATGTGGAAACACTTGCTCCTGGTACAATTCGTTGGTCGGATATCCGCTTTCACAGGCATAACAGCACCTATCGTATGCTTATCAGCCTGTGCCATTTCGTTTTGGAAGGCATGCTGCTGACAACAGAGAATGGCGAGTATAAGCTGGCCTCCTTTATCGACCAGCAACAGATGAATCGCCTGTATGAGAAGTTTATTCTCGAATACTATGCCCAGGAATGTCCCGAGGTGAAAGCAACAGCTTCACAGATCCCCTGGGCGGTGGATGATGGCGTCCGAACTATGCTGCCGTTAATGCAGAGTGATATCATGCTCACTAGGGGCAGTGAGGTGCTTATCATCGATGCCAAGTATTATACACATACGACACAAACACAGTACGATGTTCATACGCTCCATTCCGGTAATTTGTATCAGATATTTACTTACGTCAAGAACAAGGATATGGAGTATGGCGAAGAGCCGCATAAGGTTTCGGGGATGCTGCTCTATGCAGCAACGGACGAAGCTGTCCAGCCCAATAACAGTTATCAGATGAGTGGCAACAGGATAAGCGTAAGGACACTGGATTTGAATAGTAATTTTTCGGAAATTGCAGCCCAGCTGAATCAGATTGTTGATGAACATTTCTCGTAGAGAATATGGCGACGTAATATTGCGGCAGAAGGAACGTTGCAATAATCTTGCCATGAAAGAATGTCTATGCTATAATAGTGATACAAACGAAGTGATGATGTCGACCAAGACATCCCGGAGAAGAGTCATGCGGCTGGTTACCGAAGGCTCTTTTTTCTATTAGAAAGCCCCCTGCTTATCGCAGGGGGCTTCTGTGTCGATGTTTTGGAACATGGCGGTTACCCATGTACTTACATCAACGGAGCACTATTTGCCGCGTCTCTGGTACTTGTCGTAAAGCCAAGCAGCTGTAAGGCTGCTAAAAAGGCCAACGACAAAAGAAGTGATAATGTTTTCGACCAAAACGCTCCCTCCCTCCTTGGCCAGGACTAAACCATGGTTAGAGGTTCGCGGCAGATACCATTATAACATTTTGTTACAAAGATAACAAAAACTACTCTATAGCATGATTTATATTTAATTATGAATCATGCTATATATTTCTGAACCACATCCATATAGCTTTTGAGGTGCTTATGGACGGTTGCCAGTGACACACCGCACCTTCCAGCTATCTGGCTGACATTCTCGTTA
>NZ_CAJODG010000072.1 GCF_905233635.1 Selenomonas sp. AE3005 | reverse complement strand
ACCTTGTACTGCTTGCCACCAGTTTTGATAATTGCGTACATGAAAACACCTCCCTATAGATTACTCGCCAACTACGGCACTGCCACAAGGCAGATTTTACAGCCTCGCTGTGCGGTTGGGGATGGGTTTATAAAACCCAAATCAAGACGCACTTCATGCGCCTACAGTTAGTAATAGTAGCATAGGGGCAGGGGGTTGTCAAGGAAAATAATTCAGCAGCCCCGCAGAAAACTGAATACTGTCTGCCAATATTCTGCCCCGGCTTCCTTCATTGAATCACCATGGCCTGCACCAGCTACGATAAGTTTTGTTTTGGGAGCGTTGCAGACACTGTACAATTTCTCCATCATGGCAGGCGGTATCAGCGTATCTGCCTCACCATGAATAAACATTACGGGAACTTTTACATTGGGCATTGCCTGCAAGGGGGCGGCAGCGGACACTTTAACTCCTGTTTTCATGCCGCTTACGATATCCACACAGGTCATGATGGGAAACTCCGGCAGGCCGAAGATAACCCCCAGCTGATTGGCAAACATCTCATAGGCGCTGGTGTAGCCGCAATCCTCTATGACAGCTTTGAGCCCCGGCACATCGTATCTGCCTGCTGCCAGCAACACCGTGGCGGCTCCCATCGACACTCCGTGCAAAACGATTTCCGCCTCCGGGTCGCGCTCCTTGATTTTAGCTGCCCATAAAGCGACCTCCTCGCTTTCCTTTACGCCCATGGTGATGTATTGGCCTTCACTTTCACCGGAAGCACACAGGTCAGGTGTCAGCACATTGTAACCTTCTTCCAGATATGCCTCAGCATAATCTCTGGCATAGCGCTGGTCTCTGCCGTAACCATGCACCAGTATAGCCCAGCGGTGTCCATTCTGCGCCGGCGCAAAAAAGGTCGCCGCCAGCTTTCTGCCATCGGGCGCAGCCATGCTCCACGTCTCCGCTGGTGCCGTTGGCATAGCAGGAATTTTTCTGCTCTTATCATGAATGCTTACACAGGCGGCAGGTGGTGACAACGGGTCTGTGCCACTGCCACGCTTCAAGGCATAATCTACAAAATAAGCGCCTACAGCATAGCCAGCCGCCAACATAGCCGCTATAAATACGATAATAATTGTTCCCCAGCGTCTTTTCCATTTATCGTTAATCATAACCACGCCTTCTTTTCAGCCAATCATCAAGAAACTGCATCCTTTCGCATGCACCTGTACCAGTTGCAAGTGAAAAGCCGTGAGGGTAACCACTCCCTCACGGCCTATACAATTGTTTGAAAGTCAGGCCGTTTGTTAATATTGTAAAGCCCATTCTTTGGCCTTAGCATATCTTAAGCAGCTGCTCACCCATCCGCTGACCATAGGTCACAAACAACTCCTTGAAGCTATCGATATCCTGACTCATGCCTACCGGGCCAAGATGAATAACCGGCTTGCCGCAGGATGAACCGCCGGAGTAAACCAACATTCCCATAACCATCATAAATACCAGCATTTCCTGAATGGCGTTTTCAGCACCACCGTGGATATATTGTTCAGTGGCATAAGCACCACCGAACTTGCCAGCCAGTTTAAGCTTTCCTGCATTGCCCTCCAGCCAGCTTTTCATCTTCGCCGTAACAGAAGCCATGTAGGTGGGCGAACCAAATATTACCAGCTGAGACTGCTGGATATATTCAAAATCAGCCCCATCAATATTAAAGCACTTCACTTCAATATCTTTAATTGATTTCAGCCCCTCAGCGATAAAGCCTGCGGCTTTTTCTGTCGTATGGGTTCTTGAATCGTAAACTATTGCTGCTTTCATCGTTCAGCCTCCTCGTACATACATAGTTTTAGCAGATTTCCATCCGGGTCACGGAGGTTATCCATTCCCGGCACATCGCCTGCCGTATAACCCCATCCCAATTCTACCATAAAACAAAAAAATTGGCACGAGCCTTCAGCCCATGCCAACTGTTACTTTAATATGAAAAAGCCTTCCCGATATTTTTCAGGAAGGCTTTTGTTTTTGCTGATTTAGGAACGCATAAAGAGATTAACCATAAAGGCAAAGCTGACCAGCCACATAATCGGGCAGACTTCCCTAGGCTTGCCCGAAAGTGTCTTAATTAAGGCATAGCTGATGAAGCCGAAAGCAAAACCGTTGGCAATGGATGAGGTCAGCGGCATCATAATGATGGTCAGGAAGGCCGGCAGGCCATCGGTGAAGTCGGCAAAATTTACCTTGTCCACCTCAGACATCATCAGGGCACCGACAAGAATCAACGGCGGTGCCGTAGCAAAGCCCGGCACAAGGCCAATCAGCGGTGCAAAGAGCAGAGAGATAAGGAACAGCACAGCTACCGTCACCGCCGTAAGCCCCGTCTTGCCGCCCGCAGCGATACCGGCAGCACTTTCAATGTAGGAAGTAACCGTAGACGTACCGAAGATAGCGGAGAAAATCGTCCCGACAGCGTCAGTGTTCAAAGCTCTGTCAAGGTTCTCAATCTCGCCATCTTTTTTCACCAGTTTGGCTTTAGCGGTCAGACCGATAAGCGTACCCATGTTATCGAACAGTTCCACCACCGTAAAGGTGAAGATAATGGACAGAATACCGTAGTTCCAAGCACCCATGATATCCAGCTTGCCGAAGGTTTCTCCCATGTGCGGCAGGCTGGTACTGACAACATCGGAAAAACTCTGCGGCACCGGGGAATAGCCAAGCACCATGGACAAAATAGTCGTAGCAATGATACCAATCAGGATAGAGCCCTGTACGTCGCGGGCCATCAGTACACCGGTAAGTACCAGACCAAACAGGGACATAGCCGTTTCCGGTTTCGTCACATGACCAAGCGTAATGAACGTGGCCGGGTCGCTGACGATAATCCCCGTTCCCTTTAAACCGACAAAGGCGATAAACAGGCCGATACCAACGCCGATAGCCACGCGGAGATTCTGGGGAACCGCATTGATAATCGCCTGACGCACATGGCTGATGGTCAAAATCAAAAACAGCAAGCCGGAGAAGAACACCGCCCCCAAAGCTACTGTCCAATGCAGCCCCAGCACGCCGCAGACGTAATAAGCAAAGAACGCATTTAAGCCCATGCCCGGAGCCAACGCTACAGGATAGTTGGCAAATACCCCCATCATCATGGTGGAAAGCGCCGCAATCCAAATGGTGGACGCAATAGCTGCCTCTTTGGGCACACCAGCATCGGCCAAAATGTTCGGATTTACGAACATGATATAGGCCAGGGCAATAAACGTGGTAAAACCAGCGATGACTTCTGTTTTCACCGTGGTTTCCTTTTCCCGGAGTTTAAAGAACCGTTCCAGGAAAGACTGACTTGCTTGCACTTGCATAAAAAATAAAAGCCTCCTCTTTCTTAAACAGGCATTCATAATTGCCGTCAAGAAAAAAGAAGCCTTTTATTCCTGTAAAAGCTCCGTTCTTCTTGTAGGCTATGACAATTTACGGTTGCCTGGTAGAAACGCCCACTCCATATCAATGGGCTTATACAAGAATATAACGGTAACAGGATAGCAAAGATTAAGACATATGTCAATTTGTTAGATTATTTTGTGAGTTCTAGGCCATTTTCAGCATAGCGCACAAAATGCATGGCACCATCATGCCCTGAGAAAAGGTCTGTCTGAACCGTCCGGATGTTCTTCCGCAGTTACCTTTACTTTGCCAAAGGCTTTGCGCTCTTTGCAGGTCATTTCATAACTGCCATCGGCATAGATTACCAGGTTGCGTGCGTCAGCCACGCCTGCCTCGCGCCAGGTTCCGGCAATGGGCTGAATACTATGCTCACTGACCGCCGCATTGCGTGTCTGCGCCATAGCAGTATTTGCGGCCGCCATAGCAGATTCCGTATCCACGGCGCCACTGAGGAAACAAGCTGCCGCTCCTATTACCAGCACAGACCGCAACGTCCTGTGTCTTAACTTATTTATATACATTGGCAGGTACATAAACATCATCCACATAATGACGGATACCCGTATCCGCCCACATCCGCTGACCGTTGTCTGCAATCAGCGTAAGGTCAATGTCCATCCACTTGACATAAGCTCCCTGATTGCCACTGTTTTCAAAGTAGCCGACAACTTCCACCTCACCCGCATGATGTATATAGACATGCTCAATCTGGAACTTGATGACTGGTCTTGCCTGCACTACCGACGGCAAAACTGCCGTGCAAAGCAATGTGAGCACTAAGCACGCAAATAACTTTGATACATACGACCTCATGTTTCTGCCCTCCTTTTTCTTCTTTATGCCGCTCATTAGTTATGCTGTTCAGACTTTCCTCTTAACCTCACATCTTACCCACTTTATATTATATTGTTTTATATATATTCATAAATCAAGCCCATCGGTGTTTATTGCCGATGGGCTTGATTATTGCAAAATTCTCTTGTTATCCTTTTAACTTATACGACAACCCAGCCATATCCCTGTACAGCCATATCTGTGAAATGCGCCATAAGCAGGTCAGTTTTCATTGCAAACAAATTCTTGTCATAGCTATCAGGCAAATCTTCATCCAAAATTTCCTCAATGTTTGATTTAACACGATATCTTGACTGCGCATCCTTGTACCAATCCACGACAAAGATATCCTGCTTTTTCTCCCGCAGTTTTTCAAAAAGCCGCTTTGCCGACAGTTTGACCTTTTGCTCCTCAGCCTGTGTCAACTTCTTATCTGCCGTAAGCAGGTCAAAAATCTCCAATTCTTCATCCATCAGGCCTTCCCGGCTGGCTCTGGAATCTTCTTCCTGCATAGCCTTAAGCAAATTAACCAATTCCTCATAATAATGCTCATTATCCGCACTGCCTGCATTATATTGGTCGATGATATTCCGGTAGCGTTCAGAAAATTTACGACGCGTACAATTTCTCTTTAACATCTGCCGTAGCGCCTTTTCAATAAAGGCCTTCATATCGTCAATTTCCACCGCCCTGTACTGCGCCTGTTTGAATTCTGCCTTTAATTCCTCCACATCAATTTTCGACAAATCGATAACTTTAGTTTTATAGATGGCAAAATCTTCCTGCACGCCCTGAATCGGCTTTGTTGCCAACACACTGTTATCCAGCAGGGCAGCCATTTTCATCCGGGCCCGGTTTATTTTCTCATCGTCAATGAGATTATGGAACAACCCATGTAGATAGCACAGAGCTGAATATTCCTCTGTATGCGGCCAGTCATATTTGAAAATCTCCGGCTTGGCACTTTCATACAGATTAATTAAGGTATTGACAATAACATTGAACTTTTCCTTGTGTTCGTCCTTGTCCACAATGATATTGTAAGCTTCCCGCAATGCTTCCAACTGGTCAAGCACAGCACTTTCCTTCAATATATTATCAATATCTACGTCCAGCCCCAGCAGAAATTCCTTGGCTTCTGCAATAGCAGCATCCAAGTATTTCAGCAGCTCGTCCATATTCTTGACGGGGAACTCGTCACCATCATCCCCTACGGCATAATCACGCAAAGCCTTCCTCATAAACTTAAATACATTCACATAGTCCACAATCATCCCGAACTGTTTCCCCGGGAACGTACGATTTGCTCTGGCAATGGCCTGCATCAAGGTATGCGCCTTCATAGGTTTGTCCAGATACAAGGTGGACATGCTGGGCACGTCAAAACCAGTGAGCCACATCGCACACACAAATACCAACTGTAAATTGCTGTCCGGACGCTTGAACCTATCCTCTATATCCTCACCCTCAGGAGAAATATAATTCATCTTGTCCCGATGCTTTTGGATATCTAGATTCTTTGCCTTGAACTTTTCTTCTTCACCTGCCTCCTCAGAAATAACGACGGCCATTTCGGTTTTGTTCATATAATCAATAATCCGTGTTAATTCCTCGCGTCTTTCCTTAGTTGCTGCTTTGTTGCGCTCCTGCGTGAGCTTTTTCTTTTCCTCCGCCCAGTAATACTGCACTTTTTCATACATCACCACTGCCGTATATTTATCTACGGACACCACCATGCCCTTTCCCAAGAAACCTCGCCGTGGGAAATGGTAGGCAATATGCGCGGCTATCTTATCCAAACGGTCATCACGCTTGATTACTTCCAAAATTCTGGACGAAGAATTTTCCAGCAGGCGCTGTTCTTCTTCATTGAGATTTTCTTCTTCGATTATGTTTACCAAATCATCATCCAAGAAATCATTTTGCAGACAAACTTCCGGCACCGGCTTAGAATAAAACAGCGGAACCGTGGAGCCGTCCTCTACGGACTGGGCAAAATTATACTCCGAAACATAGTTGCCAAACCACTGATTGGTCAGGCGCTTACTACCCAATAACGGCGTGCCGGTAAATGCCACGTAGTTGGCATTTGGAAGTCCCGTGTGCATATTCTCCGCCAGATTCTTGTACTGGGTGCGATGTGCCTCATCCACAATAACAATAATATCGTTGCGCTCAGATAGTACGGGGTACTTCTTCCCCTTATCGTATTTGAACTTATGTATCATGGTGAATATGATTGGCTTGTTCCCAGTCAAATACTCCCGCAGCTGCTTGCCTGTCTTGGGCTGACATTCTTCATCTTTGCCAATCACTTCCGTACGGACAAAGTTCTTCACTATTTGTTTATCCAAATCATCCCGGTCAGTAACCACCAAGAAGGTAAAATTCCCCTCCATGGTTTTTCTGACCTTGCGCACAAACATGACCATAGAAAAAGACTTGCCACTGCCTTGCGTATGCCAGAACACGCCCAGCTTGCCCTGCAATTCATGACGCTTCTTCAGTGCCTCTACCAGATTGTTTACGCCTAAATACTGATAGTTCTTGGCGATAATCTTATGTGCGCCATTCTGAAACAGGATAAAGTTCTCGATATAGTCAATCAGGTGGCGTTTGTCCAGCAAACCTTCTATAAAATACCGAATGGAGCTATCCGCCGCCTGGAAAACTTTGCGCAGGGCATCACGGTCTACCTTTTCTTTTTCGGAGTCTACCTTCAACCATTCAAAGAAATACTCATAGGTGGCACAAAAAGCCCCCAACCGTGTTTCTAAACCATTCGAGAGCACACAAATCTGATTGAAAGCAAAAAGATTCGGGATATCCTTTTTGTAATTGGTGAGATTGTCGTTATAGGCTTCCTTGACTTTCACAATGCTGTTTTTCAATTCGATAAACACCATTGGCATACCGTTAATGAAAATCAGCACATCAGGACGCCGATAGTATACCTTTCCCCGAATCCACATCTGCGAAACCGCCGTAAAACTATTGTTGTCCGGCTGACGGAAGTCTACCAGCTTAACAAAGTCGAAATCAGTCTTACCATTCCGCTTGATGTTGACTTTAATCCCATTACGGATTTTCCGATATAGTTCATAATTAGCCGTAACGATATCCTTGGAGGAATAATCCTGACATAGCTCCCGGATTATCTTGTTTAAGATTTCCGCATCAATTTCAGGATTTAAGCGAAAGATGGCTTTCTCCATTACCTTTGGCAATACACACTGACTCTTGGACGTGCGCCCCGTTCCATCATGTAAATCATCCCGCTTGGATGGGTCGGCATCACACTGTATAATATCGTAGTCAAATGATGGTTCCCGAAGTTTCGCTCGATATCATCTTCCGATATAAAGTTCTTCACGGCCTCCACCACCTTTTATTTTACTTGCACTTTCCCACTCATTAGACGGGGGAGTAAATAATCGCACTGTTTGATTAGGTTTTGATTTTGCTGTTGTAACATATCAACCTCGTCAGCAATTTTGCTTATGAATTTCCCGAATTTATTTTGAATATCAAACGATGGAATAAGTATTTTCATTCTGCTCAATCCCTTTGCAGAAAGTTCCAAAAATGTTGCACCAGAGCCAAAAGATTCTAACAATGACTTATTCATCTTAAAGAAGTAAAACAAATAATAACAATTAACAATATCTTCGTTACAAATAACACTTTTAAAACCTTGATTTGTTGCTATTGGATTTTTAGCCAAGGCAACATATCCTATTGGTGCCCTAGATGAGAGTAAAACCGTATTAGTTGGTAACATAACTGCACTTGATTTTCTTAGCCCAAGTTCCGAAATGTCAATCGAACCTCTGCTTATATATATGCCGCTAAAACTAGAAAGGTCCGCAGGAGTCAACCATGGGATATCACCATTCCAATATTCATCAATCTTGGTTGATGGAGTTCCGCCGGCCACAATTTTGCCAATTTGTTCAACACGTTTAAACATCCAGGCCTTCGGTACACCATCCACAAATCCAGCCGTTTCATACCCCGGAAATCTAAACCGCACAAACCATTCCTTATACAAGTTTTCTGCCATTTGCTCTAAGATTTTTATGCGCTTATTGTTGTTGGCG
>NZ_CAJODG010000071.1 GCF_905233635.1 Selenomonas sp. AE3005 | reverse complement strand
GTGGGACATTTAGTGTAGCAGCGAAAAGTATTACCACCTCCACCCCGATGAGCTGTAACAAATAAAAATAAGCAGGCACTAACTGTCAAACTGCAATTTGTCAGTAGGAATAAAAACTGACAGGATTTTACCACAGCAGCTTTTGGTATATTTTCTAAAGGGAATAATTTTGCAGTTAAAACTTGCAAATGATTATCATTTATAATATAATAGCCTTGTTGGATTGATGATAATATTTATCATTTGCGAGGTGATGTAATTGGGACGTGAGGGATTTGAGCAGCTGTTGGGCTTTCATGCGGCGCCGATGTTGATGGGGCTTAAGACGGCCAGTCTGTTGTCCTTTCAAAAGAGCCGGTTTGATGATTTTGAGGCTTTGCTGGCCGGTTATCAGCAGTGTTTTACCTGCAAGGGCATATCTGTTTTCCGCTTGTCAGAAGGGGAGGAGTATGTACTGCTGCTGTTTTATCGCGAGGGGGCGCTGCGGCAGGATTTGGCACAGCCGGCGGCGAAGAAGATTTTAGGCAGATTGGGCTATCGTGATGATGATACTTTAATGGGGAAGTTGGAGTATCTGAAAATGCGTATGCAGCTGCGAAAATCCTTTCCGCACGAGGTGGGGCTGTTTCTGGGCTATCCGCCGGAAGATGTGGCCGGTTTTATCCAGCATAAGGGACAGGACTTCGTGTGCAGCGGTTATTGGAAAGTTTATGCCAATGAACGGGAAACACGGACCCTGTTTGAACTGTATGCTGAATGTACCCATGATTTTTGTCTGCGGCTGGAGGCAGGGGAACGCCTGCCGGATTTGGTCAGGGCCGTATGAATAAGGAGGAATATGCAGTGAGTAAAGTTGCGATTGTTTATTGGTCAGGTACGGGAAATACTGAGGCTATGGCAAAGGCCATTGAAGAGGGCGCCAAAGCTGCCGGGGCTGATGTGAGCCTGCTCGAAGTGGAATCCTTCAGGGCGTCCACCACGCCGGAATATGACGGTCTGCTGTTTGGCTGTCCGGCGATGGGGGACGAGGTGCTGGAGGAAGGCTCCTTTGAACCTGTCTTCACTGACGCTGAAAAACACCTGTCCGGCAAGCCGGTAGCCCTGTTCGGTTCCTATGGCTGGGGCGGCGGTGCGTGGATGGAATCATGGGCGCAGCGCACCAAGGATGACGGAGCAAAACTCTTTTCCGACGGCCTGATTGTGGAAAATGCGCCCGGTGATGAAGAACTGGCCGCCTGCCGCAAACTGGGAGAGGATTTTGTGAAGTCGCTGTAAGTCGTTGTAAGACGCGCAATGAAAAATTCCGCTGACTTTTCGTCAGCGGAATTTTTTTGCGTATATGATGTTTAATTCTTTACGGCTGCTTTTCTGTAGAGGCTTTTGTTTTCGGCAGGCGGGTATTTATTTCCGTCAGCACCTTATTGCCGATGGTGCGCAGTCCTTTCAGCGCTACAGATTTGTTGCCGAGGTCGCCGATGATGGTGCTGTCGGAGGCTTTTTCGGTGAATTTGCCGTTGTAGAGATATTTGCCTGTACCCAGATTTATCATTTTCAGGGGCACGGAAACGGTGATATCCTTGCCGATGGTGAAAAAAGTCATTTTATCGCGGATAATAAAGGGCTGTATTTCCAGGTAAACACAGTAGTCAATCCCCGAACCGTTAAAGGCGTCTATGAAGTCGGCGCGTTCGGCGGCGGATATATCCGTATAGCCCATTTTGTTCAGGATTTCTACATAGGGAGAACCGTCTATCAGCTCATAGGTACCTTTGGGCAGGGCCTGGTTTAGATATTTAAAGATTTCGTTGTCAATGTCCTTGTCATAGGTAGATTTGGTATTGTTGACATAAATTACGGCAACTTTGGGGCTTTTGTTTTCCACCGGGGCTGCCGGCTGGCTTTGTTTCGTCATGAGTTCGTCAATGCGCTTTTGAATGTTCTCACGTTCTGCCGGCTGCTGCGGTGGATTGCCGGCATTGCGTATGCGCTCGACTAAATTGGTGGGCGCGCCAGCCGGTTGTGTATCTGCCGCTGCCAGGGCTGTACCGCTGAGGCCCATGATTATAGCCAGGGAAAGACCACAGATTTTTTTACGCAACATATATGAACCCTCCATTTTTAGAAAATTAACGTTATTTCCATAATAGACCAAAATATAAAATAATTCAAGCAGGAGAACAGGAATAATGGCAAATTTAAGCGGAAAAGCGCTTGTTTTTTCTTATTTGTACGTGTATAATTGGGATAGGTTTAAAAAGAAATCGTTTACTATAGATAACGAGGGAGGAAATTTCATGTCAGAGTCGCAATTTTCCCTGGCCCAGCTGGCCAATCCAGAATTTTTTGCGGAGAACCGTCTGCCGGCCCATAGTGACCATCATTATTATCGGGATATGGCGGAGCTTGCGCGAGGGGAATCCTCGTATGTACGCACGCTGGACGGACTGTGGTATTTTCATTATGCCAAAAATCCGCAGCTGGCACCGCAGGGCTTTGAGCAGCCGGATTTTGACTGCCGGGACTGGGATACTATCCGTGTACCGGCGCATTTCCAGATGGAAGGTTATGGTGTGCCGCAGTATACTAATCAGACTTATCCGTGGGACGGGCATGAAGTGGTACTTCCTGGACAGGTGCCGCAGCATTTTAACCCCACGGGTTCTTATGTGAAGTATTTCCATCTGCCTGCCGGCTGGGATAATCTCTGTTTGTCCCTGGCTGGTGTGGAATCGGCCGTGGCCGTTTATCTGAACGGTCATTATGTGGGCTATAGTGAGGACAGCTTTACACCGGCTGATTTTGACCTGACGCCGTATCTGGTAAAAGGCGAGAACAAGCTGGCCCTGCGCGTGTTCCGTTTTTCGTCGGGCAGCTGGATTGAGGACCAGGATTTTTGGCGCTTTGGGGGAATCTTTCGGGAAGTGCTTGTCTACACCAAGCCACGCCTGCATGTGGAGGATTTGCGGCTTACGGCTCTTCCGGTAAACGATTACCATGATGGCGAACTGACAGGTGAAATCCGTTGGTCGGGGGCGCATGCCAAAAAAGTCAAAGTCACGTTGACAGACGCGGCCGGGGAGCTCATAGCTGAGGAGGATATCAGCGGCGCCGCAGGCCATGATGAATTTATCCTGTCGGTGCAGGGGGCTAAGCTCTGGAGTGCAGAGCACCCGTATTTGTATAAGCTGCTGCTGGCCGTTTATGATGACGCGGATAATTTGCAGGAAGTCATTCCCTATAACGTGGGTTTCCGTGAGTTCAAACTCGAGGACGGCCTGATGAAAATCAATGGTCAGCGTATTGTGTTCAAGGGTGTGAACCGGCATGAGTTTGACTGCTATCGCGGCCGGGCGATGAATCCGGCGGAATTTGAGCAGGATATTATCACGATGAAACGTCATAATATCAATGCCCTGCGCTGCTCGCATTATCCGAACAGCAGCTATATTTATGAACTCTGTGACAGATATGGCCTGTATGTGATTGACGAAACGAATCTCGAAACGCATGGCACCTGGCAGAAGAACGGCGTACTGGCGCGTGATGAAAACACCGTGCCCAATGACCATGCGGAATGGCAGGCGGTTATCTTAGACCGCGCCAAGTCCATGCTCGAACGGGACAAGAACCATGCGGCTATCATCATCTGGTCCTGCGGCAACGAGTCCTGTGGCGGCCAGGATATTTTTGCCATGAGTGAGTATTTCCGTAAGGCGGATTCTACCCGGCTCGTGCATTATGAGAGCATTTTCTGGGACAGGCGGTATAACGCTACCAGCGATATGGAAAGCCAGATGTATACCAAGGCAGCCGATATTGAAAAGTTCCTGGCAGAGCACCCGGAAAAGCCGTTTATTTGTTGTGAGTACACGCACAGCATGGGCAACAGCAACGGCGGCATGCATAAGTACACGGAACTGACGGAGCGCGAACCGCGGTATCAGGGCGGCTTTATCTGGGATTTTGTCGACCAGGCCATTGCGAAAAAGGACCGTTATGGCAGGGAGTTCCTGGCCTATGGCGGCGATTTTGGCGACCGCTCGAGCGACTACAATTTCAGTGGTGATGGGATTCTCTATGCTGACCGGAAATTAACCGCCAAACTGCAGGATGTAAAGTTTAACTATCAGAACTTCCATATTAACGTGGAGGCTGATGGCGTGACAATTGAAAATATCAGCTTGTTTACGGACGCCGCAGAGTATGACCTGCATTATGAGCTAAAGCTGGACGGCAGGCTGGTCTGGGAAAAGACGGAACCGGCGCCGAGCGTCAAGCCCGGGGAAAAACTGCGGCTGGCAACAGACTTCCTGCCTGTGTCCGATGCCGGGGAGGAAAGCCTTACGGTGTCGCTGGTGCTGAAAGCAGATATGCCGTGGGCCGGGAAAGGTCATGAAGTGGCCTTCGGTCAGGGCGTATGGCAGGTGGAAGAAGTGGAGGTAAGCAGCCCGTCTGAGGGCGTGGCTGATGGGGCTGTAAGTGAGCCGGCGCATTATACGGCACACCTGCCGCTGTCTGAGGACGGCGAAATGCCGCTGCATGTGGTGCAGGGCGATATCAACCTCGGTGTGCAGTTTGCCGGCGGTGAGATTTTATTCTCCAGTGCACAGGGCAATATCGTTTCCTACAAGTATAATGGCGTGGAACTCCTGGAAGAAATGCCCAGACCGTCCTTCTGGCGCGCTCCCGTGGATAATGACTACGGCTGCCGCCGCGACTTTGCTGTGGCGCAGTGGAAACTGGCGAGCATGTACCGCCGCTGTGTGAAAAAGGAACTGCTCGTTGCTGGCAAATGGCAGGAATTTAACTGGTTCGGCCAGCTGGGAATTAAGGAATATCAGGCAGCTGAGGTACAGGTGCGCTTTACCTATGAGCTGGCAACCCAGCCTTTGTCGGCCTGCACGCTTACCTATACGGTCGGCGCCGCTGGCAGCTTAAAGACGGAACTCGACTATAAAAAGGTTGAAGGCCTGCCGGAGATTCCCGACTTTGCCCTGCTCTTTACGCTGTCAGCTGATTATGGTGAGCTGCGCTATTACGGCTATGGGCCGGCGGCCAACTATATCGACCGGCAGGAAGGGGCTAAACTGGGCATTTTCGCCAGCACCGTTGCCGGGGAAATGGAAAATTACCTGTTGCCGCAGGAATGTGGCAACCATAATGGTGTCCGCTGGCTGGAAGTTACCGATAAACGCGGCCGGGGGCTGCGCGTGGCTGGCGATATACCGCTGTCGGTGTCGGCGCTGCCTTATAGTGCCCATGAACTGGAAAACGCCCGGCACAGCTATGACCTGCCACAGGTGCATCATACCTTCCTGCGTGTGGCAGCCGGCCAGTGCGGTGTCGGCGGTGATGATACCTGGGGCGCACCGGTACTTGAGGAATACCGCATGAAAAATGACAATATGCATCTGGAATTCTATTTTCAAGGGATTTAATACTGCTTTAGGAGGCGCAACATGATTGATTTTGACAAGGCAACAGGTGTATTCCACCTGCATAATGATAAGGTAAGCTATGTAATGCAGGTCGTACGTGACCGTTATCTGCTGCACCGTTATTGGGGCCGTCCCCTGAAGAAATTCCGCGATACAGCACCTATGCAGTCCATCGACCGGGCCTTTTCGCCGCAGCCGGCTGCCTGGCCGAATGAGCGCACGTTCTCTTTGGATGTGCTGCCGCAGGAATATCCGTCCTACGGGCATGGTGATTACCGCCTGCCGGCTTATGAAGTTCGGCTGGCAAATGGTACGACGGTAACCGAGCTGTTTTATGACCGCTATGAAATCACAGCTGGCAAGCCTGAACTTGCTGGCCTGCCGGCCGTGTATGCTGCTGACAATGACGCCGAAACCCTGCATATTTATCTTAAGGACAGTCAGGGCAGACTGGCGGTGGAATTACTCTATACCTTGCTGCGTGATGCGGCCATGCTTACCCGCAGTGCCAAAATCGTCAACTGTGGCAGTGAGGCTTTAGACTTGACCAATGCGGCCAGCTTTGCTTTGGATTTTGACGGCCATGATTTTGACCGGTTGAGCCTGTATGGCGGTCATGCTGCCGAGCGCAGCCTCGAACGCGTACCCTTAATGCGTGGTGTGCAGGAAACGGGCAGCCGCCGTGGCGCCAGCTCACACCAGCAGTCGCCGTTTATGGCGCTGGCACGCAAGGATACTGGCGAAACGACAGGGGAAGTCTATGGTTTCAGTATGGTGTGGAGCGGTGAAACCTCCTTTACCACGGAGGTGGAACAGTTTGGCACCACCCGGGTTATCGGCGGTATCAATCCCTTTGAGTTCAAATGGCACCTGGCTGCAGGTGAGTCTTTCCAGACGCCGGAGGCCATGCTCGTCTACAGTGATAAAGGCCTTAATTGCATGAGCCAGACGTTCCATCAGACTGTAAGGGAACATATCGTGCGCGGCAAATATCAGCATGAACTGCGGCCGATTCTCGTCAATAACTGGGAGGCAACTTACTTTGACTTTGACGAGGAAAAAATCGACAATCTGGCGCAGTCGGCCGCCGATTTGGGGCTGGAACTCTTAGTCCTTGATGATGGCTGGTTCGGCAAGCGCAATGACGATAACAGCAGTCTGGGTGACTGGTTCGTCAATACGGATAAGCTGAAACAGGGGCTTAAAGGCGTGGCAGCGTCTGCCCATAAGCGCGGCTTGAAATTTGGTCTGTGGTTTGAGCCGGAGATGATTTCCGAGGATTCGGAGCTTTACCGCGCCCACCCTGACTGGACTTTGCATGTGCCGGATTACCAGAACAGTTTCAGCCGTCATCAGCTGGTACTGGATTTGTCGCGTCCGGAAGTCTGTGACTACATCGTAAAATCTGTCGGTGATGTACTGTCATCTGCCGAAATTGACTATGTGAAATGGGATTTCAACCGCCACCTGACGGAGGCGTTTTCGGCAGCCTTGCCGTCTGAGCGGCAGGGGGAAACAAAAACACGTTTCGTGCTGGGGCTTTACGATATTCTGGAACGCCTGACGGCCCAATTTCCGCATGTACTGTGGGAAAGCTGCTCGGGCGGCGGCGGCCGTTTTGATGCAGGTATGCTCTACTATATGCCGCAGACCTGGACCAGTGACAACACTGATGCCGTCTGCCGCCTGTCAATTCAGAGCGGTACAAGTTATGTGTTCCCACCGCTGACCATGGGGGCTCATGTATCGGTGACACCGAATCATCAGGTGGGGCGCGTTACGAGCCTGCAGACGCGAACCCTCTGTGCCTTTGCCGGAGATTTTGGCTACGAGCTCGATATTACCCGTATGAGTGCCGAAGAAAAGGAACAGGTCAAAAAGCATGTGGCCCTTTATAAGCGCCTGCGTCCGACTTTGCAGCTGGGCAAGTTCTACCGCCTGCTGACGCCCTTTGCCGGGACGAAAAACGAAACGGCCTGGCAGTTTGTCAGCGCAGATGGCAAAGAAGTAGTCGTGCTCTATTTCAAGACCTTGGCTGAACCGGCAACGCCCCTCCGTAAATTGCAGCTGACAGCGCTGGAGGCTGACGCTGAGTATGAGGTGACGGATTACCTGCCTGCCCAGAGGACGAGTATGGACTTTGGCGGGGAAAAATCCCTGCAAATGACGGGGCAGGTATTCTATGGAGATGAACTTATGTATAACGGCTTAGGCGTGGAGAAGATTGACACGGACTTTGCGGCTTATATGTGGGTGCTGACAAAAAAATAAGCTGTTCAATTGCAGCTATTCTTCTATTATTCAAAAGTCCGCTGACGAATATGTCAGTGGGCTTTTTCTATTGCAGTTTGCCGATGTGTGCTTAAATACAATTCGTTACAGCTCAGTGGGCGGAGGTGGGAATACTTTTTCTCCGCTGCACTGAATGACCCACTAGGT
>NZ_CAJODG010000070.1:16635-24383 GCF_905233635.1 Selenomonas sp. AE3005 | reverse complement strand
ATTGAGAGGATGACCTTAGTCTTGAATTCAGCAGTGTACTTTTTTCTTGGCATGATTATGACCTCCGTTTTGTTCGGTTATTATATCATGCGCGCTTAAAATTTCAAACACTGGTCTAAATCCATGGGTCCATTATATATTACGTGCAACAGCCCCATTTTTTATCCAGCCATCCATACTGTACAAAAACAAATTCTAATTGACACAAGGTGATAGTATTCCATATAATATAAGGGAGTACAGGAGGTTCAAAAATAAGATGAAAATGACAGCTACGGAAAAAGTTATCCTTTCCCAGCCGGAGGACAAACTCTTATTTGCCAATAACCTTTTTCTAAAAGTACGCGGCCGGGTGTCAAAGGACGCATACCACAAGACTTTGTCCCGAATGGTGAGCTATGGCTCTTTGCGGCGTTTTGGCAAGGGCATATATTATCGTCCGCAAAAAACCCGTTTTGGTCTGCTGCCTATCACCCATAAAGAAGTTGAAAACTTTTATGCCACTGCCGAACGTGGTATGATCATTGGCTACAAAATGTATAACCGTTACGGGCTGACCACACAGATAACCAAACAGACAGAAATACTATCCACCGTCACCGACTATGAAAAGCAGTCGCTGGGAAATTATTTTTTAGTCATGAAAATACGTTCTCAGCTGACTCCGGCGGTGAAAAAATGTATCGAGATGTTGGAAATTCTCCAGAATGCACGTCAAATAGAAGATTTAAACTATCCCTCCCTGCGGAAATTCATTCAAAATTTTGTCCAATGCTATGATAACGACTCTATGGAACAAGTATTACTGACAAGACGCTACAAGCGGGCCACAATTGCTTCCGTGGCCTCAATGCTGGATTATTGGCAGGTTGCCCATACCTTGCAACGGCATATATCGAAAAATTCGAGGTACAAAACCTTAATGGCGGAGGAATTATATGAAACTGCACACAGATAACGAAACATTTTCCCAACTGCAACGTGCAGCCGGGGATAGTTTAGGCTTGCCATTTGAAGCGATAAAACGTGATTATTACATCGTTTTGCTGCTGGCACGTCTGGCAGACAGCCCTTGGGCAAAAGAATGCGTATTTAAGGGTGGAACGTCCCTTAGTAAATGCTATCCGGAATCAATTAAACGTTTCTCTGAGGACATTGACCTGACCTATATGGCTCCAGCAGACATTTCTGACAAACAGTGCAGCAGACGGCTAAAACAGATTGAAAAAATCATGTCAGCAGGTTTTGCCTGTCAAAAGAATCAGGAAGAACGCAATGACCGCAATAAAAGCCTGACCATTATCCTTGACGGGGAGAGCACAGTAAAATTGGAAATAGGCTCCTCCGTGCAACCGGATCCTTATGCCCCCAAAATTATAAAGACATATATTCAGGAGTTTTTGGAACGGGAGAACCTGCCTGACGTTATTGACGAATATGACCTGCAGGGCGTGTGTATCAACGTACTGTCAATAAACCGAACATTTATTGATAAGGTCATGGCGGTAAAACGTCATGCAATATGTGGCAACATCTCCAACAAGGCACGTCATATTTACGATGTAGTGTCACTCCTGCCCAGACCGGACATTCAGGCATTTATCAATGATAAAACCGAACTAAAACGCTTGCTGAAGCTGACTAAGGAAACGGATGGTTTCTACCTGCAAAAACGAAATATCAGCAAAGAATACAATCCCTTAGGAAAATACGATTTCGACAGCTGGGCCGCCGCTTTTCAAACAGCTAAAAGCAGTTACGAAAAGCTCCATGAAAACCTGCTGTATACGGACGAAAAACAAGATTTCGCCCAGGCTGCAGAGGCTTTTGCACAACTGGGGCGTATCTTTGCAGAAATTGATGAATAATTATGCGATGTCACAAGTAAATATTGCGGTGAATTGTGTTGTTTATAGCCAAATGCAGGCAAAACAGGCGGCTGACTTGTCAAAATCTGACTTGTCAGCCGCCTGTTTGGTTTTATTAAGTTTAGCGTGCAGGCTGTTCCTGCATAATCAATTCTATGCGTGCTATCGGAATATCAAGTGCAATACTGATATCCTCTGGCGAAAATTTTCCTGCGGCCAGCATACGCCGTACGCTGGCCAGTTTTTCGTCTTCCTGTCCTTGCCTACGTCCTTCAGCGCGGCCTTTCTCAATTCCCTTTCTTTCAATACCTTCGCTTAAATTGCACATTTCTTCCACACCCTTCTCCAGTTCGGGAGTAATTTCCACGTCAAATTCTTCGGTCAGTATCTGCCGCTTTTCCTGCTTGGTAAGATAGTTGTCAACCATCATCATATTGAGGAGCCTAAGCAGGCCGTTTAGTTCCGTGTACTTCTTATTGCCTAAGCAAATCATGACTACATTCAACAGGTCATAATGGTGCCGGTCAGCCTTTACCTGCCCGATGATGTTCTTTTCCGTCATGTGGTAACTCGTGATGCTGTATTCCGTCTTTTGCGTAGGATTCACGCATACCCAGATGGAGTACACCTTTTGAATCTTGCCATAGCCGGATTTTACAAACACCGTGCCATACTGGCTGGAAATCAGGCGGCTACAATAGTATACGCCGCGTTTTAGCAGCGGATAGCCCGGATTATAATCGTTCTGCGCTTCAAGGTTGATGATAAGCTTGATGGTTTCACCCGTGCCCGGTGCGATTACCGTAAAGCGGATATCAAAGGTCACCGCCGATTCGCTTTCGCTCTTATCCTCATTTTGCAGGGTTTCAATGCGCGTCACTTCGCCATGAGGATTTACGAGCACCGCCCCAACTTCCGGTTTACCCTGAATATAGCGGATGATTTCCTTTATCGGCGTGTTCTTAAATTCTTCCACGCAGGTTTTCATAATATAGGCGGCAATGCCCTGTTCGGATAGCACATCACGGCAGGCAGCGTCGTATAGTTTCTTGATTTTGTCGTTATAATCCATTTGAGCCTCCACTATTTGTCTTTATTTTACAGGAAATACCCTGATAATTCAAGATTCTCCATATCGTATGCAATTTTGACGGGGGAACAAACTCATTGGCGCAAAATAATATTATTTTGCGTCTGGGGATTTTCAAAGGAGGATTTTTGATATGGATTTCAAGTTTGATTTGCAGAGGTTTGCAGATGTTATTTACCAAGGACAGTTGAAATTTGGTGCTGATAATGATAGCAGCAGTATGTTTGCACTAAATCTCAAAATCAACACTGATGGCTCTGTTACGCTGAATGGATCCGTGCAGGAGCAGGCAACGCCCGTGACTTATACGGCTCCGACTTCCGGCTACAGCTATTATCTGCCTGTAAGTGTTACGACTGCTGGTGTGGTGAATATCAGTGCACTGAAGGCTTATGGTTCTGTTCTGAACCAAGCTACTCCTCCAACATACGAAGATACGACTGCTGCTACGACAGCAATGGCTGCTATTGAGGCAGCTATCGCTGCTGGCAAGTTCTCCGGTGGTATCACGTTTACGTCCTCGGCTAGTCAGGCAGTCACCATGGATTTGACTACTGTTCCTGTGCCTGTCACTGTAAAAAATGCAGCTGCCAAATCTAACCTGACTCTAAAGGAAGGCGATACCGCTACTGCTGCTTTGAAGATCGGTGAAACAGTCACTGCCAATGGTAATTCTTACATGGCGGCTGCTGCCGGAACTATGACCTTTGTGGGTGAAACGTATGTCGATGACGATACTACAGATCCTATTACCTATGGCTATGCAACGACGCTTCAGGCTGGCACCATTGCCCTTAAAAATGGTGAAACGGCATATCTGACTGGCGCTACGAGCAGCAACACGGATGATGTTGAGGTTACGACCACGGATGCAGATGGTATTATCGTGAAGGTAGCTGCCGGTAAAGTGTCCAGCATTACAGGCCTTAGTGGCGCAAATGCAACGGCTATAGTTACGGAAAAATCCGTCAGCGGAACAACGGAAACGAGGGTTGTGACAACCTATACAGTCATGGACGCAGATGGAGCAGGCACCATGGTTTCCAAAACTGTAGAAACTACTATTGGTACGAATCCTGCTGAGACTGTCACTACCTATGCGAACCTGTCCGGCTCTAACGCCGATGTGACCAAGGCCTCCTACAAGGAAGCTGTTGTCACGGCTATCGGCGGCTATGGCAGCAGTTCCGACACCGGCGCACATATGATGTACTATTACGCAGGGGCTGATGCGGCTACGGCTACTACGGCTGCTGGTGCAACCATTGACTCGACGAACAACTCGACTCGTACAACGGCTGCGCAGTTAGCAGTGGGCAACTTTGTAGCTGATGCCGGCGCTTATTATCTGAAGGTATCTTCCAGCACCAAGGCAGCTACCACTTCCACACCGCTCACTACGACCATCAGCTCGGTGGAACTGTGGCAGGCAAATGCCGAGGGCAAGCTCACCAAGGTAACTAAACCGGCTTACAACGGCACAGTGCCGACTATCGATGCCGCTGGCGCTGCCATTAACTACACGAAGCCGAAAACGGCAGGTTTTAAGGTCAGCTTCACGGATGCCGATATCCGCTCCAAGTTCACCAATCTGAACCTGGGTACCGGCCTTGACAGCGTGACGACTCAGGATGGCACCTACAGCAACCTTGGCAGTGGCACCTATACGGTTTATGGCGGGACTTCTGTCAGCAATACTGTCACCATCAGGGGCAAGGCAAATGTGACCGTAGGTGATGCAACTAATGAACACAAGGTAACAAGCATCACCGGACTTGATAATGGTGAAACTGTCACCTTCACCACAACCGGCACTACCGGCACCAGCACCAGAACCATTCAAGCCACTGCCGCCAACAAGGTCAATATCACCGATGTCACTGCGGCAGGTGTAAAGACCGTCTACAAAGGAGTAACGGTGACTAATCTGGCGACTACTAACATTTTCAACACTATTGACACCAGCGGATTAGAGAATAAATATATCACCCACTCAGTGGAAAGCAACCTTGACTGGACTATGAACGGCAGCAGTGATGCCTACTTCCTCATCAGCGGCACTGGCACCAACGCCAAGGCAACTGTGAAAGCAGGCAAGAGCACCATCAGCGCCGCCGATGCCAAGGCAGGCAAAGCCTATGTCCATGTCACAGTTGATAATGCGGGTACGGTCACTTTGGAGACCATTACGGCCGCAGCTACTGTTGACGGCGATGGCAACGTTACAGCCATCAGCACTACAAATCCCGCAACCTTCGCCGGCACGGTGACCATTACCGCCCCCAGCACGCAGAAAATTACTATGGCTGGTCGCGGCATAGCTGATAACGCTACGCTGATCATCAAGGATTTGGCTGCTGGTTCCGATATAGACGCTACATTATCAACTGATGGCACTACTAATGCCAATGACAAGTTTACTACCGCCAAGCTGGCTGCAAAAGATACATTCAAAATCAACGGTGTCATCTACAAATCTGGCGCAGATAACAACGCCATCACCATTCAGGCTGACAAACTCTACAGTGGCACGCTGCTTTCGGATGCGGTAAACAACATCGGCGAAACGATTGAGGTTGGCGACTATACGATTACGACTACTGCAGGCGTTGTCACCGTTACGGGCAACGCGGGCAAAACCTTCTCTTTAGGCGAACTGAGCGATTTGGATACAGTGGCTGTTACTAAGGGGACTAGTAACGCATCCTATACGAAATACGGTTCCTACATCTATGATGCCGGGAGTAAGAAGATGTATTCCCTGGGCAAGAATACTACCATCAGTTCCGCTGCCCTTACCGGTACCTCCGGCTGGAAGGCTTATGGCACAAGCACCGGCGCCGTAACGGTAAACCTGTCCGCAGCAGATACCAAAATCGCAGCCGATGCCAAGACGGCAGCTGGTGCAGCGACTGCCTATGACTTCACCGTAAATGTCAATGCCGAAAGCACGAAACTTGCCGCTGCCCGCACAGCTGAAGTAGCTGCAGAAAATGCTGCTGGTGTAACAGGCGCATCTGACTTTATCAGCAAGGCAGGCGATGTGACCACGAATGGTAGGAAGTATGACGCTGCCGCTGTCGATGTCGCTGGCGAAAAGGTTGATCAGACTATCAATGTTACCAATGGCTGGACAGTCACTGCGGCGGCTGCTACCACTACCACCATCAACGGTGCTGCCAGCGGTGAGGATAAGCTGATTGGCAATACCGGTGATGATACCTTCAACCTGAAGGGTGCTGCCGATACGGTTGACGTTTTAACTAATGCAGGAGGCAAGGACATCATTTCCGGTTATGCTTCAGGCAAGGATAAAATTATACTGGATACAAATGCGAAGTTCTCCCTTAGCACCACCAAGTCCGGAGATGTGTACGCTGCTGCAACTACCTTCGCAGATGCCGCAGATGTAGCGGCAGCCACGGAATATGTCCTCCTGCAGGGTGTAGGCAACAAGGCTGTAACCATCAACGAGGTTGAACACTACTTCGGCGATGGCACGAAACTCACCACGGGTGCCAGCTTCACTTATGCCGACGGGGCTTATTACCACGGCAACACCAGCGGCAAGAACATCCTGAAGGTGGGCACCCTGAAGGACAAGGCCAGCAAGACCAATCTCTTTGATAATCCCATCACGATTGATTTGGCCAACGCTCATGATCCAGCAAATGCTTCTCATTATGATTATATTGACACCGTGGATGCCTCCGGCTCTGCCAACGAGGTAGCCCTGACGGCAGGTGCAGGCCATGGCACAAATAACACCGTTGGCTACACCCTGAAGGGCGGCTCCTACAAGTCCACCCTCACCGGCGGCTCAGGCGCAGATACCCTCGTCGGCGGCAAGGGCGATGATACGTTTGATATCTCTAATCAGGAAGGTAAGGATATCATCCAGGACTACAACAAGTCCGGCGAGGATAAACTGTTGGTAGGTACATTACTGACTGCTACTGATGTTGCAGTTTCCGACAGCGATGTAGTCATCGGTACCAGCCCTAATACCGTCACCATCCAAAAAGCCGCTGGTAATGCCATTACGGCAGTAACTGCTGCTGGCGCTAAGCAGACTGTCTATGTCGGCAAAGGCGGCAAGGACAATACCTTTACAATTACTGCGACACCTGGTGCAAAGGATGTCTATGTGGGCTCTATTGGCACGGATACCATCGCGTTGAAGAAATCTATCACGGGGCTGACCGTTGAGCAAGATCCTGATGATCACTCTAAATACACCATCGGCTTGTATCAGGGCGGTGAGATCGATATGGTTACTAATGCTCCCCAATATAGCAGCATTGACGCTGTAGATGCCAGCGGTGTGAAAGCCACGGCTGCCGCACTTTCGGAATATGGCACAAAATTCGTCAAAGCGCATGCAGGTGTAAAAGTTAAAGGATCTGCTAGCGGCACAGCCTTCACAGGTTCTGCCTATGATGACATCTTTACTACTTCCGGAAGTGATAATGCTAAGGCAGATACTGTGAACTACAACGTCAACAGCGGTAATGATGTTGTCAGCGGTTTTAGTGTAAACGATGTGCTCAAGCTCACCGGGCTCTCTGCTGCTGATATCTCCAGCATAGAGTCAGCTTATACAGCTAATACGCTGGGCGCTCAGTTGTCAAACGGCATGAGCTTCACCGCTGGCGGCTCCATCCAGCTGAAAGATACCGTTGGTATCAACAGTTACGAATATACTAAGAGTGGCAACACGGTTACGATTACTTGCAAAGCGTAATCTGCTGCGTAAAAATGTATCTACATAACAGGGATATAATATAACA
>NZ_CAJODG010000070.1:0-16581 GCF_905233635.1 Selenomonas sp. AE3005 | reverse complement strand
GGAGGGAACTTTCATGTCTTATAAAGAAACAACAATCGCGGCCATAATAGACGACATTAACCATAATCACCTATATCTGCCGGCTATTCAACGAAAGTACATTTGGTCAGAAGAGCAGGTGGTCAAGCTGATGGATTCGATTCTCCGCGGCTATCCTTTTGGCACGTTTCTGTTTTGGAAGGTGAAGAAATCTGTCGCTAATCAAAGACAATACTACATGTATCAGTTCATCAAAGATTATCATGAGCGTGACCGTTTTAGAAATCAGCCTGCCAATTTCCCTTTCAGCATACATGAAGATAACCCTGACGAATGCATAGTTTCGGCTTTGGACGGTCAGCAAAGGCTGACCTCCCTTTTCATTGCCCTTATGGGCAGCCTCAGCTTGAAACTGCCACGCAAACACTGGGACAATAACGCCGCGTTCCCGAAAAAAGAGCTATATCTCGACCTGCATAGCAATCCACAAAGTGATGATGAACTACATAATTTCGTCTTTCTGACAGAAAACGAAGCCAATGATACGGAAGAAACAAAACTCTTGTATCGTGTAAAGGACATCGTGCAGTTTGCACAGGCAGAAGACCTTACAGAAATGCTGATAAACAAGGGCTGGGTTACAGACCGTCTGGCTGTCAGGAACATAAATGCCCTGTTCAACAGAATAAAAGTGCAGAAACTAATCAATTACTTTGAGGTTGAGTCGGAGTCTATCGACGATGTGCTGGACATTTTCGTGCGTGTGAATGCCGGCGGTACGGTACTTTCTAAAACTGACCTGTTATTTTCTACTATCGTGTCCTATTGGAATAATGGCCGGGAGGAAATTGACGACTTACTGCAGGATATCAATAGCATTGGCGAGCACTACAATTTCTCCAATGACTTTATCATGCGTGTTTGCCTGTACATCATGAATATGCCTATCGCGCTAAAAGTAGAGTCTTTCGGGCAAGACAGCGTAAAAAAGATAGAGGGCAACTGGAAGGCGATTACTGCAGCTATAAAGGACACGATAACCATGCTGAGCGAACTGGGCTTCAGTTCGGAAAACATCATTGCGAAAAATGCCATTCTGCCGGTTATTTACTACCGCTATAACTATGGCCCGGAGGCGTTCAAAGATGACACGTCAAATAAGGTACGCCTGGAAATAAGGAAGTATCTGGTCATTTCCCAGCTGCGCCGCATATTCGGTCAGGCCGCCAACACGGCGCTGGGCGCTATAAATTCCAGTTTGCCTTCCTCCAGCAGCTTTCCTTCGCCGGCGAAAAAGCCCTTCAATTCAAGGCCGAAGATATCGACGGCTGGTTTGACGACTATGAAAAGAGCGCCTATACCTTTATGATTCTGACACTTCTCTATCCACATCTTAGATACAGTCAAAATGCCTTCCATCAGGATCACATGCACCCCTATGCCGCCTTTGATGAAGGATTGGATAAACTCCAACTCCCCAACGGTCAAGTCATGACCGACGAAAAGATTAAACAATGGCAGCACAAACGCAACACCCTGGCCAACCTGCAAATCCTCGAAGGCCGGGAGAACAGCAGTAAAAACGCCACGCCCCTCATTGAGTGGCTGCAAGATCCTGCCAATAAGCAAAACGTAAAATACCTGCCTCCCAATATCGACTACAGCCTGGAAAACTTTGACGAATTTATGGAAAAACGCCAGAAGTGGATGGCTGATGAACTTAAGAAACTACTGCTGTAAGCATTGCTTATATATAATCTTGCCAAAAGGCGCCCGCTGCTTCATTCGAATCAGCCGGGCGCCTTTCCTGTACGATAAATACAGTTACATCCTTGATTTTATTTGTTAATTCTGCTATTATAACTATAAAAGCAGAAGGCAACCTACACAATGATGGTCGCCTGGTGCTTTCTGAGAGATTAGGTAAGAACCCAACATCATCAGATTGCCGTCTGATGGAACGAGACTCAACATGGAGGAGCTGCCCTTGCCGGGGCGGCTCTTTTTTT
This sequence comes from Selenomonas sp. AE3005, assembly GCF_905233635.1. Taxonomy (GTDB): domain Bacteria; phylum Bacillota; class Negativicutes; order Selenomonadales; family Selenomonadaceae; genus Selenomonas_A. Next base: position 14,593 of record NZ_CAJODG010000070.1, on the reverse strand, counting down.
CATGTGCTTGCTAAGAGCCAAGGCTAGATACTCACCAAAAAGAAAAATCAACGATTCTTAATATCCCCGGAGGCACCGGAGGACACGAGATTTTACCCAGTGGTATAAATCTTTTCCCATTTCAGAGAAAAAACTCTTCCCAATAGCGACACCCATAAAGGCGCCAACAGCTGTGAAAACACTCATCAATTTGGTTATGTAGATTTAGGAGCGATAGAAACACCACTCCCTCAAGCTTCGGAGTAAAGCACCAGGAAGCTCGACTAGACTTACTTCGACCATCATTATGCGACCGTAGTAAAATACGGTAGATTGCCTTCCTCGTATAGAATAACAATAACACGCCCAAAAGTCAAAACTTATTGTTCCGGTTTTCTGCGAAAGACCCCTTTGGCGTGTAATAATCAAGAATCTCTCGCACAGGGGCTGATTACGGAAAATGTAGGTAATCAGCTATGGGCGAATATGGAAGAACTAAAGACCAGGCTGTCACGTTTTATTGGTGACAACAACTTGCCGCCAACACCAAATCTAAGCAAAAATATCGGCCATGCAGAGTCAATCATCAAGGATTCTGTGCTGGAACCGGACACCATTGATTGGAAAGACGGAACATTGTATATCCTCGATCCCTTCCTGCTCTTCTACCTCCGCTGGGAGGCTGGGTGGAAAGAATAATTTTTTATAGCAGTACAAACATAAAAAGCGACCAGCTGATTCAAACAAGTCAGCTGGCCGCTTTTTACATAGTAGAAATCTTACAAGTTACCGGCACACATACTCAAATTTTTGGGTGCCTATTTCAAATACAACCTTTATAGGTTTGGTATCAGTTTGTGCTTCTTTGGGCAGCTGGACAGCAAATTTTACATTCTCCAGCTGTAAGGGATCAATATATTCAAAGCTGCTATTTAAATCGCCATATCTGTCTATAATCAGCATGCAATGATATTTATAACCATCGTCATAATAAACATCAGCCCGAACCAATTTGTCAATATCCTCGTGCGCTTTTTTCAGGTTTTTCAGCGTAGCATTCAGAACAAAATAAACTTTTCCTTCTTCGGCTGTATAGGACGAGTAAACACTTCGCGGATTAGTAGGTATAACTTTTTCGACAAACTCCGTGCCTTTTATATTGACCTCAGCCACTGATTCCTTGCTGAAAGGCTTGTTTACACTTACGCTTTCGGCTGTCACAGGTGTGGGTTTGGCATCATGCTTTCCGGATTTTGACTCAGTTTGCGTAATTGATGTCGCAGCCGCACTGGTATACGGATTTTTCGTCGTACCCGCCGGGCTGTATAACCACAGAATATACGCCAAAAATATCACGCCGCCAATAAGGTAATATTTTTTCTGCTTCGACATGGATGTGTATTCTTCTTTCGTGGTAAAGTTATACCCACAGTGGGAACAAAATTTACTGCTGTCATTTACTGCATTTTTACATTTGGGACAATTCATTATTACACCTGCCATTTAATTGTTATCGTTGCTGATTCTGGTAAAGCCTATGCCGACAAGGATGGAAGTAATAGCCGCATAGGAACACGCTACACCAATATCGCCAAACATAATATGGCCCAGCCAAAGGCCAACGCAGCCCCATACAATCAGCCCAACTCCGAATTTTTTCATGTACATAACCCCTTTGTTTATAAAATCATTACAAATTATAGCACATTTTCTAAGGAAATTCTAATATTTAACATGTCCAGCTGGATAATTCATAGTTGAATAATTCAGCTGGATTAGATAATGTCATGCGTATCGACATAAAAGGCGGCCGGGTGATTCAAACGAATCACTCGGCCGCCTTTATTATTATTTAGCTGTGTGCCACTATATCAGAAACTGATTAAGCAGTCGCCGTAATGGTGGCTGTCTTCTTGTTGGCATCCACATTCAGAGTATAGGTAGTTGCTGTGGCGTCGTCAGTCAGCGTGAGCTTGCCGCCGGCAGCGAAGCTGAAGCCATTGCCAAGCTCGGTTTCCAGAGTGCCTGCAACGGCATAGGCACTGAGTTTGTTGATATCAGCAGTGGACAGGCCGTTCAGCTGAATGACATCGCCTACACCGAATTTGCTGATAATATCAGAGCCCTGATTTACGCTGGTGGTATAGATATCATTAGCCGTCGCATCATCAAGGGTGAACAGGTCATCAAAGTTGGAGCCGGTGAAGCTGGTGCCGGTCTCGCTAGCCGTGACGGAGACACCGCCCATAACCTTGGTGAACTTGCTGCCGTATTCGGAGACCAAAGCCGAGGCTACTTTCACACCGCTGGCATCTACGGCTTCGATGCTGGAGTAGTTAGGACCGGAGAGGTCAATCGTACCACCCTGATACTTAGTGAATTTGAATTGGCTCTCATTTGTCGTAGTCGGCTCAGTAAATTCTGCAATGCTGGCGTTGAGCTTAATCGTATCCGTGCCAGCGGAGGAGCCTACATAGATGCTGTTGGCATCAGGTGCAGTCGTGACGGTAAAGGTGTTGTCCGTACCTTCCTTACCTACATAGGCAGTCTGGGTGTCGGTTATTATGCTGCTATCATCTTCATCTACCACGTTAATGGTCAGTGCCGTATTCACAGCATTGGTGATGGTAACCTTGTCATTAGCATCAATACCCGTGCCAACCACTACATCGCTATTGGAGGCATGAAGCTTGGCAGCTGTCAAGGCTTCTGTTACCTGCAGTACGTCCTTGCTGGCAGTGTATTTCTCAATGGTATCTGCCCCAGCGAGCGTAGAGATAACAAAGGTGTCTTCACCGGTACCGCCCACGAGGGTATCTGCATTTGCGCCGCCGGTAAGGGTGGACTTGAAGGTGCCGCCCTTCAGCGTGTAGGAGGTGCCTGCTGCTACACCGGCGGTAAGCACGACTTTATTGGCAGAGCCGGAGGCATCAACCACATTGATATAGGCATACTGATCGGCACTCCCCGTCAGATCTACCGCAATGGCAGCATCGGCCACATTGGTCTTGCTGGCGGCGTCCTTCAAGGTGCCAATCTTCAAGGTGTTGGTATTATCTGCGGCAACTACGGCAGCGTTAGCATGATAGTATGCGCCGGTAGCATAGGTAAATGTAGCAGAAGTAGTCTTTGTGCCATCGCCGAAGTAGTGGTCTGCGTAGGTGTCGCCGCCATCCGTGCTGATGGACACTGCTTTGCTGCCTACGCCCTGCAGGAGGACATAGTTCGTGGCTGCGTCTACAGCTGCGGCATCTGCTAAGGCATCTGCAGCAGCGTACACATCTCCGGATTTGGTGGTGCTGAGGCTATATACCGTCGTCGCGGCGTTGAGCTGCACCTCATCCTTGACGGAGGCATAGCCGCTGATGGTATCTTTGCCTTTATAATCATCAATAACCACCGTATCGGCAGCGCCCTTCAGGTTGAAGGTATCAGCGCCGGTATTGCCAATCAGTTTATCGGTGCCGCTGGCAGCACCATTGATGGTGGTGGCGGCATCCTTGCTGGCGGTTACAGTCCAGCCGGTGGTAGCATTGATGGTCTGAGCCGTCCCATCGGCAGCCGCATACGTTTTGCCGGTCACATCGCCGGTCTTGGTAATGTATGCATCTGAACCATCTGGTTGATTTGGGTCATCATTGTGTGTTACTACGACGGCAGCTGTGCGAGCTTTATTCACATTGGCCGTTTCGGTCAGCTTATTGACCTCAAAGTCGTAGTTCTTGGTGCTATCTTTCTTGATAGCCGTATCAGCCAAGGCGAGATTGACGGTAACAGCACCTGCGGCGTTTGTATAAGTCTTCCAGTTGGCAGCAGCTGTCAGCTTAGCACTGGTAGCAGAAGTACCCGTGCCAAGGGAGAACATCTTAACATTGGCTGTATCATAGAGATAGGAACCGTATTTGGTAAACGTCGTGACCACAGGCGTTGTAGCACTGTTATCCGTAATCTGTACATTATCCATATTATCCAGCTCACCTAAGGTAAAGGTCTTGCCAGTGGAAGCAGTGAGGGTGATGGTCTGATCATCTTCAGCCATCAGGATATTGTAATTTCCTACGGTAACACCGTTGGAATAATTACTATCCACAAGCAGAGTACCGCTGTAGAAATTGATAGCATTTCCTTTACCCTTGAAGGTCAGGGTGTTGTTCTTGGCACCGGAAACATAGTCTACACCACCTATGTTGACGTTATCTCCAATGTCCAGCTTGGCAGTAGCAACGCTGTCCTTTTCATTGCTCAGCGCAACTGCCGCAATTATGGAGTTGTCAGCCAGATTGGTGATGTTGAGGATGGCATCAGCGCCAACGCCACGATCATTCAGGGTAATTGCCGTGCCGCTGGGAGCGGTGATGCTCAGGGTACCGCTGAAGGCCGCCTCTGCAGCATCCGTAATTGCAGTTATTACACCAGCAGCAGTTTTAGTAACGCCCAGTTCCACAGCCGCCAATGTCAATACGCCTGCGTTGGTTACGCTGGCTTTGACATACTTGGGATTATTTTCGGCCTGAGCGGCGGTGATGGTGGTCTTGCCGGTCTTTACCGTAGCCTTGGCACTGCTGCCGTTGCCTGTAATGGCAAAGTAGCCCACGCTGCTGCCGTTCACCGTATAGTCAAAGTTGGTGGAAATGGATACAACCGCATCGCCATCGACCTCGCCTGCATTACCTGCTGCAATATCTGCTACAGTCCGAGTGCCCATGTTGACGATATTCTTATACTTCGTTACCGTAGTCATGCCTTCTGCATCTGTCTTCGTAACGGTAGCCGCAGTTGCAGAAGTGGCTTTTACTTCGGTGGTGCTCATGCCGTCGGTATCATCATAGGTAACGATGGTGACAGTTTCGCCGTTATCCAGCCCAGTGACAGAACCTACTTTGTTAGCTGCTACAGTCACATTAGCCTTACCCTTAAGCGTGACGGTATTGGCTACAGCCGCGCCACCGTATATAGTATAGGTACCGGCAGCCAGATTTGAGTAAGTGGCATCCTGGGTAGTCACATAATCGCCAGCTGCGCCCAAAGTAAGGTTAGTAAACTTGGAAGTAATGTCAGCGTTCTCAATATGTACATGATACTCTGCCGTCTTAGCCTTGTTGTAGACAATGGCAAGACCATCGGCATCATAAGTCAGCGTACCAGTGTAGGCAGGCGTAGTCACTTTGGACAGTTTGCCGACGGCATTGGACTGCATAAGCTCAATGGAGTTGATGGTGGTGGTGGCAGGCTTGGTGCTTGTTGCTGCTACCGTCTTTTCCGTAACCTTCAGGTAATAGTTGCCGGCATCGGCATAGAAGGTATCGGCAGCAGCATTAACACGACGCACACCCGTATTCGTGTTGTCATTGATAAGATTCGTAGTACCTGCAGCGGCGCTAGCATCATTCTGCAATGCGTAGTAAACGGTATTCGTGCCGGCTGCACCCGTGCTCCAAGCACCATAATCGGTAGCAGTTGCTTCGCTGTACTTGGCTTTGTAAACCTCGGCGCCGGACTTGATATCAGCAAAGGTGACAACCGCGGTAGCTGCTTCAGCATCCGTCACCGCCGCTGCTGCATCTGCTCCAGTACCTGTTGCTACGGATTTTTGTATCATGGTGCCGTCTTCATCCAGCGCCGTGTAGGTGGTGACGGTAGCCGTAACCACACCGGTGCTGGCAGTGCTATATTCGGTTACTACAGCCTTTAAACCTTCGCCATTCAGCCCCGTAATGGAAGAAACTTGGCCATTAGCAACCTTTACCACGATACCGTCAGTATCCGTGGTAGTTACGGCAACATCATCCCCGGCAGCAACAGAACCGCCGGACAATACAGCTTGCGCAGCTACAACTTGAGAATTTGCAGCCAAGGCAATGGTGCCGGACTGCAAAACAGTATTGTAGCTGGTCACAGGACTTTGTGGATCTGTGTTATCAACAGTGGTCTCACCTACAAAGGTCAGCGTACCGGCAGAGGCAGCGGTATAGACGAGGCTGGGGGTACCGATCTCGGTTTCAACAATCTCCGGTGTAGTAACTTCCCCGGTATTTTCATCGACTACTTCCGGAGTTACAGTGGTAGTCACAGTCCCCAGAGCAATCTGCTCCCCGGCTTTCAGGGAAGTCGTGGCCAGCGTATCTCCGCCCTTGAGGTTAATCCTCGAGCCGGCGGCCACATTCTTTACCGTATAATTGCCGGGCGCCTCGTCCAAATCCAATGCTACAGGCTGGCTGGCAGAGGACGTAACCGTAATATTGCCGGTCAGAAGCCCATTTGCCTGCTGATGCTTTAAAGAATCAGTGATATCTGTGAAATGTCCCGTACTATCCAATGCATAGATATTGTTGACGCTCAGTATATTCAGCTTAGTATCTTCATCTACAGTGTTAGTAACATAGGCATAATATTTCACATCGGAAGTGGGTGCAGTAATGGACGTTGCCGCCGACTGCTCAGCAATACTGCCCTTAGTCGTGTTGACGGACAGATCAACACCAAACTTGCCTTCGCTGTTCACGCCAAACTTCAACTGCCCCGTGTAAAGAGGCTCCGCAAACATCTGTAAATCGAACTTGAAATCCATATCCAAAATCCTCCTTTGAAAATCCCCAGACGCAAAATAATATTATTTTGCGCCAATGAACTTTACTCCTTGCAAATAAGTAAATTTTGTAAAGTCTATCAAAAAATAGGATTGGGTGAGGGAATGGCTGGTGGGAGCGTACTAAAATCGTACTATTTTAGTAAATGTTGTTTAGTTTTTCTGCTAATGAGGTGCGTTTGCTGTCGTAAAAATGGCTGTATATGGATAATGTTATCCCCGGATTGGAGTGTCCAAGTCTGTCTGCTACATCTATAGGGCGAAAACCAGCGTTTATGAGCAGGCTGGCGTGGGAATGGCGCAGGTCGTGCAGGCGGATTTCTTTTAATTTCGCCTTTTTGATGCCTTTTTTCAGGGTGAAATGGAGCATGTTTCTGGTGAAGGGGAATATACGGCCTTGAGGTGTTGGTAAGAGCTTTTGATAGTCTTTAAGCATATCAGCCAAAAAAGCCGGCATAATAACTATTCGCTGACTGGAGTTGGTCTTGCCTGAAGTCAGGATATCCTGAAGGTGCAGCCGGGTAAAGGATTTGTTGATGGATATGGAGTTGCAGGTGAAATCAATATCCGCCCAGGTAAGGGCCAGTAGTTCGCCGGAACGCATGCCTGTCCAGAATAGCATATAGAAGGCCATTATGTGGTGCGGCTTGGTCAGTGTCATAACAAATTGACGAAATTCGTTAATGGTCCAATAGTTGATTCGTTTCCGAGGTCTGCCGAAATGTTCGCGTTGGGCGCAGGGGTTGGCAGGCAGCTGATAGTGTTCCATGGCGAAGGAAAAAATACTTTTTAGCTGGCAGTAAATCTGTCTTATATACAGTGGCTGAAAATTCTTGTCAGTCAGCATTTTTTTCCAGGCAAGAATTTGATGCTTGCTAATTTGGGAGATGGGGAAACTTGAGAAGTAGGGGAGGATATGATTGGTAATCATACTGGTTTTGGTGTAGTGGGTGACAATACGAGTGTTATCTTGATGATGTTTTTTGTATGCTGCAACAAGTGTGGCAAAGCGGATGTCGGGGCTGCCGGAGTAGAGTTCCAGAAATTTCCGCTCCCAGTCCAGAGCGCTGCGTTTGGTGGGGAAGCCTTCCTTCTTTTTCTTTTTGCGGCGGCCCTGCCAATCGGTGAAGTAAAAGGAACAGTACCAGGTGTGACGTTTTTTGTTTTTGTATGCGGGCATAGTAGACACTCCTTTCGTATGTCCTGCACAGTACTAAAAAAGTACTAACATTTTGGTTGTTAATGTTTATTACGCTCTTTAGTGGTTTAGTACCTGCTTGCAAGACAGGGTATAGCTTTTCTGCTATAATAAGGGGTGGTTTCTTTTAGAAAGGAATGACGATATGAATCAACATAGAATCACTCCCTTGACGGAGAGTGGGCTGCTGACGGCGTTGTCGGTGGTACTGGCGCTGGCGGCGATTTACCTGCCGGTGGTAGGGTTCCTGGTAGTGCTGTTGTGGCCTTTGCCACTGGTGGTGCTGGTCGTCCGGCATGGCCTGCGTTATGGCGTGATGGCGGCGGCAGTGGCTGGTTTGCTGGTGGGGATACTGGTTGAACCGTTGCTGGCTTTGCGGCTGATACTGGCCTTTGGCCCGGCCGGTATTATTCTGGGGCTGGCTTTCCGCCGGGGTGTTTCCGGTGTGGCAGCTTTTGGGGCAACGCTGGCAGCTGCGATAGCAGGGCAGGTAATGGCCGTGCTGCTGTTACTGGCAGTGACCAATATCAATCCTTTGACGGCGCAGGTGGATATGCTGCAGTCGTCCTTTGACACCTCGCTGCAGCTTTACGCGGATATGGGGCTGGATGAAGAACAACTGGCCAAGACCAAAGCGGATATTCAGGAAGGAATCAAGATGCTTACCTATCTGTTCCCCTTGGTATTTATCCTGACGGGGCTGTTGTATGCGGCGGTGGCGTACAGTACGGGCAGCCGGGTTTTACGGCGGCTGGGACATGATGTTCCCCAGTTTCCCCCGTTTGCTGAGTGGCGTCTGCCACAGGCGTTTTTGTACCTGTTCGGTTTCGCCCTGGTGGGGCTGTACTGGGGCGGTACAAGGCAGATTACCCTGCTGTACGAAATATCCCTGAATGCCAATGTACTGGCGATTTTAGCCGGCCTGCTGCAAGGTCTGGTGCTGATACACTGCCTGCTGCGGCATTATAAAGTGATTATTCCCTTGCGGATTGTCGTTTATGTGTTCGTAATTATGACTCCGTTTTTGGCGCAGGTTACGGCCATGACCGGACTTATCGATATGTTGTTTGACTATCGGCGGCGTTTTTCTGCGCGGGGGAAGAAATGAGGTGGACTAAATGCCACGCAATTTATCGGCATGGATAGATTTGACAATACATCTGCTCATTATGCTGGTGCTTATCGGTGTACTGTCTTACTATAATTTTTACATTGCGGCCATCGCGGCTGTGGTATGGCTGGCCCTGGCGTCTTTTGCCCGGGAACGCTGTACGGACAGAGCGCGGCGCTTTGAGCGTTATTGCCGTAATGTGGTGCGCAATATCAATGAAATGCTCAATTATGCCGTGGATGAACTGCCGCAGGCCATCGTTATTGTCAACGAGGACGGGCGGATTCAGTGGTGTAATGACAGAATAACGGCCTATTTGCCGGAAAAGCCCGAGCAGGATACGGACATAAAGGATGTCTGGCCGGGGGTAATTGTCGCGCCTGTCTGGGGACAGGAGGGCGAGTATGTTTTTGCCCATGAGGACAAATACTATCATGTATATTACCATCCGGTGAAGATGGCACCGCGGCAGGAACCGCTGATGACGTTGTATATTCAGGATGTTACCAGTCATGAGCAGCTGAAAAACACTTATCAGCAGAGCCGGACGGTGCTGGTTTATATCCAGATTGACAACTATGATGAAGTCATGCAGGGGCAGACGGAGGCCGAACGTACCTCGTTGCTGCTGGCGGTCAATCAGACCATTGACAAGTGGATGAAAAATCTGGGCGGCTTTATGCGCCGGGTGTCAGAGGACCTGTATGTGGTAATTCTGACGCGTGAGGGCCTCGACCAGGCGCTGAATGAAAAGTTTGATGTTCTGGACAAGGCGCGGCAGCTGCAAAGTACCAACCGCCTGCCGGTTACATTGTCCATGGGTATCGCGGTGGCTGAGAACCAGACGATGGCGGAACTCGGCGCACAGGCACAGGCCGGTCTTGACCTGGCACTGGGCCGCGGCGGTGACCAGGTGGCCGTGATGATGAATGGCAAGATGCAGTTCTTTGGCGGCCGGGCCAAGGCCGTGGAAAAACATACCCGTGTCAAGGCCCGTGTGGTGGCGCATGCTATCCGGGAAATCATGGAAGGTGCCGATGAAATCTACATCATAGGCCATCATAATGAGGATTTTGACTGCTTTGGGGCAGCCATGGGTGTGGCCAAAATGGCCCGGCAGCTGGAAAAGCCTTATCATATTGTGTTGTCGGATATGAACGATGGCATTGATAAATTCCTGGAATTGTTAAAGGAAAAGGAAGAGTACGCAGATGTTTTTGTGCATGCGGAGGATATCAAAAACTCCACGGCGCTGAACCCTGTACTCATCGTGGTGGATACGCATATTCCTCATCTGGTGGCGGACCCCACATTGCTTGACCGTGTTCACCAGGTGGTGGTTATCGACCATCATCGCCGCAGTGAAAACTTTATCAAGAGCCCCCTGCTGGTGTACATAGAACCGGCGGCCAGCTCAACCAGTGAGCTGATTACGGAGCTTTTGATGTACTTCGGTGATGATATACGGTTAGGACGTTTGGACGCTACGGCGCTCTATTCCGGTATCGTGGTCGATACGAAAAACTTTGCGGTGCAGACCGGTGTGCGTACCTTTGATGCAGCGGCTTTCCTGCGGCGCAGCGGTGCTGACCCGGTTATGGTACGTCACCTGTTCCGTTCTGACTACGATACGACCGTGGCCCTGGCGCGCACGAAGTCCCGGGCAGAGTTGTACCCGGGCGGCCTGATTATCGCGACGATTCCGGAGCGCATGAACAACATTCAGGTGATTGCGGCGCAGGCGGCGGATTCCCTGCTGCGCATTGAAAATGTCCGCATGAGCATTTTGATTTTCCAGCTGACGGAAGATACCGTGGGGTTAAGTGCCCGTTCTACCGGTGAGCTGAACGTGCAGGTCATCATGGAATCATTTGGCGGCGGCGGCCATCAGAATGTGGCCGGGGCGCAGATAAAGGGCGGTAATCTGGCGGAAATCAAGGCTAAAGTCATAGAAGTTAGTGAAAAATATATTGAGGAGAATGATAAAGATGAAAGTAATTCTGCAACAGGACGTTAAAAAATTGGGCAAGAAGGGCGAAATCGTAGAGGTTTCCGAAGGCTACGGCCGTAACTTCCTCCTGCCGCGCAAGGCCGCTGTACTGGCTACAGCCGAAAATATGAACGTAGCCAAGGCGCAGGCCGGTTCCAAGGCCCGTAAAGAGGCGATGGCCACGGACGAGGCCAAGCTGATGGCTGCCCAGCTCGAAAAGGTTTCCGTAACCATTCCGGTGAAAATCGGTGAGAACGGCAAGCTCTTTGGTTCGGTAACGGGCAAGGATGTGGCAGACGCACTGAAAAAAGAGAATATCGATATTGACCGCCGCAAAATCACCATTCAGGGCGATGTAACCGGCACCGGCACCTATGAGGCGGTTATCAAGGTTCATCCGTCTATAACGAGCAAAATCAAGGTTAATGTAGTGGCAGGCTGATATGAATCTACTAGACTTTATTCGCAAATTTTTTACGAAAAAGCAGGAGCAGGCATTGCCTGCTCCTGTTTCACATGACCAGCCGCTCGACAGGCAGATAGACGCCCTGTACGCGATTCTGGTAGATGTGATGGGGACGGAAAAGCTGGTCATTAAGGCCGGCAAGATGAAAGCGCTGTCCCTGATGCGGTCGGAAAACCGCTGTGAGCGCGTGCTGGCCCTGCAGCGCATTTTGGGGGAGGACCCGCTGATTGCTCCTGCCCCCAAGGAAGAGCAGCTGCCTTCCATACTGGAGGCCCTGTCAGAACGGGTGGCCGATATCGTCGCCCGGCGGAATGTGGAGGACAGCATTGAAAAAAAGGTCAATGAAAAAATGGAAAAAGACCATGCGGACTACGTCAATGACATACGTCAGCAGGTTATGAAAGATGAAACAGGCGGCAATGAAAGTCCGCAGGATAAGGAAAAAATGGCCAAGCTGGAGAAACTGGAAAGCATTAAGCTCACCCAGTCCATTATGGAACTGCTGCGGCCGCAGGATTTTTCGGAAATCGTGGGGCAGGAACGGGCAGTCAAGTCCCTGATGGCCAAGCTCAGCTCGCCTTATCCGCAGCACTTGCTTTTGTACGGGCCGCCGGGTGTGGGCAAGACCACAGCTGCCAGACTGGTGCTGGAGGCGGCCAAGAAAAAGGCGGTATCTCCGTTTGGCGAGGAAGCGCCGTTTGTAGAAACAGATGGTACAACCTTGCGCTGGGACCCACGGGATATTACCAATCCCCTGCTCGGTTCCGTCCATGATCCTATTTATCAGGGCGCGCAAAAGACCTTGGCGGACAGCGGTATTCCCGAACCCAAGCCGGGGCTGGTCACTGATGCCCACGGCGGCATTTTGTTCATCGATGAAATCGGGGAAATGGACGAAATGCTGCAAAATAAGCTGCTTAAGGTGCTGGAAGATAAGCGCGCCTATTTTGAGTCGGCCTATTATGACCCGACGGATAAGAAGGTGCCGCCCTATATCAAAAAGCTGTTTGAGGAAGGTGCTCCGGCAGATTTCGTGCTGATTGGGGCAACCACCCGGGACGCCGGGCATATCAATCCGGCCCTGCGCTCACGCTGCGCGGAAATCTACTTTGAACCGCTGACGCCCAAGCATATACAGCAGATAGTCCGCAATGCAGCCGCCAAGCTGCAGGTGACGGTCAGTGATGAAGTGGCGGAGCTTATCAGTGAGTACACCATTGAAGGGCGCAAGGCGATCAATATTTTAGCTGACGCCTACAGCCTGGCGCTCGACCGCTGCGGTGCAGGCGACGAATTCAAAGTCGAGGACCTGGGCAAGGAAAATGGCCCTGTTGTGGAAATCAGCAAGGCTGATATCTACGAGGTGACGCAGGTCAGCCGCCTGACGCCTTATGTGACGAAAAAGGCGGCGGATACAGCTGTGCAGGGACATATTTTCGGTCTGGGCGTGGCCGGCTTTTTAGGCTCGGCCATCGAGATTGAGGCCGTAGCTTTTCCGGCGGCGGAAAAGGGCAAGGGGACGGTACGGTTCAATGAAACCGCCGGTTCCATGGCCAAGGATTCCGTCTTTAACGCGGCCTCGGTTATGCGGCAGCTCACGGGCAAGGATTTGCACGATTACGACGTTCACATCAATGTGATTGGCGGCGGGAATATCGACGGCCCCAGTGCCGGTACGGCCATTTTGGCGGTTATCACCAGTGCGGTGACCGGGCGGAAAATCCGGCAGGATGTGGCGGTGACCGGGGAGATTTCCCTGGCCGGCCGGGTGCGTCCGGTAGGCGGCGTCTTTGAAAAGGCCTACGGCGCCAAGCAGGCAGGAATTAAAACATTGGTCATTCCGCAGGAAAACAGCAAGGATATCCCGAAAGAACATTTAGGCCTGGATATTCATCCCGTCGCGACGGCCGAAGAGGCGTTTAACTATATCTTCCAGCCAGAGGAGTAAGGAAAATGGCATTACCAGAACGGGTACCTCCCCAGAACATCGAAGCCGAGCAGGCTGTTTTGGGGGCTATGCTCATCAAAAAAGAAGCCATCATCGAGGTGCAGGAAATCCTGCGTCCTGATGATTTTTACCGGGAGATTCACCGCATTGTTTACGAGGCCATGGTGCGCCTGCAGAATAATGACGAGGCGGTGGACCTGGTCACGCTGACAGAGGAACTGCGCAAGACCGATATGCTGGACAAGGTGGGCGGCCTTGGCTTTATCACCCAGCTGGCCAACATTGTCGGCACGGCAGCCAATGTCAGCTATCATGCCAAAATCGTTAAAGAAAAGGCAGAACTTAGAAATCTTATCAACGTAGCCACGGAAATTGCCGGCAAGGCTTATGAGGACAGCGATGAAGTGGAAAACATCATGGATGAGGCGGAGAAGAAAATCCTCGCCGTGGCCAGCCGTCAGGGCGGCGGCGCCTTTGAGTCCATGAAGAACATCGTCATGCGTACCTTTGAGCGCATTAACATTCTGTATGAGTCCAAGGGCGGCCTTACGGGTATCAGCTCCGGGTTCAAGGACCTGGATAAGCTGACCGCCGGCCTGCAAAAGTCGGATTTGATTCTCGTGGCGGCGCGTCCGTCCATGGGTAAGACGGCCTTTACCCTGAATATTGCCAGCTATGTGGGGCTCCACGGCGGCAGTGTGGCCTTCTTCTCCCTCGAAATGAGCAAGGAGCAGCTCATGCAGCGTATGCTCTGCTCCGAGGGCGGTATTGACGCCTCCCGGCTGCGTACCGGACAGCTGGACGAAGTTGAATGGAACAAACTGGTGGGCGTGGCCGATAAAATGAGCCGGGCGCCTATCTACATCGATGATACGGCCGGTATTACGGTTATGGAACTGCGTTCCAAAGCCCGCCGCCTGAAGGCAGAGCATGGTCTTGACCTCATCATCATCGACTACTTGCAGCTGATGCAGGGCCGGGCCAGCAAGAACAGCGACAACCGTCAGCAGGAAATCTCCGAGATTTCCCGTTCACTGAAAGCGCTGGCCCGTGAGCTGGACGTGCCGGTTATCGCCTTGTCACAGCTCTCCCGTTCTGTGGAAAGCCGTCAGATAAAGAAACCCATGCTCTCTGACCTGCGTGAATCCGGGTCACTGGAGCAGGATGCTGATATCGTTATGTTCCTGTATCGTGAAGATTACTATGATAAGGATACGGAGAACAAGAATATAACTGAAATCATCGTGGCCAAGCACCGTAATGGCCCCGTGGACAGCGTGCAGCTGTTCTTCCAGAAGGAATACACCAAGTTCCG
>NZ_CAJODG010000069.1 GCF_905233635.1 Selenomonas sp. AE3005 | reverse complement strand
ATGGGGCACGTGGCTGATAACAGAGGCACAACGGTCATGTTTGGCGATATCGAGCGTGGTAAAGTTGGCGCCGGTATGCTTTAACAGCGCCATGAGCTTTGCATGCGCCTCTGGCGGTGCGCCTGTGTCCTCCACGATGACGTAGGCCTTGCCCACGAACAAGTCTTTTTTCGCTGCGGTTACGCCGCTTTTTTCCCGGCCGGTCATGGGGTGGCCGGCGATGTAGTAGATATCCGGGGGCAAAATCTTTTGCAGGTGCTCCCAGATATACTGCTTGGTACTGCCGGCGTCGGTGATAATCGCGCCTTTTTTCAGATAAGGCAGTATCTTTTCCACCATGGGCACGATTTGCAGTACCGGCGGACTCAAAAAGATGATATCCGCCTGCTCCACTACGGCTTTTACGTCCGGGGAAGCAAAGTCCACAGCTCCGAGTTCCATCGCCTTGTCCATGGAGGCCTGACTGCGGCACAGGCCGGTGATGTAGATATCATCGCCCAGCTTGTCCTTCAGGCACAGGCCTAAAGAACCGCCAATGAGGCCCACACCGATAATGGCCAGTGTTGTTTTTTCCCTTGCCATTTATAAAGTACGCTCCATTACCGCCGCAATTTTGCCCAGGTCCTCCATCAGGCGGTTGAAATTCTTCGGCGTCAGGCTCTGGTCGCCATCGGAAAGCGCCACCTCCGGATGGGGATGTACTTCAATGATGAGGCCGTCACAGCCGGCAGCCACAGCCGCCCGGGCCATGGGCTGAACCATTTGCCAGCGGCCGGTGCCGTGGCTCGGGTCCACGATGATGGGCAGGTGGGAAAGTTCCTTCACGGCAGCTACAGCGCTGAGGTCCAGTGTGTTACGGGTAAAGGTTTCATAGGTGCGGATACCGCGCTCGCAGAGGATAACCTGCTCGTTGCCGCCAGCCATGATATACTCGGCAGCATTGAGCCATTCGCTGATAGTCGCCGACAGGCCGCGTTTTAACATAACGGGCTTTTTCACCTTGCCCAGAGCCTTTAACAGCTGGAAGTTCTGCATATTGCGCGCGCCGACCTGATAAACGTCAGCATATTTGCCCACCAGTTCCAAATCGTCTTTATCGACAATTTCCGTAACGACCTTGAGGCCTTCTTCATCTGCAACCTGACGGAGCATTTTGAGGCCTTCTTCCTCCAATCCCTGGAAGTCATAGGGGCTGGTACGGGGCTTGAACGCACCACCGCGCAGGAACTTGGCACCGCCGGCCTTCACGGCCTTGGCAGCCTCACGGAGCTGGTCAATACTCTCTACGGAGCAGGGGCCGGCCATGACCACGATTTCCTTGCCGCCGATTTTCACCCCGTCCACGTCCACGATGGTTGCCTCGGGATGGAAGTTACGGCTGACCAGTTTGTATTTTTCCGTGATACGGACGGTCTTTTCCACACCGTCCATCATATTCATTTCCAGATTGGCAATCTTGCTCTTTTCACCAATTACACCAACTATTGTTACTTCAGCACCCTCCGATATATGGGTTTTAAGTCCAGCGGATTCAATCTTTTGAATAACACGCTGCAAGTTTTCTTTAGTAGCATTGGGGCTCATTACAATAATCACGCTAATACCTCCATTACTTACATTATACCTTCACCATAGCGATTTCATCGCAGTTGGGGAATTTGGGGCAATCTATACATTCTTTCCACACCTTATGCGGAAGTTCCTCTTTATTTATGACGGTAAAGCCCAAAGCCTTGAAAAATTCCGGCTGATAAGTCAGCGTGAAGAACTTCTCAATGCCCAGTTTTTCACCTTCGGCCAACAGGTGGCGGACGATTTCCGCGCCTATGCCCCGGCGCCGCTTTGGGGGTGATACGGCCATGGTACGCACCTCAGCCAGCTTATCCCAAATGATATGCAGGCCGCCGACACCGGCCAGCGTGCCGTCATCGTCAATGGCCACTACCATATCACGCAGGGTTTCATAGAGGGTGTTACGGGAACGGGCCAGCATAACCCCCTCGGCGGCATAGTCAGCCACCAGTTCATATATTGCCTCCACATCAGCAAATGTGGCTTTGCGATAAATCATGCTCTCATCTCATTTCATTGACAACTGGGGCACACCTCAGCCAAAGGACACTCATGACACAGCGGCTTGCGCGCCTTGCAGATATTCCGGCCGTGCCAGATAAGCCAGTGATGGGCTGCCGACCATTTTTCCTGCGGAATGGCTTTCATCAGCCGTTTTTCCACAACCAGCGGTGTGTCGCCCACTGCCAGTTTCAGCCGGTTGGCCACACGGAAAACATGGGTATCTACGGCAATAGCCGGTATGTCAAAGCCTACGCTCAGCACCACGTTGGCCGTTTTGCGGCCGACACCGGGCAATTCCATCAGCAGTTCAAAATCCGCCGGGACTCTCCCCTGAAATTTGTTGCACAGTTCCTGACAGGCACCCATAATGTTTTTGGCCTTATTGTGATAGAGGCCGCAGTCACGGATTTCCTCTTCGAGTTTTTCCAGGCCCATGTCCATAATATCTTCCGGCATGGTTACCTTTTTAAACAGCCTGGCCGTGGTCACATTGACGCGTTTGTCTGTGCACTGGGCCGACAAAATCACCGCAATCAGCAGTTCAAAGGGATTGTGGAAAATCAGCGCCGGTTTGGCATCTTTGTAGACTTCCCCTAAAATGCGTATCTGTTCTTCTTTAATTTTATTGGTAACACGCATAATGCTCTCCTAATACTAATGGAGCCGCCAAGCAGCTCCATTTATCTTTAATTGGTCAGACTGCGAATCGGTGCCGGAATACGGCCGCCGCGGGCGATAAACGCCGCCGAGCTGTAATCGTTCTTCACCGGCACAATTGGGCAGTAACCCAGCAGGCCGCCAAATTCTACCATATCCCCGACCTTCTTGCCCGGTACGGGGATAACGCGGACAGCCGTGGTCTTGTTGTTAATCATGCCGATAGCTGCCTCATCAGCGATAATGCCGGAAATTGTCGCAGCGGAAGTGTCGCCTTCGATAGCAATCATATCCAGGCCGACGGAGCAGACACAGGTCATAGCCTCCAGTTTTTCCAGCGACAGACTGCCAGTCTTGATGGCGTTAATCATGCCTTCGTCCTCGCTGACGGGGATAAAGGCACCGGACAGGCCGCCCACGTGTGAAGATGCCATCAGGCCGCCCTTTTTCACGGCGTCATTCAAGAGGGCCAGAGCTGCCGTCGTACCCGGAGCACCGCAGGACTCAATGCCCATTTCCTCAATGATACGGGCCACGCTGTCACCCACAGCCGGCGTCGGTGCCAGTGACAGGTCAATAATGCCAAAGGGCACGCCCAGACGCTTGGAGGCCTCCCGGGCCACCAGCTGGCCGACACGGGTAATCTTAAAGGCCGTTTTCTTGATGGTTTCAGCGACTTCTGTAAAGTCAGCACCCTTCTTGGCCTCCAAAGCATGTTTTACTACGCCGGGGCCGCTGACGCCCACGCTTACCACCTTGTCAGCCTCACTGACACCGTGGAAAGCACCGGCCATAAAGGGGTTATCCCCGGGAGCGTTGCAGAACACTACGAGCTTGGCACAGCCCAAAGCGTCATTATCGCGGGTAAGCTCCGCTGTACGCTTGATGACCTCACCCATTTCGCGGACGCAGTCCATGTTGATACCGGTCTTGGTGGAACCGAGGTTTACCGAGGAGCACACTACATCCGTCGTAGCCAGGGCCTGCGGAATGGAGTTAATCAGGATACGGTCGCCATTGGTAAAGCCCTTTTCCACCAGGGCAGAAAAACCGCCGATAAAGTTGACGCCGATTTCCTTGGCTGCTTTGTCCATCGCCTCAGCCACGGGCACATAGGTGTCCGTCTTGCAGGCGTCAGCTGCGATGGCGATAGGCGTAACCGATACGCGCTTGTGAATAATGGGAATACCGTATTCCGCCTCGATATCCTCACCAGTTTTCACCAGGAACTCTGCCGATTTGGTAATCTTGTCATAGACATTACGGCAGAACTGCTCCATGTTGGGGTGCGCGCAGTCACGCAGGGAAATGCCCATCGTGATGGTACGCACGTCCAGCTTATTTTCGGTAATCATCTCATTTGTTTCGATGATATCATCTATACTAATCAAAAATTTTTCCTCCTCGTAAGGCCTGCTCAGATATTGTGCATTACATTAAAGATATCAGCGTGCTGTGCCTTGATATCCACATTGATTTCCTGACCGCTTTCCTTCAGTTTCTGCTGCAGGTCCACCAGCTTGATTTTACTGCTGCTGATTTCAGCAATCAGAATCATATTGAAATAACCATCGAGGATATTCTGATTGATTGACAGAATGTTGACATTGTTCTCGGCAAGAATCTGACTGACCATGGCAATGATGCCTACACGGTCTTTTCCAACTACGGTGACTACAAGTTTCATTTACACATTTCTCCTCACAATTTCAAATTTAGCCGCCCATTGTGTAAACATAGAACAATGTGTCAACACAAATTAGCTTCTCTCATTATACCAAGGCCTCGCTAAAAAACCAATACTTCCCCGGAAAAACTTTCCCTTTTTAATAGTACACTTTTATTATTCTAAATGGTTATAGTACGGGAAAAAAATCACATTTTACATTGACATTCTGCCAATTAGTACCTATACTGTATTTGTGATGTTAATTATTGTGATACTCCAAAAACCTTGTATACACGCCGTCTGATGGCTGTAAGAACTTCGTTTTTTCAGTTTATCACGTCATAATAAACATAACTAAGGTTTATGTATTTATAGTTTAGAGGAGAGTGTTAGTTATGGCAAAGAAACCTGTAAAGATTATGGAAACCGTACTCCGCGACGGTCATCAATCTTTATGTGCAACCCGCATGCGTATCGAAGATATGCTCCCGCAGCTCAAAGCTCTGGATTCCGTGGGCTACAAAGCCTTGGAGGCATGGGGCGGTGCTACCTTTGATACCTGCCTGCGTTTCCTGGGTGAAGACCCTTGGGAACGTCTGGATACTTTGAAGGCTAACCTCAACACTCCGATTCAGATGCTCCTGCGCGGCCAGAACCTGCTGGGCTATAACCACTACTCCAATGACGTGGTGGAAAAATTCGTCCGCCATGCTTCTGCTCATGGTGTCGGCGTATTCCGTATCTTTGATGCCCTGAACGATGTCCGCAATCTGAAAGTAGCTATTGAAGCTGCGCTGGCCTGCCCGGAAAAGCCGGAAGTACAGGGGTGCCTAGTTTACACCATCAGCCCGGTACACACCAACGAAAAATTCGTGGAACTGGCCAAAGAACTGCAGGATATGGGCTGCCATTCCGTCTGCATCAAGGATATGTCCGGTCTTTTGAAACCTTATGTTGCTGAAGATTTGGTCAAGAAACTGAAAGCAGCGCTCGACATTCCTGTGGAACTGCATACCCACTGCACCTCTGGTTTCGGCCATGCTACGTACCTCAAAGCTATTGAGGCCGGCGTAGATATCATCGATACGGCTCTGGCGCCGTTCTCCTCCGACACTTCCCAGCCCTGCACGGAAACCATGGTCCGCGCTCTGGAAGGCACGGAATATGACACGGGTATCGACGTACAGAAACTCACGCCGATTTCCAAGCACTTCCTCGAAGTGAAGAAACGCATTATCAATGAATTCAACCTCAAAGGCTACTTTGACATCAATCCCAACGTGCTGGACTTCCAGATTCCGGGCGGTATGCTCTCCAATCTGGCCAACCAGCTCAAAGAAGCCGGCATGGAAGACAAATATCAGGAACTGCTCGACGAAATGCCGCGCGTCCGCAAAGACCTTGGCTATCCGCCGCTCGTTACGCCGTCTTCCCAGATTGTGGGCACCATGGCAACCTTCAATGTCATGAGCGGTGAACGCTATAAGATGGTTCCGAAAGAATTCAAGGACCTGGCCCGCGGCAA
This sequence comes from Selenomonas sp. AE3005, assembly GCF_905233635.1. GTDB lineage: Bacteria > Bacillota > Negativicutes > Selenomonadales > Selenomonadaceae > Selenomonas_A. The sequence goes on along the minus strand of NZ_CAJODG010000069.1, from coordinate 9,959 downwards.
ATTCGGCCGTACGCCGGTGGCTATCGACCGCGACTTCCTCACCAAGACGCTGGGCATTGCTCCCGAAGACATCATCGAGGATTGCTCCATCGAGGACGCAAAGGCCAAGACCTTTGCCGAGTTCGAGGCCGAACTGAAGGAAAAAGGATTCCTCAACCCCTCCGAAGAAGATGTGCTCTCCTATGCCCTCTTCCCGCAGGTGGCCGAAGAATTCTTCCAGAAACACTATCAGAAGGTTACGGCTTACAAACGTTCCTAACCCCAAGAAAATATTCCCAGTCAAAAAAGCAGTACCAGAACCGCCGGTTCTGGTACTGCTTTTATAACGCCGTTGTTCCAGTTTTGCCATAGGCAAAACTTCCTCAGCTTCGCTTCGCAACGAGGTGGGAGATATGCTCGCCGCCTGTTTTGGTATTCGTGCCCCCACCTGCTGAGGTGGGGGACATTTTCTTGCCTCGTTATATTTATGAGTTTAAAACATATCTTTTTTCCATAAGGCATACGCCCCGGTAATGCTGATGCCGAAAGCTATCAGCATGATATACAGGAAACCGAACCTGTTCTCCGTAAAGGGCACAGGCACGTTCATACCAAAGAAACTGGATACTACTGTAGGTATAGCAATGATAATCGTCATCGCCGCCAGGAATTTCATCACGAGGTTCTGATTGTTGGCAATGATAGACGTAAAAGTATCAGCCATGCGGGCCAAAATCTTGCTGTACATCTCCACCATTTCCTTGGCCTGCTTGTTCTCGATAATGACGTCCTCGAGCAAATCCTCGTCCTCTTCGTAGGCCTTGAGAATTGGCGTCAGCGCCGGGTTTTTACGCATGCGCAGCAGTTTATCAAGCACCGCACCATTAGAACGGATAGCGGCGTTGAAGTACGTCAGGCCCTTTTGCAGTTCGAGCAGGCGCAGGATTTCACTGTTTTTCATATCATGGCGCAGCTGGTTTTCGATATCATCAGAGCGCTTGCTGATTTGACGCAGGTAGCGCAGGTAGAAGGTCGCGGACTTATACAGAATCTGAAAGAGGAACCGGGTTTTCTTATATGTACGGAAGAGCTTAGCCGTCCGTTCGTTGAACTCAGCCATGACCGGGGTTTCCTCGAGGCAAACGGTAATGATGTAGTCCTCGCTGATGATAATGGCCAGCGGCAAAGCGTCATAGCTGTCATCGCCACGGTTCACCGCCACATTGGTCAGAACCATGACGGAATCGTCCTCGATATCAGTATGAGAGCGTTCCTCATCATCGAGTGCCGAGCGCAGAAAATCCGGGTCAACCTCTGTGAGGTTGCTGACCACTTTCAGCTCGTAAGGTGTGGGGTCCACAATGTTTATCCAGGCTCCTGACTCCAGCGTCTTTAGAGTCAGTTTCTCCAGCGGCCCACTTTCCATGGACTTGTAAATTTCAAGCATGGTTATCTCCTCTCTATGGGAGGAACCTGCTCACGCCCTAATCAGTATACCGGTCAGGATAACAGAGTAAGCTCCCCATGTTTTTAATGTACATCGCTTAGGTTCTGCCGTATCAGGGTGATCGTCCATTATCCTCACCAGCCTTTCTGTCAGTAATTTTCCAACCTGTATTATAACGCTAAATTATCTATTTTGCTAGAGGCAAAATAGATAATTTAGTGTTTCGTCGGGCTTGTCCCGGCATAACGCCGTGGTTCAGATTTTGCCAAAGGCAAAATATAACGAGGCAAGAAAATGACCCCCACCTCAGCAGGTGGAGGCACGAAGCATATCTCCCGCCTCGTTGCGAAGCGAAGCTAGTCCTTTAGGGAAACGCCAAGAGGAAGTTTTGCCTATGGCAAAACTGGAACAACGGCGTTATAAAATCCGGGAAGCTCAAGGCTCCCCGGAAAACAGCTGCTTATTACAGTTTAAACTTATTGATGGCATCCTGCATATCTGCTGCCAAATGGGCCAGGGACTGCGACGCGGCGGCAATTTCTTCATTGGAGGCCGACTGCGACTCTGTGGAGGACGAAATCGTATTCGTGTGCTCCGCGGTCTTGCGGCTGATACCATCGATGGAATCAACCGCCTCGACAATGTTGCCGGCACCTTCCGATACGGAATGAACCGATACGCCAATCTCATCAATCTGATTTTTGATGCCGTTGACCTGACTCATTATATCCTGGAACTGCTCGCCCACCGTGCGGATAGCCTCAGCACCGGACTGGACTTCGTTCTTGCCTTCCTCCATAGCGGCTACCGCATTGGCGGTGTCGTTCTGAATCGTGAGGATACGCGCCTTTATCTGTTCAGCCGACTCCTGTGACTCGGCCGCCAGCTTTCTGACTTCATCGGCTACAACAGCAAAGCCACGGCCATGCTCACCGGCCCGGGCCGCCTCAATGGCCGCATTGAGTGCCAGCAGGTTGGTCTGGTCAGCAATAGCGGAAATCGCCTCGACAATCTGGCCGATTTGCTGGGAGCTGTCACCCAAAGTTCTAACCACGTTAGCAGAGTTCATAACACTCTTTTCGATATGCGCCATCTTGGTGGTGGCGTCCTGCATGAGCTGTTCGCCGCGCTTGGCAGCCTCGGACGTAGTCAGCGCTGCCGCCGTAACCTTCTTTGTTTTTTCCGTCATGGCGGTGATATCCACAAACACGCTGTCCACGTTCTTCTTGGCACCGCCAATATCAGTGAGCTGCTGGTCCATGCCCATGGACACCTCACTGATGGTTTCCGCTACATGCACAGAGGCGTCTGCCGACTGATGGGCATTAGCCGTGAGCTGTTCGGAAGAGGCCGCCACCTGCTCAGAGGTAGCCGCCATCTTGGCAATGAGGTCATGCAGGTGTTCCTGCATAGTATTAAAGGCATTGGTCAGGGAGCCGATTTCATCACCGGAAGTAACGGGCAGCTTATTCACCCGCAGGTTGCCATCAGCCAGCTGCGTTGCCTGCCCCTCCAGAGCCACAATAGGTCTGGTGATACCGCGTGCAAAGTAAAAGCACATGCCCACTATCAGCAAAAAGCCAATCACGGTAAGGATGCCATATACCAGACGCATGTGGTTAAGAGGGCCAAACACATAATCCATCGGCACCGCCATGGCGATAAGCCAGCCGGTGGTAGGTACTGTGGTATAAGCCAGCACCTGGCTAACCCCGTCAGCGTCCTCAAAGGTAAAATAGCCGCTGCCGCTCTGGAACATGGAATCCAGCTTTTCCCCTATGCCCTTTATATCCTTGGCCTCGGACATCGGCTGTTCCTTGCCGGACGCAGCCAGCAGCTTGCCCGTCTTTTCAATGATATAACCATTTCCCTGGTCACGGTATTTGATACGCTGTACCTGTTCTTTTAACACCGCCAGGGTGATATCGCCGCAGATAGCCCCACGGAACTCCTTGTTTTCCCCATAAAACGGTGCTACAGCTGATACAACGAGGTCACCGGTGCTCTTGCTCTTGTATACGTCCGTATACACAGTCTTGCCGGCCTCCCGGGCCTGCGCATACCACGGCCGTTTACGCGGGTCAGTTTTCCCCGTTTCATCAGGGCTGTAAAAAGGCAGGAACATGCCGTTTTCATCGCCGCGCGTCATTTCCTGAATGTCCTTATCCGAGGCAGCCACGCTCAGGAGCAGCTGCATGTCAAAGGTGTCAAGCTGCATCCACGGAGCCTTTTCCAGTTCCGTCATCAAGTCAGCCTGTGAGGTGACAGGCTTGGCCTTTTCCTTCAGCCAGCCATCAACGGACTCACGTTCAGCATTGATATTGGCGACAATTTCCGCGTTCACCGCCTCTGACAAATTGTTGTAGGCCGTGTAGTAACCGGCCAGGGATACCGTCATCAGAATAACGCCCACTACGCCTGCCAGCAGGATAAACTTCTGCTTGATGCCCATTTCTTCACTTCCTTATATACTTATGCCATCACATACCATAAAGCAATTTCATTCTGGAGATATTATCCGAAGTAATAATTCTACATCAGGCATAAATATCCTGCCTTTACCTGCCATATTTTAGACAGGCAGGCCTTGGTTTTACCCATTTTTTCAAACTAAATATGGAAAATATCTTCCCCTTGACAAACAGGGCACATAAATGTTATATTATGTGTTACAATCAATTTGGGGATGTAATGGTTTCGACGGGGTATTGAAGCCACGAGGTTCGCAGGCCAATGGTTATGAAGCCTAACTCTTAACCGCTAAATGTAATTGACGAATTCGATTACGCTTACGCTGCCTAAGCCTCGCGCTTAGTTAGCCCCCTCGGTATCACTAGCTGTGGGCAGGGCTGAGGGTTTTAAATAAGCACAGCAGTTTTCCCTGTTTTCGCAAAACCGGGTGGTGGAGAACTCTGAATCCCAGAGTAACGCGCCTATGTTGCTGGCATACTCCAGCTATTGCGATAATGCCTTGTGATGTGGATGTATTTCGGACAGGAGTTCGATTCTCCTCATCTCCACCAATAACAAAACACCAAGAAGGTCTGACAGCTGTTGTCAGGCCTTCTTTTTGTGCAAAATTTATTTAAGCCCATAATCTTTTATGCCGATATAATCTTATATAGGGCTTTTTGCAAGGAGGGAACGGAAATGGCTATGATAGCCCGTGTAGAGGAAAACAAGCAAAACCTGTTTCACAAGACCAATTCTATGCAAACGGAAACCGTCTGGCAGAAGATGCAAAAAGACACGTCCATACAAAAAGATGCTGAAGATACCGTAATCGGCAAGGCGGCAGAGGTCTTTATCAGCAAGGAAGGACGCAAGCTCTATGAGGGCTCCCAAGAGCCGCTCAAAAAACTCACCCAGACGGATTTTATGACCGAAGGGGAAAAGGGGCTACAAGAACTGCTTGCCCAAAAAGCCGAGCGTGAAGAATTCAACAAGCAGGCTGACGAACTGGAAGAACGGCTCAATAGCGAAACCAGCACCCTTACGGATAAAGAAAAAGAAGATATGCAGGCCGAAATAGAGAAGCTGCGTGAAAAAGGCAAATCCCCCGACCAAAAACTCCATGAAATGTATCAGCAAAAATTTGCCATACAGGATGAAATGGCCGCCCAGCATCCCGAATTTACAGCCGGCGACCAACTGGCATGGGATAAGATGATGCAATGGAAACTCCGGCAGGCGGAACAGGGCATACAGACTGCTAAAGATGAAATCCATGCCGAAGGCATGTGGCAGGAAACTTATACTATGCAAAGTCTCTTGGAACGTGCAGAGCTATCCGTTGCCAAAAACCGGGCGGATTACCTCGATGCCGAAATCGACTTCCGCAGCAGCGAGCTTTCCATGTCGGTACGGACGAATGAGCAGATAGAGGCCCAAGCCGAAGAAAAAGGCAAGCGCCAGCCCACCGCCGCCGATGTGGTACAGGCCGCCGTGGAAGAAGGCAAGGCCAGAGCCGAAAAAGCTGAAGATGCCACAAGCCAGCTGGCAGACGGCGGCAGAGATACCGCCCTTGCCATGCAGGATAAAGTCTCCCCTGCCACCAGTATCAGCCTGACCAATGACACTGCCGAAAAAATTATCAATCAGGCAGAAGAAGTAAAAAAGATTACCCTTGATGATGCGCTGACTTAAACTCTTCCCAGCAAAGGAGTATGAAAAATGAAAATTGATACTACCTTGGGCGCCGCCATGCAAACAAGCATAGCAAACAATGAGCATATCCCATCACAAAAAACAGAAATCAGCACTACACCAGCTTATCAAGTCGAGCTTACTGGCACTGTCCATGACACAACCTCCAAAATAGCTGCTGCTATAAGTAACAGACGCAGCAGCCTTGGGGCATATAACAGTATGGACTTGGAGACTGCTAAAGCTATGAAAACCAGCAGTCAGACACAAAAACCACAATGGGAAATCACCGCCACTGAAATGAGCATGGATTTACTCAATGGAAGAAACGGTGATATTTCTGCCGGAGTCTCCATGGGCATTCTCAAAAACCTCTATACCCTGACCAAGAATTTTGACACCGATGTTATTGCCCGTCAGGAGAAATTTATGCAAGCTGCCAATAACATTCAGTCCGGGGGAGCACAGGAATTTTTGCGCTACAACAAGATGTACGCTGGTATCGCCAGAGAAGCCAGCGAAGGTAACAATGCAGGCACTATTGAGAAATGGAAAAAAGCCGGACAATGGTCGGCAGACTTAGACCAGTTCTATCAGGCCGCCAAAGACTACGCCGACAAACTGCAAGCAAAATCCGGCATTTTGATTGGCGTAGACTTAAAGTACAAAGCCACAGAGCATTTAAGCGGTGCCAATAGCATCAACGCGGCCTATTTGGGTTCTTATGCCCAAGTATGCGTAAATCTCCTTAACTTCATGGCAAATCATCAAAATGCGGAAGATATTTGGGTAAAAGCTGTGCAGGGAAATTATCAGGATGCAGATGCTCTGTATAGTGCTTTAAATAAACAAGGACACGCGGATATTGCTACATCTCTACAAAACAGTATTCAATCTGCCCGGGATAAAATTTACAGCGGCACCATGAAGCTGGACAAATCCGTAGCCCAATTTTCTTATAACACCGATATGGGCGAAATCTGGCGACAATCCATAGGCGAAACAGGCTACAACGACTTTACGACAAAATTTGACCTAAAAAATGTAAAAATCATATATACAGCCAAAGAACTGGTGGCAATCGCCAAAGATTCTCCCCGAAACCTTGCGGATTTAAAGGCCAATCCGCAGTTACGAGATGAAAATGGTTTTATCGTAGATAACCAGTCCCAGCCTGCAAAGCATTCACAAACAAATGCTGTCGATGAACAGATAGCGGCTCTGCAAGACAAAATCAAACGCATTCAAAAACAAATCTCTGCCCTGCAAAAAAATCCCCACCTCTCCCCCGAGGAACTAACCCGGCAGACACAAAACTATCAAAAACAAATTGAAACCTACCAGCGGCAGATAAGCGATATCAAAATCCAACAACTTGAACGGCAGAAATACAGTTAAAACACAAATGAGCGGCTGACTTTGACTTGTCAGCCGCTTTTGCATAGAAAAATCCCCTCTCCTCTTATATTCTTGCCATAATCAACGATATACAGAAGAGAAGGATTTTTGTAAGGAGAAGATTGTATGTAACATTTAATTTTTACATGGAGGTGTCCAAATGAACATTAACATCAGCCAGCTGCCCCAATCCCCGTCTGCAATGGTCGGCAAGCAACCACAGACGCAGGCGGCAAACGGCGAGTTCAAAGCCCTTATGGGCGAATTTGCTATGCCGGAAAATGAATCTACGCCGACTGCCACAGAAGGAATCGTCAATCTGCCATTAGAGCCTGTGACAGACAAAGATACTGTGGAGAGTATCCAGCACCATGCACAGGACAGTCTAAGATACCATAATTTCCGGTCTTGACAAGCTCCAAGCCGAATATACAGAACAGAACGCGGCAACGGAAAAATCCGCATGATGTTTACAAGGAGGGAAAAACTATGCTTATTGGACGAGCTGCGGATGGCAGCAACCTGAATGTCAGTGCTGCTGTTGATACGGGAAAGGCCGTACAGCAACAACGTGAAAATGACCAGCAAACAGCCGAAGCCCCGGCCTATCAGGTGGAACTAAGCGGAGCAAAGGAAAGCTACAAGAGCCATTGGGTAGAAAAAGGCCATACCGCCTACCTGCTCCATCATGCAGACCAGAGCCTTGAAGACGAACTGGCTGAAATGCAGGCTGGCATTGACGAAATCCTTTCCCGGCCAAGAAACGGGATTATCAAAAGCGCCAATGCCTCATTGGATAATTTACCCGATAGTATCGAAACAGTAGACCTTAGCACCCTGCCTAAAGAGGAACTTACCCCGGAATTAAAAGCTGCCATGGCCGAACTTGACCGAAATCCCCCTCCTTGGGCCAATATAAAAATAGACATTACGCCCCGTCCCGACATCACCACGATAAAAAGCCAGCATTATACCTGGACATTTGCCGACGGGCTAAAGGAGAATACCGCCATCAACAAAGCCGTAGATGTGCAAGATACCTCGGATAAACTGCAAAACACCTTAAAGCAGGATATCACCGGCACCATCAGCGATATTCTAAAACCCTATGCCAGCTATTCCGAAGCCTATGATATGCTCAAGGACAAAAACGTCAGCGTGGATACTTATGCCCAAGCCGGAGACACCATCCTGCAAGGCTACAAGGAAATTTCCGGTGGTCTGTTTGGCAAGCTGGCCAGCCAGCTCAATGATTACGCCAAAAACTTCGGCAAGGATGACAAATTCTTTGACGATATCAAGACAGCCTTTGACGTAATCACCGGTGATACTCCAGACAAAAATCCCCTGCTGAAACAAGTTGAAAAAATGGTTCGCTATGTACAGGGCGGTGGTGAGCTCGATATCAAGGACAAAAAATATGAAGAAGATGTCGAAGCCGCTATCGCCAAGGCCTACAAAAAGAAAAGCAACGCCAAGAATGTAGAGCCGGATAAACGAAAAACACCGGAAGCGGACTTCAAGACCGATACTTCCTACCTGGACAATCTGCGCCAACAGTTAGAGCAGACTTCGGAAATTCTGTATAAAATGACCCAAGACGAGGAAGATACCGAAAAGCACAAGACCAAAACTGCGGGGGATGTACTGGACAGCCGCGCCCCAGAGGACAGCTTTGACATGGACTTCCATCAGAGGCTTGCCCATGTGGACGACAGAAATCCCACTGTCACCGACACCTCCCACGGTATTTTCAATCATAAAAAGCCCGTTGACGCTCTGACAGAAAACGATACCAACGAACTTGCGTCCCTGAAGTCAGGCTGGGAGGCTTATGTACAAAGCCATAACCTCATTGATAACAGCAAGATAACAAATTAAAAAAACGCCTCAGCAGGAAATTTTGCTGAGGCGTTCCTTATCGGCCTGCCATTTTTAACATTTAATGTTCATGCAGCCGCTAAGGCAGCCGATAAGCTCTGTTGCCATGTGCGCTACTATCTGTTCCCAACCAACACCGCTTGCTGCCTTGCCCATAATTTCAAGCGTAAGTTCGTTTTTTATTATTTCCTCAAACTTCGCAGTTGTAAAACTGTTCAATAATTATTAAATCAAATTTTCCAAAATAAAATAGCATAAGCCATCTCCATTTTGTATAATGAAAGTGACTAAACTATCACAACATAATTCATTTTCGCTACAATGGACGGATGCAAAGCGCGCCTGCAATTTTCCACCGGCAGATTTGTTTATTTAACAAAAATATAATCGAATTTTTATGGTATTCCAATCTCCAGCGCCTAGAATAAGCACCATGGAAAATAATCCCAAGGATGGCTTGATGTATTTTGAAAGGGGATTATCTCTATGAAAAAACAATTTATGGCTGTCGCTGCCTTGGCAGTAACCACTTTCACCGCTGGTCTTATGGGAAATGTTGCCAATGCCAGTCAGGCTCCGGCACCGAAACCACCTATCGTCCAGCAGCAGGATAAGAAAGATGTAAAACCAGCCAAAGCCGAACCGCAGAAGAAGGACGTCAAAAAGCAGGATAAGAAAATGGCTAACGAAAAGCCGGTAAAACCGCAGCAAGATAAAAAACAGCTGCCACCGCAGGCTCGCTAAAAACTACGGGGATATGACGATGAACGCTCATGGTCATATTCCCGTTTTTTTACACGCCTAACACACGCGTGCGTTTATTAAATTGATTTTAACACACGCGTGTGTTAAAATATGCGTAAAGGAGGCGATAGGCATGTGTACTTTCCCCCGTACAGAAACTTTGACTATTGAATTTAAGAGCGATAAAAAGCCCCTGCCGGACAATGACATCATTGATGCAGTGGTCGCTTTCGCCAACACCGAAGGCGGCGATTTATACTTGGGTATAGAAGATGACGGCACCGTGACTGGGCTGCATCCCAGCCATCAGGATATCACACGGCTGACCGCTTTTATTGCTAACAAAACCGTCCCCCCGGTCAGC
>NZ_CAJODG010000068.1:8458-10856 GCF_905233635.1 Selenomonas sp. AE3005 | reverse complement strand
GTAAGCACCTCACGAAACAGTGTATATGATTAATAAAAGTGGCATCTTCGCAATTTAGGAAGATGCCACTTTTCGAATTATAATTCCGGTTCCTTATTTTCTTTTTCCCTGCAAACTTTTTGTACCAAATGTGTCCACGGCAGATAATTATCCAAGGTTTCAGGTGAACTGTAACATTTTTCATTTGGCAGGTGATTTAAGATAAAGGCAAAATATTTGAATACATTAAGTCCGTTAGCTTTGGCTGTTTCTGCGAGACTGTATATACTCGCGCTGGCATCTGCACCTTTGGGCGATCCTGCAAAAAGCCAGGCTCTGCGGCCAATGCAGAATGCACGAACACTTCGTTCGCAGGCATTGTTATGGATCGGAACATTTCCATCCTCTAAAAATGCGGTGAGCTCCGTTCTCTGATTTATAGCATAACTAATAGCCTTGCCAAGGTTCCCTTTGGGCAAGACAATATCCCGATTGGACTCAATATACGTGAAAAAATCCTCAACTACTGGTTTTGACTGAAGCATTCGCTGTTTCTGTCGTTCAGCAGGGCTGCAATCCCGAAGATTATCCTCAATCTCAAACAATTTATTTATCTTGAGGACGCATTGACCGGCAATGGTATCGGCAGCTCCATCCTTTTTCTGCGGAAGTGAATCGACAAACTTACGGCGCACATGAGACCAGCATCCAAAGCGTTTGACGTTGTCTACGCTATTATAGCCCTGATATCCATCTGAGAGCAGGGCTCCACTAAATCCTGACAGAAAGGTTTGTGCATTGGCACCTTTCCGTGTTTCCTGATACTGATAAATGCGGATGGAATTTTTTGCCGTAAATTCACCGCCCATGAATACCCACATATAGGATTTAGATGTATTCTTTCGCCCAGCCTCTTTCAGCACCTGAACTGTAGTTTCATCTGCCTGAATAACATCTTCCTGCAACAGATAGGCATGAAGTCTGTCAACGATTGGCTTAAACCATGCTGCAGCAGAACGTATAATCCAGCTGCCCATGGTATTCTGATCCAGATGAATGCCTATCTGCGTCCACTCTCGTTCCTGTCGGTAGAGCGGTACGCCGAATACATACTTCTGCTCCATGATATGTGCAATGGTTGAAGCCGATGCCTTGCAGTGTGGCAATACAGGCTGCGGTACAAATGACTTCCGGATGGAAAAATGACCATTTTTGCGGCATTCCCGGCATTCATAGGTTTCCCGATAATGTACTCGGACTTTGATTTGTGCAGGGATATAAATGAGTTCTTCACGAATCTTTTCTTTGCCCATGGGCACCATCTTTGTCCCGCATTTTGGACAGATACGCTGCTCCTTAGGAATAGGCTGCAGGATTTCCTCATGTGGCAGCACATCCAGTTCTTCCTGGCTAAGCCCCTTGGTTTTCTTCTTTTTCCGTTTATGTGCAGCAATCTCAACCGTTTCATCTTCGATACGGTGACCGCCGGCAGCCAGTTCTGCTTCATTAAAGAGCAGCGTCTGATCCGGATTGAAGATAGTCTTGGTCTTCTCGGAATGCACGCCAAAAGCCATTTTACGAAGGATCTCGTAACGCTCAGAAAGAGCCTGATAATCTTTTTCAAACGAATGGTAAGCACGTTCCCAATCTTTATTTTGTTCATGCGATTCCGTAATTTTTTCGACCAAGAATTTCACCGCTTTTCATTAAAAATCTATACTGATATTATAGCACAAAAAGTGCCGTAAAGCCAGTAAACATAAGGCTTCTTGGCACTTTTGCCTAGAATGACAAACTTAATTGACTCGTGTTGGATGGACTTCCCTGACCGCTTTGGGCTGGTCGATGGCCAGCCCTTCCAAAAGCCATCTGAGCTGCTGTTCTGAGATGCTCCGAACTTCATGGGCTGTCTTAGGCCATTGATACTGACCATTTTCCAGCCGTTTGTACAACAGCAAAAAGCCATTGCCATCCCAGTACAGGCATTTCATCCTGTCAGCCTTACGGCCACAGAACAGAAATGCTGCAGATTCGTAAGGATTTAGATTATATTGATTCTGCACAATCTCAGCCAGTCCGTTGATTGCTTTGCGCATGTCTGTTTTTCCACAGATGATGAATACCCGGTCGGCCAAAACCTGATTTACGAGCATGGGAAGACCTCCCGCAGCGTCTGCAGCGTTTCACGCAGCAGCTTTTGAGGAGTATCCGGATATACCTCTAGCGTTACCGATGCCCATTTAAGTGTAAGCTTATTCTGTTCAATTGGCGTTGCTGGCGATGCCGGCGGCGCTTCTTCGAGAGAAGTCCCCGATACAGCGAGCGGTACTTCAACAATAGCAGGCTTAGAAACCTGTGTGTCCATTTGAGCAATTAACTCCTGCCTGATTGTCCTTTTCCAGTAAAAGAATGTGGATAT
>NZ_CAJODG010000068.1:0-8444 GCF_905233635.1 Selenomonas sp. AE3005 | reverse complement strand
GGCCGCTGGCCATTTGATTGGTAATGATAGCCTTCCATTTTTCCAGCTTATATTTACGGGTGATAACTTTCATGATAATAGCGAACCTCCTACAAAGCAGCTTTTGGAGTTTTTGTACTACAATACAAAAACTCCAAAAACTACAATTCTGCTTGGTTCTCTACATTATCCCATATGAGCATTGCTGGTTAAATACACTGTCTCGCGATGTGCTTACAATTTAGCGCATCTTACTATGTAAAAACGAAAACTAAACAAAATCACTGCTAACGTTCAAGAATCTTATAGCTGAATACAAACATTTTTAAATGTAGTATGCACAACGATAGATGTCATTTTGCGAGGGCAATATCTGTCAGTATAGTGTGAATTTTATATTCAATTGATCGCGTTGCTGTATAATAATGATAAATATAATAAAAAAATAGACATTATATAGCGTGTTTGCTATAATGTAGACTGCAAGCACATATTATGCATTCTATATATTATAAAATGTATGTATGAAATACAATATTAAAATCGTTAAAAATAGTAAATGAATACTAAGGGAGTTAATTCAGTGAGTATTCTGCAATCATTGCGTGACAAGTTCAAATTGATGTTAATAGACGCAATTATCTTGGCGATAGCGCCGATAATTGCAGTTTTATTGCGTTTTGAAGGAAAATTGCCGGCCAAAGAGATGGCAAGTATACATGAATGTATACCATGGATAGTCATTGCAGGTGTCGTCATTTTCTATTTTTATGGTATGTATCATAGAATATGGCATTATGCGCGTATGCGTGATTTAGTTGCCATTGTAGGGGCAGTTACGTTATCACAAGCACTGGTTTTTATTATGATAGTAATGACTGGCCTCTATATGCCGCGTAGTATTCCTATACTAACATGGATTGTAACCTTGGGACTAATTGGCATCAGCCGGCTTATGTTTAAGGTCAACCTAGACTTAATTACTGAATCCAAAGGTGAACGTAAAAATGTGCTTATCGTCGGTGCCGGCGATGCCGGAGCTATGCTGGTACGTGAACTGGAGCAGAACAGTGCCGCTACCACAAAAATTGTCGGCTTTGTAGACGATGATCCCAAGAAAAAGAAAGGGCGTCTGGCCGGTTTTCCCATTCTTGGTACTGTAGACGAACTGGCATCTATTGTAAAAGCTAAAGCAATCGACAAAATCGTCATTGCTATCCCGTCAGCAGATGGCGATACCATCCGCCATATCGATAACGCCTGCCGCTCCACAGGGGCACAGGTCTGCATTATGCCCGGTATCTACAGCATGGTAAACGGCGAACTGGATATGGGCGAAATGCGCGAGATACGCCTGGAAGACCTGCTGCGCCGTGAGCCCATACATTTGGATTTTGCCAAAATCACCAATTACATCGCCGGTAAAACGGTACTCATCACCGGTGCCGGTGGCAGCATTGGCTCGGAAATATCAAGACAAATCAGCCGTGTTGGTGCCAAAGAGATAATACTTTTAGGCCGTGGCGAGAACAGCATTTACGAAATACACCAGGAGCTTAAGCGTAAATTCCCGGAACAAAACTACCATACGGTCATTGCCAATATCACCGACAAAGACCGCATGGCCAAAGTATTTAAACTGTTCCACCCCCAGGTAGTTTTCCATGCCGCAGCGCATAAGCATGTACCTTTAATGGAAATCCAGCCGGACGAGGCTGTAAAAAATAACGTGTTCGGTACGCAAAATGTAGCCGAACTAGCAGACGCAAACCATGCGGAAATCTTTGTGCTGATATCCACCGACAAAGCCGTAAATCCGACCAGTGTCATGGGCGCAACCAAGCGTACGGCAGAACTTGTCCTGCAGGAAATCAACCAACGCAGTAATACCAAGTTTGTCACGGTAAGATTCGGCAACGTTCTCGGCAGCCGCGGCAGTGTAGTGCCTCTCTTTGAAAAGCAGATAGCCGCCGGCGGCCCGGTAACTGTCACCGACAAAGAAATGACAAGATTCTTTATGACTATCCCCGAGGCAGTGCAATTAGTTCTGCAGGCCGGCAGCCAGGCCGAAGGCGGCGAAGTATTCCTCTTTGACATGGGGAAACCTGTAAAAATCAAGGACATGGCCGAAGACCTTATAAGACTTCACGGCCTGACACCGGACAAAGACATAAAAATCGTCTACACCGGCCTGCGTCCCGGTGAAAAGCTCTACGAAGAACTTCTCACCAGTGAGGAAGGCACAACCAGTACCAAACATAAGAAAATCTTCAAGGCGCAAATCCAGCCCTTGGACGAAAACGACCTGCAGCAAAGCCTGCAGACACTCAAAGATACAAATGACAAGCAGGTAATCCTAAAAACACTGAAACACATGATTCCAACCTACAAAAGCAAGCAGCTGGAAAGCTGAAACGAAAGAAGGCCATAAAGTGTCAAATGAAAAAATCTGGCTATCCTCTCCCACCATGCATGGCGAAGAACAAAAGTGGGTAGATGAGGCTATCCGCACTAACTGGGTATCTACCGTAGGTGCCAATATAAATGCCATCGAAGAACAGATAGCCGCCTACGTCGGCTGTAAATATGCTGTAGCTTTATCCGCCGGTACAGCAGCCCTGCACTTAGCCACCAAACTTGCCGGGGAAAAGCTCTACGGACAGGCAAGGCCAAATGCTGGCACCTTGCAAGGCCATAAAGTATTCTGTTCTGACTGCACCTTCGATGCCAGTATCAATCCTGTAGCCTACGAAGATGGTGAGGCAGTATTCATCGACACCGAATATGACACCTGGAATATGTGCCCGGAGGCATTGGAAAAAGCCTTCGCCATGTACCCGGATGTAAAACTGGTCATCGTGGCCCATCTCTATGGCACACCGGGTAAAATGCAGCAGATAAAAGAAATCTGTGACAAACACGGTGCGCTTATCGTCGAAGACGCCGCCGAATCCTTGGGCGCAAAATATAAGCTCAAAGGTCAATGGGTAGAAACTGGCAATTTAGGTGATTTTAACGCCATAAGTTTTAATGGGAACAAAATCATCACCGGTTCCTCCGGTGGCATGTTCCTGACCAATAGTAAAGAAGATGCCGACAAGGTGAGAAAATGGTCAACCCAGAGCCGCGAGGCTGCACCATGGTACCAGCATGAAGAAATCGGCTACAACTACCGCATGAGCAATATTGTTGCCGGCATTGTCCGTGGCCAGATTCCTTACCTTGGTGAACACATTGCCCAAAAGAAAGCTATTTACGAACGGTATGAGAAAGGCCTATCTGATTTACCTGTCAAAATGAATCCTTTCGACAAAGAAAACAGCCAGCCTAACTTCTGGCTATCCTGCCTGATAATTGACAAAGATGCCATGGCGCCACAGGTCAGAAGTGAACAGGATTATCTCTATAAACACGAAAACGGCAAAAGCTCGCCCCAGGAAATCTTGGACGCACTGACTGCCATCAATGCAGAGGGCCGTCCTATATGGAAGCCCATGCATATGCAACCAATCTACCGCACAAATGCCTTTATCACAAAAGAAGGCAATGGCCGTGGCAAAAGCAATGCCTATATCGCAGGTACTGGCATTGACGTAGGTGCAGATATCTTCCAGCGTGGCCTTTGCCTGCCCAGTGATAACAAAATGACTGCGCAGCAGCAGGATAAGATTATAGAAGTTATACATAGGTGTTTTGTGTGATGAATGCTATGAAACATAAACCTTATGGGCCGTATGAATCCTATATAAAACGGTTGCAGGATTTTATATGTGCACTTATCGCCATAATCCTGCTTTCCCCAGTAATGCTTATAGTGGCAATACTGGTCAGGACGAAACTTGGCAGCCCCATACTATTTGTTCAGGAACGTCCCGGTCTTAACGGCAAGATATTTAAGATGTATAAATTTCGCACTATGTTGCCACCTAAAGATGGAGAAATTAACCCATTGCAGGACGCACAGCGCCTGACGCCGTTTGGCAAAAAGCTGCGTAGTACATCCTTGGACGAACTGCCGGAACTATTTAACATCCTTAAAGGCGATATGTCCGTCGTTGGCCCACGTCCGCTTTTGGTACGATATTTGCCCAGATATAACGCACATCAGGCCAGACGTCATGAAGTAAGACCTGGCTTTACCGGCCTGGCACAAATAAATGGCCGCAATGCCATATCCTGGGAAGAAAAATTTAATTGGGATGTTAAATATGTGGACAATATTACGTTTATCGGAGATTGGAAGATTATCCTTGGTACGGTGAAAACGGTAATCAAACGAGATGGCATAAGTGCCGCAGGGGAAGCAACCATGAGTGAATTTATGGGATCGGAGAAATAAAATGCGTATTCTTTTTACAGGCGTGGGACGCAGGATTGAGCTTTTGCAGGCTTTTCGTAGTGCAGCACTGGTGCTCAATAAAGAATTGAAAATATATGGTGCAGATATGGCCGGAGCAGCTCCGGCCTTGGCTTATTGTGACTACACAAGAAAAGTAGTAGCCATGAATGATCCGGCATATATACAAAATCTTATCGATATTTGCGTGGTCGACAAAATTGATTTAGTGATACCAACCATTGACACGGATTTGCTGGTCCTTAGTGAAAACATAAATCGTTTCGCTGAAATTGGCACAAAAGTCATGATAAGTACACCTGATAAAATCCGTATCTGCCGTGATAAGAATAACACCTCACAGTTCTTTGTAGACTGTGGTCTGCAGGCACCTATGCCTGTAAATAACTGGCAGGAATATAACGCCGGCTATCCGGCGTTCATAAAACCAAAAGATGGCTCCAGTTCCATAAATGCATACAAAGTAGAAAATGCCGAAGAATTGGAAGTATATGCAGGACAGGTAGCAGATTATATAGTACAGCCATTTGTGGATGGCCGTGAATATACGATAGACGTCTTCTGTGACTGGCATGGCGAGCCAATATCTATAGTTCCCCGTGAACGACTGCAGGTAAGGGCTGGTGAAGTACTGAAAACCAAAATCTGCATGGATAAGTCCATGATAGAAGAGGCTAAAGCGCTGTGTAAAGCCTTCAAGCCCTGTGGTCCTATGACAGTTCAGCTGATTCGGGATAAGGATGGCGTAGATTGGTTTATTGAAATTAATCCGCGTTTTGGCGGTGGTGCACCTTTATCCATGAAAGCTGGTGCAAGAAGTGCCGAATTAATCCTCCAGCTGCTCGATGGAGAAGAAGTCAGCTATACGTATGATACTGCTGATGGAGCAGTATACAGCCGTTTTGACCAGTCAGTATGTATTGAAGAGGGCAAAGGTATAATCAAGGGGATAATCTTTGATCTGGATGATACCTTGTACAGTGAAAAAGAATATGTCAAATCAGGCTATAAAGCAGTAAGTGATTACCTTGGCGGAGGATACGAAGAGAAACTATGGCAGTTTTTTGAAGAAAGTAAACCTGCTATTGACATGCTCTTGACAGAAATTAATCTTGAAAATGAAAAGCAAATTGTATTAAACGTATACCGCCAACATAAACCGGATATACATCTTTATGATGGAGTAAAAGATATGCTGAAAGAATTACATGACAAAGGTATATGCATCGGGATAATTACCGATGGCAGGCCAGTAGGGCAGCACAACAAAATAGAGGCATTAGGACTTGATAAAGTAGTAGATGACATTATCGTAACTGACGAACTCGGTGGTGTACAGTTTAGAAAGCCATGTGACATTGCTTTTCGCATAATGATTCAACGCTGGCGACTGAATCCAGCTGATGTGATGTATGTTGGTGATAATATATTAAAAGACTTCCAAGCGCCACAACAATTAGGAATGAAATGCTTGTATTATAAAAATAATGATGGATTGTATTGGCTATGTGAAGAGCGGAATTTACAAAGTATTGAAAAAATAACTGATATTTTAATTAAAATTGAATAAACCATTTGATAATCTTATTATAGCAAAAAGAAAGGGTAATAATAGTGAAAAAAGCCGTGTTGGTTAGTTGCTTTGATTGGTATGAGAAAAGATTAAAACCAATTAGAGATTTGCTAATAGAAAAAGGTTATGATGTGAAAATTCTATTATCTGATTTTGATCATACCAATAAACAAAAATGTAATAAATTGTATGATTCATGTACTTACCTTCATGTGCCAATATATAAAAAGAATATATCACTTCAGAGAATTATGTCACATATTTCATTTGCTAGACAATGCAAAAAGTATATCGAGAAATACAAACCGGATATTATTTATTGCTTAGTTCCGCCCAATAAAGTGGTGGATTATTGTGCTAATTATAAAAAAAGAAATCCGACAGTAAAATTGATTGTAGACATAATAGATATGTGGCCGGAGTCTATGCCGTTGAAAAAAGTAAGAAAACTTCCCTTGACAAAGCGCTGGATGAACTGGCGAGATGATGCCATAAAAATTGCAGATTATGTCTTTACGGAATGTAATCTTTATCAAGATAAACTTGCGTATGTATTGAATCCAGCAAAAACATCTACGTTATATCTTTATAAAGAACAAAGTGTTGAGGAGAGACAGCTGATTCTTGATATTTTAAATAAAAATAAGAAAGATGATATTATTCGATTTGCTTACCTAGGCTCAATGAATTATATCATTGATATATCCTCTATATGTAAAGTTATAAAGGCAATGATCAATCAAGGTAAAAGTTGTGAGCTACATGCTATTGGAGATGGGGAAAGTAGAGAGCGGTTTGCCGAAGAAGTAAAAGCTACAGGCTGTAAGACGTATTTCTATGGGTTAATATTTGATGAATTTGAAAAGATACGTATAATTGCACCTTGTGATTATGGGTTTAATATGATGAAAAACGATGTAAGTGTTGGATTGACAATAAAAAGTATTGATTACTTGTCTTATGGATTACCGCTAATAAATAATATAAAAGGGGATACATGGCGATTAATTGAAGATCAAAATATAGGGATAAATATCAAAAATGACTATGTTATGAAAAAATTCAATCATCAAGAAATTTTTCAATTTTTTGAGCGTAAATTTACAAAAAAATCTTTTACGGATACTATAAATCAAGCTTTTTCTTTCTACGTATAATTATAGTATGAGAATGAATCAATGAGGTGTTATTATGAGTCAAAAGACGATTGACGCATTATCGGATTATGACTATGGATTGAAGGATATTCATGATGAATATCTTATAATGATGGATGAACTGCATAAATACTGCGTAGAAAATTCCATTAAATATAGCCTGTCTTATGGAAGCTTACTAGGAGCTGCACGTCATAATGGATTTATCCCTTGGGATGATGACGTAGACATCATGTTCGATCGTATAAACTATGAAAAGTTTATAAAAACGTTTCATATAAAGCCTTTATATGGTTATGAAATAATTGAAAATATTTGGGTGAAAAGATTAACACGTATAGATAATCCGCATAAAGATAGTGAAGAACAGTGTATTGATCTTTTCGTTTTTGATCCAATTCCATCGAATAAATTAATTGCTAATATAAAGGTTTTTTTACTAAAAACTTTACAGGGTATGTTAAAAAACAAACCAGAATATAGACGATACTCTTTGTGGTACAGAATATTATTACTAACGACGTATCTATTAGGTAAACTATTTACTAAAAAAGCTAAACTTAGATGGTACAGTGATATTTCAAAAGTTGGTGGTGTATTTACGAAGATTAATATATATAATTCATTTTTTGATCATATTGGTAGACTGTCCTTTGATAAACATATTATCGATAATTATATTATGTTAGAGTTTGAGGGAAGAAAATACATGGCCATACAAGGTTATGATAGTTATCTAAAGGTTGTGTATGGAGATTACCAGCAGTTGCCAGATATAAATGAAAGGCTTCCTAAACATAGAAAGTAATATATTGCAATATAAAGTGTAACGTTTTTATAATCAAAACATAATTGTAAGTTATTATATACAGTGACTTTACTTATAATTATGTTTTGAAATATATATTATGGATTTATATAATTATAGAATAAAGGTGGTTTTATTTGTTATAAATGAAATATAAGTTATTATTTGTACTAAAAAACAAAAGTAATGTTTCTTCAAATATGTTTGCTAAATGTAGCTTATTTATTTTCGTTACTTGACTGAAATTACTGTTATTGTTTGAAATATTTACTTGCGTGGTTTTTTATTTTAATGTGATTAACTATGGGGAAATTTAAACTTTTCATGGAAAATTTTCTGGTGTATGGTTTAGGCAGTGTTATCAGTAAAATAGCTCCATTTTTAATGCTGCCGGTAATAACCAGATTGATGCCAGATCCTTTGTATTATGGTCTTTTCGACTTATCGAATACTATTATTTCATTTGGAGCCGCTCTTGCTGTATTAGGCATGTATGATTCGATGTTTCGCTTTTACTTTGAAAAGGATAGCGAAGATTATAAAAAGGATATTTGTTCGACAGCACTTTTT
>NZ_CAJODG010000067.1 GCF_905233635.1 Selenomonas sp. AE3005 | reverse complement strand
CATAGGAATCCTTTATCTGTGTTTTTTTGTGCATACACTATGATATAGGGTTCCTTATTTTATTGCAAACAATCGACCGAGAAATATTTTACACTAAGGGCGGCAACAACGGTGGTATCATGGGAGGAGCAGGCTTACGAAACTTTAAAATTACTTTTTGACGAAGATGAATATTATTTTATGGCGAATATGCTGTGATACAGATAATGCACTATGACAATGACATTTGTCATAGTGTATTTTTTTGAGGGTGATGGCAGTCATTTTTGCAAAAAGAGTATCGGATTGTGTATCAAAGTGTATCAAAACAATAATTATAGTATCATAAACAAAAACTTTTTATGAAAAATAAGTGAAAAACCTTGGATAGATAAACGAAAAAATAAAATTTCGTTTTTGATACACAAAGTTGGCACGCTGTTTGCATTATATAGGGGCGTAAGGCAAAATAAGCCAAAAACGTTCAAATGCAACCATAAATTTCTTTAGGTGAGACAAAAGAGGAGGTAAAAGAATGTTTGGTATTATTGTTGGCACCCATGGTCTTTTCGCTGAGGAACTGGTTAAATCCTGTGAAATGATTTGCGGTGAGCAGAAGAATGTAGCTGCTGTTACGCTGATTCCTGGCGAAGGCCCTGATGATGTGGTAGCTAAGTATGAAGAGGCTATTAAAAAGCTCGACTGCGAAGATGGTGTGCTGTTCTTAAATGACCTTTTTGGCGGCAGCCCTTATAATGCAGCTTGCCGTTTGGTTATCAGCAATGAAAAGTATGGCATTGTTACCGGCGTAAGCCTGCCGATGCTCATCGAGATGTGCAGTGCTCAGCTGGCTGATGACGGCTCTGACATCAAAGCTCTGATGGAACGGGCTGTAGAGGCTGGCCGCAGCGGTTTACAGACTTTCCATGCCAGCCAGATTGCCGATGATGACGAGGAGGATTTATAATGAATATTGTACTTGCAAGAATTGATGACCGTCTGATTCATGGTCAGGTAGCTACTGTTTGGTCCAAGGTTACGGGCTGCACCCGCATTATCGTCTGCGATGATGATGTGGCTAAGGATACCATTCGCGCAACGCTCTTAAAGCAGGTTGCTCCGGCTGGCATCAAATCCCATGTTGTTGACCTCGAAAAGGCCGTACGCGTTTACAACAACCCGAAGTATGAAAACGAAAAATGCCTGCTCCTGTTCACGAATCCGACCAGTG
The DNA here is from genome assembly GCF_905233635.1 of Selenomonas sp. AE3005. Lineage (GTDB taxonomy): Bacteria > Bacillota > Negativicutes > Selenomonadales > Selenomonadaceae > Selenomonas_A. The sequence goes on along the minus strand of NZ_CAJODG010000067.1, from coordinate 9,338 downwards.
TTCTCTACATGGTTGAACATGGCGTGGATATCAAGAGCGTCAACATCGGCGGCATGAGCTTTAAGGAAGGCAAGCATCAGATTACCGGTGCTGTTTCCGTTGATGACCAGGATATCGAAGCCTTCAAGAAACTCAACGAAAAAGGCATTGAACTGGAAATCCGCAAGGTAGATACGGATAAGAAAGTTATGCTGATGGATGTTCTCAAATAATTGGCCGTATTTTTGTGGCGGCGGGCTGGGGTGTATGCCGGCCTGCTGTCACAGGATTTAAATAATGGAGGGAATATATAATGGGCACTATGCAAATTTTGCTGATCTTTATTTTCGCAACGATTGCGGGTATGGGTTCCTGCCTCGATGAAATGCAGACTCACCGTCCGCTGATCGCTTGTACTGTTACCGGACTTATCTTAGGCGATATGACAACTGGTATTATCATTGGTGGTACTCTGGAAATGATGGCTCTGGGCTGGATGAACATCGGTGCAGCTATCGCACCGGACGCAGCACTTGCTTCCGTAATTTCCACGATTCTCGTTGTTGCCAGCCATCAGGATGTGGCAACTGGTATCGCTATCGCCATGCCGCTGGCAGCTGCTGGTCAGGTTCTGGCTATCATTTGTAAGACTGTTTCTGTGGTATTCCAGCACAAAGCTGATGACTATGCTGAAGAAGGCAATCTCTTCGGTATTGACCTCTGTAACTATGGCGCACTGCTGTTGCAGGGCCTCCGCGTTGGTATCCCGGCTCTGCTCGTGGCTATGACGGTCGGCACGGGTGCTGTTGAGGACATGCTCAATGCCATTCCTCCCGTTATCTCCGGCGGTTTGCAGGTAGCAGGCGGCTTCATCGTAGTTGTAGGTTATGCAATGGTTATCAACATGATGGGCCCTCATGCCGTTCTTCTTCCTCGGTTTCGTTGTCGCTGCTTTCACGAACTTCAACCTGGTTGCTCTGGGCGTTATCGGCCTCGTTTGCGCTGTGGTTTATGTACAGCTCAATCCTAAGTACCAGGAAGTTGCCGCTGCTCCGGCTGCTGCTAGTGCCGGCTCCAGCGATGCAGATGACGAACTCGACTAATTGTTGGTTATGAGGAGGATTATATAATGGAAAAGAAGATTACTTCTAGCGACTTTTTCTGGACTTTCGTCCGTTCTAATTTCCTGCAGGCATCCTGGAACATGGAACGTATGCAGGGCCTCGGCTACTGCTTTGGTATGGTACCTATTCTGCGCCGTCTGTATGAAGGTGAAGAACTCAAGCAGGCTATCAAACGTCACCTGGAATTCTATAACACTCAGCCGTTCGTAACTGCACCAATTATCGGTATTACGGCTGCCCTTGAGGAAAAGAAAGCCAATGGTGCTGACATTCCCGATGGTGTTATCAACGGTATCAAAGTTGGTATGATGGGCCCTCTGGCCGGTGTTGGTGACCCGATTTTCTGGGGTACGCTCCGTCCGATTACCGCTGCTCTCGGTGCCTCCTTCGCCCTGACCGGCAGCATCATCGGCCCTATCCTGTTCTTCGTACTCTTTAATGCTGTTCGTCTGGCTGTACGCTGGTATGGTATCAAATACGGCTATGCCAAAGGTACTGATGTTGTACAGGATGTGGCAGGCAACAAACTGCAGAAGATTACGGAAGGTGCGTCCATCCTCGGTCTGTTCGTTATGGGTGCTCTCGTAAACAAATGGACTTCCGTCAACATTCCGGTAGTTGTATCTGAGATTACCAATGCTAAGGGTGAACATGTGGTAACGACGGTTCAGGGTATCCTCGACCAGCTCATGCCGGGTCTTGTTCCCCTGCTCATGACCTTCGCCTGCATGGCTCTCCTGCGCCGCAAGGTCAACGCCATCTGGATTATCTTTGGTCTCTTTGCTCTCGGTATCGTTTGCTATGCCCTGGGCATCATGAAGGTGTAAGATATTTCCTTAATGAAGCCTTCCCCCGCTGGGGGAAGGCTTTAATATTTTCATTTTATATTTACCGAATAAATTGCGCGTAAATACTTTACATTTCCAGGTTACTTGCGTAAAATAATAGGTAGATATGCTATGAATTGATAGTGTTATTTATGGATTTCTATATAGGAGAGATGTTTGCATGATTAAAAAAGCAATTGCCGTAATGACCTCTGGCGGCGACAGCCCTGGAATGAATGCGGCTGCTCGTGCAGTGGTTCGCACTGCCCTGCATGAGGGTGTTAAAGTCTATGGTATCTACGATGGCTATGCCGGCATGATTGACGACAATATCGAAGAGCTAACCAGCCGCAGCGTGTCTGATATGATTCAGCGCGGCGGTACCTTCCTGGGCACGGCCCGCAGCATGGAGTTTAAAACTCCTGAAGGCCGTAAGAAAGGTTTCGACAATCTGATTAAGCGTGGCATTGAAGGTCTGGTTATCATCGGCGGTGACGGCTCCCTGACGGGTGGTTCCCTTCTCTCCAAAGAAACCGGTATGCCCATTGTCGGTCTGCCTGGTACCATTGATAACGACGTTTGGGGCATGGACTACACCATTGGCTGCGATACGGCAGCCAACACTATCGTCGATGCCATCAATAAGCTCCGTGATACGGCGTCTGCACATCGCCGCATTATGCTGGTAGAGGTTATGGGACGTAATTCCGGCTGGCTCGCGATGATGGCTGGTATTGCCGGTGGTGCTGAGTATGTACTGGTACCGGAAGTTAAATATGACCTCGATGAAATGTGCCATGAACTGAAGGCTATGTACGATGCCGGCAAACGCTACAGCATTATCGTGGTAGCTGAAGGTGCTGGTTCCGCTGTGGGTCTGGGCAAAGTCGTTGAGGACAAGACTGGCATTGATACCCGTGTGTCCGTACTGGGCCACATTCAGCGCGGTGGTTCCCCGACGATTGAGGACCGTATCAAGGCCTCCATGCTGGGCGAAAAGGCAGCCCTGGCCATCATTTCCGGCGCTACTAACGTAGTATTTGGTTTCAATGAAGGCAAGGTTGTGGGCGTAAATCTTTTTGACGCTGTAAACAACAAGAAAACCCTTAACCCGGAACTCGTGCGTCTGGCCCGCGTTCTGGCGTAAATCGACATTAGTCTAAAATAAAGCTCTATCGGTAATCCGGTGGAGCTTTTTGCAAAATGAGGTGAGTGATAAACATGCAGACATGGAGATTCCCCGAATACCTGTTGGCTGGTTTGGTGTTTATCAGCTCACTTTTTTTGTCGCTGCTCGTTATACACCCGGCCAAAGGAATGGCGGCTGAACTGGCCGGCAGATGGTACTGGCAGAGCGATGTGGCTGCAGCGGCGCAAGGGGAGTGGCAGCTGCTGGATTTTCCGCAGACACCGCCGGTGGCGGATGGTGTGAATACCGTATGGTTAAAGACCAGCCTGCCGGATATGCTGCCCCACGATGCCTCGCTGCTCATACAGACCAAGGACCAGGCTTTTGAAGTCTGGGTGGATGAGGTGTGTGTTTATAAGTATGGGGATTTTAAGCCGAGCTTTCTGTCATACGGGCAGCGCTGGCATATTGTGTCGCTGCCGCAGGATGCCGGGGGCAAGGTTTTACGAATACATGCTTATTCCACTACGGCCCACAGTCTGGGATTCTTTGGTAAAATCTGGCTGGACAGCGATGTCGACCAGGTCCTGCGCATATTCCGCCAGGACGTGCCCTATGTAATGAACATTCCCCTGGCCGGGTTCATGATTATAATGATGATTATTTATGCCAGCAGTCCGGCGGCGCCGCGGCGCTTGTATAAATCCTTCATCGTCTTTATGTCAGTGTTCTTCGTCTGGATGGTCTGTGCCACTAATTCCAAGCAGTACGTGCTCGATGCACCGCAGTTCTGGCGTTTTTTGATGATGCTGTCGGAGTATCTGCTGCCGCTGCTGGCTAATCTGGTTATTTTTCAGGTGGTGGACCGCCGTTACAAGATTATACTGCGCTACACGGTCTTTATTTATGCCCTCCTGCTGCTGGCTGCAGTGGTAACGGAAGTCCTGGGCTTTAATGGTATGAGCCGCGGCCTGGCCGTTTTTTACCTGTTGCTGCCTGCTATGGAGATTACAGCGTTTTATGCCATTATACGTTCGACCTGGCGCGGTAATCTATACGCCCGGGCGGTTATGGTACCGTTGATTTTCATGGCCGGTGCCGGGACAATTGACGGGATGTCCATGTATCGTCACTGGTACATAATGGACGGTTATCTGCTGCCTTATACCACCTTATCCCTGTGTGTGTTCTTCGTTTATATCGTCAGGAATCAGATAATGCGTGAGCGCATGCTGATGCGGCGGACGGTGGGCTTGCAGCATGAGGTGAACCAGGCGATTGAGAAGGCCACGGTAGATAATCTTACCAAATGTTATAACCGCACCAAGCTGGAGGAAGTCCTCACGCAGGAAATAGTGCATCATCAAAGTCAGGAAGAGCCTTTCTCGATGATTATGCTGGATATTGATTTCTTTAAAAATGTCAATGATACTTATGGCCACGAAGTGGGCGATAAGGTGCTGGCCAGCTTTGCGGAGACCATTCGGCAAAATGTTAAGCGCAATGATTTATTTGTCCGCTGGGGCGGGGAGGAATTTATCCTTTTATGTCGTAATTGTAATGGTGAAGAATGTATGCAGATTGCTGAACGCCTGCGTATGAAGGTGGCGGAGAGCCAGCCGCATGACCAGTTGAAAATCACCTGCAGTATGGGGGTGGCCTCCTGGCATGGCGCGGAAGATTCAGCGATGAAACTGTTAAAACGGGTGGATGATGCCCTGTATATGGCAAAACGCACAGGGCGCAATCGTGTGTGCCGGGAGCCTAAAACCAATATGCACTGGTTTAAAAACATTTATTCTGATGATATTGGTGATGAAAACAAGGAATAAGGTTCTGGCTGTGCAGCTGTTTATTGTGTAATATAGCCAAGGGGTGGCAGGACAGGCGTAGGAGGCATGAACAAATGAAACGGATAGTACTATTTGTTCTAAGTCTTTTTCTCCTGTCTTTTTTTGTACCCGTTTTGCCGCCAGTTTGTCAGGCGGCGGTGTTCGATGGTGCATGGCAGTACCGGCTGCGGCCGGATGCCGGCGAATGGACGAATTACATTGAGAATACACCGGTACCTGTTCAGGGCGATGAGCATGAGGTCTGGCTGCGTATCCTGATAAAACCGGGAACGCCACAGGCCGATACGCTGCTGTTTACGACCAAAGGGCAGGCGGTGCAGATTTTCCTGGGGGACAGGGAGATTTACCGCGATGGTGAATTTGCCCCACAACGGCCCTGGGGGCATGGCCACAAATGGCATTTGGTAACTTTGCCGGCCTTTGCTGAGGATACTTATATGACCATGCATATTTACGCTGACACTCCTCGTCAGCTGGGGATTTTTGGACGCCTTACACTGGACGGTCTGTATGACCAGGCCCAGCGGATTTTTCTGACGGACCTGCTGTATATCATTACCCTGCCAGTAGCGGTACTGCTGGGCCTGATATTCCTTATGTATGTAATGAACAGCCAGCGGCATAAACGGCTTAATATCTATGTCCTGAGTTTGCTGCTTTTGATGGCCGTGTGGACGTTCAGTCTGACGAATGTCAAACAGATGGTTTGTAATTATCCGGTGTTTTGGGGCTTTGTGTCCGGCTTTGGCTGTTATCTGCTGCCGCCGGTGGCCAATGCTGTGGTCATGGAGATGGTATCCCGTGACTACCGCAGGATAATCTGGCGGACCATTCAGGTTTATGGCTGTATAGCTGTACTGGCACTGGTAACGGAGGCCTTTGGCTACGAGGGCTTTATCGGCTGCCGGCAGTTATTGTATGCGGCCCTGCTCCTGCTGCAGACAATCGTGGGCTGGGTGATGTGGCAGGCGGCGCAAAAGGGTAATGTCTACCTGAAATACATCATGATTCCCATGGTGGTTATGGGCGTTTTGGGCATTGCCGATGGGATTTTATTTTACCGGCATTTTTGGAAATGGCATGTTTACTTACTGCCCCTGAGCATTTATACCTTCGTTGTCTTTCTCGTCTGTATGGTAAGGGATCAGGTTATGTACGAGCGGAGTCTGGCGGCGCAGGCTGATGGCCTGCAGGAAGAAATTGCTGTGGCCCTGCAGCGGGCAGAACAGGACGAACTGACTGGCTGCCGCAACCGCGGTGCCTTTGAAGGTTTCATTCAGCAGGAGATTGCCGCTGGCCGGTCTTTTGCTCTGATTATGTTAGATATTGATTTCTTTAAAAAGATAAATGATACTTATGGGCATGACTGTGGCGATACAGTGCTGGTAAAATTCTGCCGGACAATCGAGACAGTTCTGCCACAGGGCTGTGAGTTCTTCCGCTGGGGCGGCGAGGAGTTTGTCGTCTATTGTCCTGACGGCAGCAAGGAAGAGGCGGCCGCACTGGCTGGTAAAATCTGCCGCCATGTGGCGGCTGCGGAACTGCTGGCCGGAAAAACGATAACCGTCAGTGCCGGGGTGGCGCAGTGGCATGGACGTGCAGATACCCAGGCTGGTATTTTCCGGCGGATGGATGATGCCCTGTACAGTGCTAAATGCGGCGGCCGCAATCAGGTGGTTACGGAATCGTGAGGAAACAGAGGGGTAAGGGATATGTTGCAAACTGGCAAGGAAGTGGCGGAAATAGCCGGCCTCTTTTACTCGGACATACCGGTGGTTTTGGCCCTGCCTGTAGGTGCGGTCATCATTATCATCATGTTCATACTTTATTATTTCAATCCGCAGGGCTGGAAAAAGCTGTACGCTTATATTGTCTTATTTATGGCGGTGTTTACCGCCTGGCTGCTGATGTCCTCCAATGTGCTGGAAATGCTATGGGGCTGGCGGGACATAAGTTACTATGGCCTGCGTCTGATGGCCTATTTTCTGCCCATTACAGCGAATCTGGTCATCTATGAACTGCTTAAGGAGCGGAGTTATGCGCACATGGGCTGGGTTCTGGCTGCTTACAGTCTGCTCGGAACGCTGGCCATAGGCAGTCAGCTCATGGGCTATGAAACCTTGGACGGCTGTATGAACTACTATTATCCGCTGCTGGGTATCGGTGAGCCACTGGCTATTTACTGGTGTATAAAGGCGGCCCGGGAAGGAGATATTCTTTGTAAGGCCGTTGCCCCGTCGGCCATAGCGTATACTTTGCTGGGGCTTTTTGATGGCTTTTCGGATTATTTTGCGATGCAGGGCTGGCGCGTTTTTATGACGCCGTTGGCGGTATATGCGTTCCTGTATTTTGTCATAATCATTTTGCGTGAACAGATTCGTTACGAGCAAAAACTGCAGGAACGTATTATCGGACTGGAGTATGAGGCCATACAGGCGCAGGCTAAGCTGGAGATTGACCCGCTTACGGGCAGTTACAGCCGTAAAAAATTAAAAAGCCTGCTCCTGCAGGGCATGAAAAATTGCCGGCAGCAGAATAAATACTTTGCCATGTTATTGCTCGATATTGATTTTTTCAAGAAAATAAATGACAGTTATGGTCACGAGGCAGGAGACGCGGTGCTGCGGGCTTTTGCCATGGCGGTCAGGCAGCAGCTGCGCAAGAATCAGTACTGTGTGCGCTGGGGCGGCGAAGAATTTATTGTCCTGTCGCCAAATTGTGGGGGAGATAGTATCAGGCAGCTGGCGGAAAATATTCGTCAGCATGTCGAGGCGACCATGCTGGCTGGCCACAAAATAACCTGCAGCATTGGCATTGCTTTTTGGCAAGGTGAAAAAGACACGGCCGACCAGCTGTTCAAGCGGGTAGACCGTGCCTTGTATAAAGCCAAGAATCAGGGACGCAATTGCGTGTGTGTGGCGGAATAGTATAAGATTGTTGAACCCGGGCTTACAGCAGTGAGCCTGGGTATTTTAATGTGGCAAAATAGTCATCAATGGTCTGAGCGCGGCGTATGAGTTCGATGGAGCCGTCCTCCCGGAGCAGGAGCTCAGCACACCAGAGCTTGCCGTTGTAGTTAAAGCCCATGGCGCTGCCGTGAGCGCCAGTGTCGTGAATGATGACAATATCACCCACATTGATTTCCGGCAGTTTTCTGTCGATGGCAAATTTATCGTTGTTTTCACAGAGGGAGCCGGTGACATCATACACATGGTCAAGTGGGGCGTTTTCCTTGCCGGCAACCGTAATGTGGTGGTATGAACCATAGAGGGCCGGGCGCATCAGATTGGCCATGCAGGAATCAAGACCGATATAATCCTTGTAGGTGTGCTTTTCGTGGAGCACTGTGGACACCAGCCAGCCGGCAGGCCCGGTCATGGCGCGGCCGCTTTCCGTCATAATGGCCGTCTTGTCGAGGCCGTGAGGTACCATCATTTTCTGATAGAGCTGGTGAATGCCTTCGCCGATTTCCTGCAGGTTCAGCGGTTCTTCCTCCGGCAGATAGGGAATGCCAAAGCCGCCGCCAAGGTTGACGAATTCCACGGCGATATCCAGTTTTTCCTTGAGTTCCACGGCCAGTTCGAACATCAGACGCGCTGTGAGCAGGAAGGCCTCGGTGCGGCGTTCATTGGAGGCCACCATGGTGTGCAGGCCAAAGCGTTTCACGCCTTTTTCCTTGGCGCGGCGGTAACCTTCCAGCATCTGGTCGTGCGTGAGGCCGTATTTGGCCTCGGTGGGTTTGCCGATGATATCATTGCCTTCTACGGCGTCGCCGGGATTGTAACGGAAACATAATACCTTTGGCAGGCCGGCGTGTTTTTCCAGATAATCAAGATGGGTGATATCGTCAAGGTTGATGATAGCGCCCAGTTCCACAGCTTTTTGAAATTCATCAGCCGGGGTATCGTTGGAGGTCAGCAGGATTTCTTCGCCTTTGAGGCCGGCAGCCTCAGAGATGAGCAGCTCTGCCAGGCTGCTGCAATCTGTACCGGCACCTTCCTCGTGCAGAATCTGCACAATCCGGGGATTGGGCAGGGCTTTGACGGCAAACTGCTCATAAAAAGCCGGTGCCCAGGCAAAGGCAGCCTTTAAGGCGCGGATATTCTGACGGATAGCTTTTTCTTCATATATATGAAAGGGTGTGGGATACTTTTTGATTATTTCTTGTAGTTTGTCAATGGACAAAGGGAAATATTTTTTACTCATTGCTTTCCTCCTGTGTGTAAAGAGAATGATTATTATGTGTAAATTTGTAAATAATTATAACAGGAGGGCATACTATTGTCAATTGATATATGCATGATGTTATAATGAGGGAGAACTTCTTTAAATTGCAGTTTGACGGTTAATGCCTGCTTTATTTTATTTGTTACAGCTCAGTGGGGTGGAGGTGGTAATACTTTTCGCTGTTTCACTAAATGTCCCA
>NZ_CAJODG010000066.1 GCF_905233635.1 Selenomonas sp. AE3005 | reverse complement strand
GAAACATCTCGACCTCACGCTGTCCCGTGCGAAGTTCGATGAACTGACCCGTGACCTCGTAGAACGCACGATGGAACCGACCCGCAAGGCTATGGCTGATGCTGACCTCTCCGGCAGCGACATCAGCAAGGTTATCCTCGTTGGTGGTTCTTCCCGTATCCCGGCTGTGCAGGAGGCTATTCGTCAGTTCCTCGCTAAGGAACCCTCCAAGGGCGTTAACCCGGATGAATGCGTATCTGTTGGTGCTGCTATTCAGGGCGGTGTGCTCGTTGGTGAAGTTAAGGACGTACTGCTCCTCGACGTTACGCCGTTGTCCCTGGGTATTGAAACCCTCGGCGGTGTCTGACGCATAAGAGCCAGGTATTCTCCACGGCTGCTGATAACCAGCCGTCCGTTGATATCCATGTTCTGCAGGGCGAACGCGAAATGGCTGCCGGCAACAAGACGCTCGGCCGTTTCGAACTCTCCGATATTCCGCCTGCACCGCGTGGTGTTCCTAAGATTGAAGTTTCCTTCGATATCGATGCCAACGGTATTGTGCATGTATCTGCTAAAGACCTCGGCACGGGCAAGGAACAGAAGATTACGATTCAGTCCGATGGCGGCATGACCAAGGAAGATATTGACCGTATGGTTAAAGAGGCTGAGGCCCATGCAGCTGAAGATAAGAAACAGAAAGAGGCCGTTGAGGTCAAGAATCAGGGCGAAAGCCTGGCATATCAGGCCGAAAAGACCTTGAAAGACCTCGGCGACAAGGCTGATAAGACGCAGGCTGCGAACGTTCAGGCTGGCATTGATAAGCTCAAAGACGCCCTCAAGGGTGGCGATACTGACGCTATCAAGAAGGCTACGGAAGAACTGCAGAAACCGCTCTATGAAATGAGCGCCGCTGCTTATCAGCAGGCTCAGGCCGCTGGCGCACAGGGGGCACCGGGCGCAGATGCAGGCGCTGGTGCTCAGCAGCAGGCTAAGGCTGATGATGATGTAGTTGATGCCGAATATACGGAAGTCAAAGACGACAAGAAATAAGATTTCTCTTTGATACATTGTTGGGAGCCGCTTTAGTCAGGCTCCCAATAGTTTTTAAGGATGGTGCAACGTGAGCGAGAAACGCGATTACTATGAGGTACTGGGCGTCAGCAAGGGTGCCTCGGAGGCCGAAATCAAAAAGGCTTATAAAAAAATGGCCCGCAAATATCATCCCGACTTAAACCGTGACGACCCGAAAACTGCGGAAGAAAAATTCAAAGAGGTCAATGAGGCTTATGATGTCCTCAAAGACCCGCAGAAAAAAGCCGCTTATGACCAATTCGGTCACGACGCCTTCGCAAATGGCATGGGCGGTGGCGGAGCCGGTGGTTTTGGCGGTTTCGGTGGCGGCTTTGGTGGTTTTGGCGGCGGTGCTGAAGGTTTCGGGGATATCTTCGATATGTTCTTCGGTGGCGGCGGCCGCCGTTCCGGTGGCCGTCCTGGTCCGGAACGCGGCAGCGACCTGCGCTATGATTTGGAAATAACCTTTGAAGAGGCAGCCTTTGGTAAAGAGGCTGAACTCAATGTACCGCGGACAGAGAATTGTGCAAGCTGTCATGGTACGGGCGCAGCTCCGGGAACCAGCCCGGAAACCTGCCCTGACTGTAAGGGTACGGGTACGCGGCAGACGGTGGCCAATACGCCGTTTGGCCGTATGGTCAACCAGACGACCTGCGGACGCTGTCATGGTACGGGTAAAATCGTCAAGAATCCTTGTGGTGACTGTCATGGTACAGGGCACAAGAAGGTTACACGCAAAATCAAGGTCAATATCCCGAAAGGCGTGGACAATGGTTCGCGCGTGCGCGTAAGCGGCGGCGGTGAGGCTGGTGTACGTGGCGGCGGCAATGGCGACCTCTACGTATATATTTTCATCAAACCGCATAAGATTTTCCGGCGTGAAGGTTACGATGTCATTGTGGAAGTGCCGATTTCCTTCGTACAGGCGGCTCTGGGCGATAAGGTACAGGTGCCGACCATTGACGGCACTGTGGAAGTAAAGGTACCGGCCGGCACGCAGTCCGGGAAAATCCTGCGCCTGCGTGAGCGCGGTATTCCGCACCTGCGCGGCAATGGACGCGGTGACGAGCATGTGGTCATCAAGGTACTCACGCCGCAGAACCTCAACCAGCGCCAGAAGGAACTTCTCAAGGAGTTCGGTGAAATCAGCGGCGATAAGGTGAACCCCGAGCAAAAGAGCTTCCTCGATAATATCAAGAATCTCTTTAAAAAGTAAGACTGGATAGTTCGATGTGTTGATGCGTGGCGGCATGGCTGGTGACTACTGACGCTGCGCTATGGCACTTGGCTAAAAATAATTTTTGCCTTTTATAAAACGCAAAGCACTTAAACTCACTTCGTTCAGACAAAAGTGCTTTGCGTTTTTTCGTGTGTGGACAAAAATTATTTTCTTTACGCCAAGTGTCATACGCTCCACTGTCAGCAGTCACCAGCCCTGCCGCCACGAAGTCTAGTATTTTAGTATGCCTTAATTTTTTGGGGGGGCAGATGCGGTATTATAATCGCTTATTATAAAGGGGTGTGCTATACTATAGCAGGATTAAATGACGAATTAAGGAGAAGGTATGCAGATTCAGGTGGCTGAAGTGCCTATTGAAGTACAGAAAAAACGCATAAAGAATATGCACCTCTATGTCAAGCCGCCTTATGGCCGTGTGGTAATATCGGCACCGCTCAGGGTGCCGGATAAGGCGATAGAACTTTTTGCCAGGAGTAATCTTTCCTGGGTACGGCGGCAGATTAAGCGCTTTCAGGCGCAGCCACGGGCGGCAGCGCGGCAATACGTATCCGGGGAAACCGTGTACCTTTGGGGCGAGGCTTATGGTACGGTGGTTATCGAGTCGGTAAAGCCCGCCTATAAAATCATGGGCGATAAAATCCTCTTGTATCTGCCGAAAAAGTCCAGCATGGAATGGCGTGAAAAATTTATGCGTGAGGTTTACCGTGCGGAACTTATAAAGAAAGCTGCCGTACTTATGCCCAAGTGGGAGCAGTTAACCGGCCTTAAAGCTAACGAGTGGCGCACTAAGTATATGAAAACGCGCTGGGGCACCTGCAATATCGTGGCGAAAAGAATCTGGCTCAACGTCCAGCTGGCCGAAAAGCCGCCAGTTTGTCTGGAATACGTAATCCTGCACGAGCTGACGCACCTGATCGAAAAGCACCATAACGCAAGATTTTACGGCTATGTGGCAAAATTTATGCCAGACTGGCAGGAAATCAGAATGCGGCTCAATAATTTAACATAGAAGGGCATAGATAGATTTGGGTGAGTAAGCATGAAAAAATATGAGTCTTTTGCCAGAGGTCTGGCAGTTTTAGCGCAGGCCGATAGAGAATTAGCGGTGCAAAATGAGATTTATCGCATGGGGATAATATGGCAGTTTAATTTGACGTTTGAGCTGGCGTGGAAGGCACTTAAAGAAATATTGGAGCTGCATGGCGTGGCTGAGGCGGTTACAGGCTCACCAAGGGAAATTTTTAAGTCAGCATATAAGCTGGGCTGGCTTAGTGATGATAAAATTTGGTTGGATATGTTGAAGAAACGTAATATAGCTATTCATGTGTACGATGAAGAAAAAGCTCTGACGGTCATGAAGGTGATTTTTGCTGATTACATAATTGCCTTGCAGGATTTGGACAAAGAGTTGTCTAAGCGGTTGGCTGAAGTGGAGTAGCCACGATTGTATAGGGAACGTTGGCTGAAAAGTAGAACATACACATTTATGCATAAGAAACCCAGGCGATTTGCTTTCGCCTGGGTTTCTATGTTATATGCTTTTACACAACTTCGGCATCGTGAATCATGCTGAGGACTTCGCTCTGGCTGAGGGATTTGCCATTCAGGGAGTAGGAGTTTTTGCTGGCGAATAAGCCAGTACCGACTAAGCCTACGCTCATATCGGATTTAATGCCCAGCTGGTTAAGCCCATTACCGACAGCGCCGCTGAGGGCTATATTAAAGGGGCCGGCCAGCCTGCCAATGCCGGCGCTCTTTACGGCTCCTAAAGCACTGCCGATGGCTTTGCCGCAGGTTCCACCCTTTTGGCAGAAGGCACCAGCTAATTCGTATACTTCGTCTAACGTGCCGCCGGATACCTGGTCCAGCTCTTCCAAATCCAGTACTTCTTTCAGTTCAGTGTTCTTAGTCATGGTAATCACCCCTAAAAGTTTTTGTGTTTGTCTTTATGTCTATATATACGCAGGAAAAGAAAAAGCATTACATGATTTGCGAAAAATAATGCAGAAAAATGTGATATAATATGGCGCATAGTAAGAAATTCAGTGATTTTTCGGGAATGTTGGTGCTGGTGAACTTGGACGGGCGTATTTCATCTCGCCGCTTGTGGATATGGAGCGTCTTATTTTGGATATGATGAAATGGGCTCAGGTGACGGAGGCTGAACTGGAGGCTCAGGGTGTGATTCATACATACTGCCGAACAGATGGCCTTTCTTGATGCGTGGATTATGTCATGAAATATTAAGAGGAGTTTTGGTTTGAGTTTAGTGACAATATATCCTGATTTTTACGATGATTTTTGCTGCAAGGCAGATAAGTGCCGGCATACCTGCTGCGCAGGCTGGGAAATTGATATTGATGAGTCCACGGCGGCAAAATATCAGCAGCTGGGGGGAGAGCTCGGCGAAAAAATCCGGCAAAATATCGTTGCAGCCGCTGGTGTTTGGCAATTTCGTCTGCGGGAGGGGGACCGCTGCCCGTTTTTGTGTGCGGATGGGCTGTGTGAACTAATTCGCACGGCTGATGAGTCCATACTTTGTGATATTTGTACGAATCATCCGCGCTTTTTTGTGACCGTGGGCGATTATGAACTGGCCGGAGTGGGACTGAGCTGTGAAAAAAGCTGTGAGCTGCTGCTGGCTGATACAGCGCCGCTGAGCTTGCGGACGGAAATAGGTGAGAGCTGGCCGCTGAAAGAATTATTGCGGCGCTTAGACCTGCCGGCAAGTGATGAAGATTTAGGTTATCAGACTGGTCTTACGGCTGATGATGCCGATTTTGTCCTATCGGGCATGGTCAAGACAGAGCCTATTGATGCGGCGTGGACGGCACAGCTGGCGCAGCTGCGCGCTGAACCGTTGGCTATGGGAGCGGAAGTGCCACGGGCCTTTGACCGTGTTTATCAGTATATTCTTTATCGTGCCCTGGAGCATGTGCCGCAGTATGGCTGGGGGACGGTGCTTTCTTATGCGCAGTTTAATGCCGATTTTATTTATCTGACATATCAATTGACCGGTCAACTTGACGAGTCAATACGCCGCTGGTCGGAGCAGATTGAATACAGCACCGACAATGTCAGAATACTGCTGAACCTGCTGGCCTGAGGAAAATGAAACTGTTAAATGATTGACGGCAGTGGAGTAAGCCTATATAATTAGGTAATTGCTGAAAAAATAAAGGAGCGATGTACATGCAGTGGGCGGAAGTCAGTATTCAGACGACTCATGAGGCCACGGACGTGGTGGCGGAAATTTATCATGATTTGGGGGCCTCCGGGGTGGTTATTGAGGACCCGGAACTGCTCAACAACTATATAGATGCCGGCCAGTGGGATTTTTCCGGAATTGAACGGGCGGCAGATACCAGCATTGTAACGGTGAAGGCTTACCTGCCCATGGACGAGGATTTGGACGATAAGCTGCGTACCTTTGAGCTGCGTATTAAAGAGTTCAAGGCTTTGACCGATGATGATATGGAAAAGGGGCCATGCACAATCTCGTGGAATACAGTTCGTGATGAGGACTGGGCTGATAACTGGAAGGCGTATTTCCATCCGGAAAAAGTCGGCGGCATGATTGTGATAAAGCCTGCCTGGGAGGATTATGAGGCCAGCCCTGATGATATCGTGATTGAGCTGGATCCCGGCTCAGCCTTTGGTACGGGCACACATCCCACCACGGCTATGTGCATTCGCGAACTGGAAACGCTTGTCAAGGGCGGTATGCGTGTCTTTGATGTGGGCACCGGTTCCGGTGTGCTCTCGATCGCGGCAGCTAAATTGGGCGCTACTGATGTTACGGCTATGGACTATGACAAAGTAGCGGTCGAGGTGGCCACGGAAAATATCCGCCAAAATGGTGTGAGCGATGTGGTCAGGACCGGTGTCAGCGATATCCTGAAATCTTTTGACGGCAAAGCAGATTTGATTGTTGCCAATATTATTGCTGACATTATCATTATGCTGTTTGATGAGCTGGACGAACACCTGGCCGTGGGCGGCCATCTGCTGGCGTCGGGTATCATTTCCGAACGTCTGCCGGACGTGACGGAGGCATGTCTGGCGCATGGCTTTGTGGTCGATAAGGTGACAGAAGAAAAAGGCTGGGTGGCTATGACCATCAGCCGTGGAGAAAATAAATGAGACGGCTGTTTTATAAGGGGCTGCTGGCCGATACCATCGAAATAACCGGTAGTGATGCCCATCATCTCATGCATGTCATGCGCGCCAAAGCCGGGCAGAAAGTCACGGTGGTAGACGATGCCGGACAGGTCGCGCTGATGGAAATGACGGCCTTTCGGGAAGAGGCTGTGACTCTGACGCTGAAAGAACGGCTGGCGGCTAATACGGAATCACCGCTGGAACTGGTGCTGGCGCAATGTCTGTTAAAGGCTGATAAGATGGACTATGTGGTGCAAAAGGCGGTAGAGCTGGGAGTAACAGAAATTATCCCCGTGAAAAGCCACAATTGTGTCGTGCGCTATGATGCCAAAAAGGCGGCAGCGCGGCAGGAACGCTGGCAGAAAATCGCCGCTGAGGCGGCCAAGCAGTGCGGCCGGACCGCGCTGACCGAAGTTACGCCCATCACTGACTTGTCAAAGCTGCTGGCGGATAATGGCGGTACAGAGACAACGGAAATTGTCTTTTGTTACGAAAATGAAGAAGAATATACGGTAAAATCATGTTTGCAGGCGGCGCAGGGCAAGCGCCTCGTGCTGCTCATCGGCCCGGAGGGCGGCTTTACCCTGGAAGAGGCGGCGCAGGTTCAGGCCTGCGGCGGCAAAGCGGTGACGCTGGGGCCTCGTATTTTGCGCGCGGAAACAGCGGCTGTGGCGGCGGTTACGGTTGCCCAGTATGAAAACGGCGACTTAGGTTAAGAAAGGAAGTATTATTTTGCCAAAGGTGGCACTTACGACCTTGGGCTGCAAGGTCAATCAGTTTGAAACGGAAACCATGGAAGGCCTGTTCAAGAAAAGCGGCTATGAAATTGTGCCCTTTGAGGAAAAGGCGGATTTTTATGTGATAAATACCTGCTCGGTGACGAGCCTGGGTGACCGGAAATCCCGGCAGATTATCCGCCGGGCGCAGCGGACGAATGAGAATGCCATCATTGCTGTCTGCGGCTGCTATTCGCAGGTACACCCGGAGGAAATCAAGGCGATTGAAGGCGTCCGCGTGGTGCTGGGCACGAAGGAACGCAGTAAGATTGTGGAATACGTGGAACGTGCTGCCCGGGAGGACGGCATTTTGGACGAGGTAGGCAATATCATGGACTCCCATGAGTTTGAAGATATTCCCATCTATGATATGCCCCAGCGCACGCGTGCTTTCTTGAAAATAGAGGACGGCTGCCAGAATTTCTGTTCTTATTGTATTATTCCCTACGCCCGCGGTCCGGTGAAGTCCCGGCATTTGGATAAGATTCACAGTGAGGCGAAAAAACTTGTGGCTGCCGGTTTTAAGGAAATTGTGCTGACAGGGATTCATCTGGGCGCTTATGGCCGTGACCTGCCCGGTGATATAGATTTAGCCGATGCCTGCCGCGAAGTGCTGAAGGTGGAGGGGCTCAAACGCCTGCGTTTAAGTTCCCTGGAATCCATCGAAGTTTCACCGGCATTATTCCAGCTTATCCGTGATGATGAACGTTTCTGTGCCCATCTGCACCTGCCGCTGCAGGCCGGTTCGGATAGTGTGCTCAAAGATATGAACCGTCATTATGATACGGCAGAGTTCGGCCGGCTGATTGCCCGTATCGAGAACGAGATTCCCGGTGTGGCTGTGTCGACGGATATCATCGTCGGCTTTCCCGGGGAAACGGAGGAACAGTTTGCCGACAGCCTGAAATTTGTCGAGCAGATGAACTTTTCCCGTATGCACGTGTTCCCGTACTCCAAGCGCAACGGTACACCGGCGGCCGCACGGAAAGACCAGGTGCCTGAGCAGGTCAAAAAGGAAAGGGCACACCGCATGCAGGAACTGGCCAGCCGCAAGACGGAGGAGTTTCATAAATCTTTCCTGGGGCAGACCATGCGCGTCCTGTTTGAAACCAATAATGATGGCATCACGGACGGCCTGACGGATAATTACATCCGCGTTTATACGGACAGCCCGGTAGAGAGTGGCGAAATTTATGAAGTGACGCTGGAAAAACTCTATAAAGATGGTGTCTGGGGCACGGTAAAATAATAAATACGCTGATGATATAAAGGAATCCTCACTAGTAAGGTAGAACTTTTTAGTGAGGATTTTATTTATCTATGAAAGAAGGCTGTATTTATGGAAACTATTGCATTGATTGCTCATGACAAGAAGAAGGACGAGATGCTGGATTTTGCCGGTAATCATAAGGAACTGCTGGCAAAATTTCATTTGGTGGCAACGCGTACCACCGGGACGCAGCTCAAGGAAAAGCTGGGGCTCGAAGTGGAGACGATGATGAGCGGCCCCTTGGGCGGTGACCAGCAGATTGGTGCCCTGGTGGCTACGGAAAAGGTGCAGTATGTAATCTTCCTGCGTGATCCGCTGACGTCCCAGCCGCACGAGCCGGATATCAATGCCTTGCTGCGCCTGTGCGATGTGCACAATATTCCGCTGGCTACCAATCGCAAGAGCGCCCACATTCTGCTCGCTTATGCAGCACAGAAATTAAACAGTTAATTTTTTCATTTAAAAGCAGGTATTTGGCAACTTAACGCGAATATAATAAAGTATGTGATTTGCAAAGGAGGTGTAAATGATGGCAGATTGTATTTTTTGCAAGATTGCAAGCAAGGAAATTCCTTCTACCGTGGTATTTGAGGACGAGCAGGTTATTGCGTTTAAGGACCTGGAACCACAGGCGCCGGTGCATGTGCTGGTTATCCCCAAAAAACATGTGGAAAGTGTGGCTGCGCTGAAAGCTGAAGATAAAGAGCTGGCAGCTCATATTCTGGTGGATGTGATTCCGCAGCTGGCCCGGGAACTGGGCGTGGCTGAGTCCGGGTTCCGTGTGGTTGCCAATACTGGCGATGAAGGCGGTCAGACGGTCAAACATCTGCATTTCCACCTCTTAGGCGGGCGTTCCCTGCAATGGCCCCCCGGCTGATGATTTATGTGGATTTGTGTTGACATGCCTCACATTATTATTGTATAATAGCGTGGTGTAGTTATGAAAACACAAACTCCCATGTTAAGTGGAGGGGGGGAAAAATAGATGGCAAACGAAATTAAAGTTGGTAAAAACGAATCAATCGATAGTGCTCTCCGCCGCT
>NZ_CAJODG010000065.1 GCF_905233635.1 Selenomonas sp. AE3005 | reverse complement strand
AGCTTTGTTGATACCCTTTTTGATAATCATGGGATTAGCACCAGCAACAACGTTGCGCATGCCCTCATGAATCATGGCCTGTGCCAGCAGCGTAGCCGTAGTCGTACCATCACCAGCGATATCGTTGGTCTTGGTAGCAACTTCTTTAACGAGCTGTGCACCCATGTTTTCGAACGGATCTTCGAGTTCAATGTCGCGGGCAATCGTTACACCATCATTGGTGATGGTCGGAGCGCCGAATTTCTTTTCGAGCACTACGTTGCGGCCTTTCGGGCCAAGGGTTACTTTTACGGCGTTAGCCAGTGCGTCAACACCGCGGCCCAAAGCGCGGCGAGCCTCTTCGTCAAACAGAATCTGTTTAGCCATTTATATTACCTCCAGAAAATACATTTAATTAGAGAATTGCCAGAATGTCGCTTTCGCGGACAATCAGATACTCTTTATCGTCAACTTTGACTTCAGAACCAGAGTATTTGGAGAAAACAACCGTATCGCCGGCTTTAACCTCCATAGCAGCGCGTTCGCCGTTTTCCAGGAGCTTGCCCGTACCCACAGCTACAACCGTGCCCTTCTGGGGTTTTTCCTTAGCCGTATCCGGCAGTACAATACCGCTGGCGGTCTTTACATCGCCCTCAGCAACTTCAATGACAACTCTTTCGCCCAATGGCTTAATCATAGGTATCTTCCTCCTATATTATGAAATACGTCGTTAGTTTGTTAGCACTCATTATGGTCGAGTGCTAAGCACAGTTTTTATACTACCTTTTTTTAGTCAAAATGTCAAGATGTAATCACAAAAAAGTCAAAAAAACAAAGTCAACCTTACATTGCACCCTGCGCGTAAAAAAAGTATAATGGAAACGGTACTTCAAATTATTTAATAGGGAGTGTCTTGCAATTATGAATCTTTCCAATGCGGCTTTGGGCAAAATCGTTACCCTGACCACAGCCGCAACGATAACAGCCGTATTAGTTGCCGGCTGCATATCGGTTACAGTCAGCAACAAAGACCGCATCATTATGGGGGTACAGTCTAATGGCGTCACCATTGCCGGCCTGAGTAAAAATGAAGCCCACAAGTTCTTTACGGATACAGCGGCCAGCAAACTCCAGCGCAAGGCTGCTGTCCTTACATATAAGGAACGAAACTTCCAGATTGACCCCGCAGATATCAACCTTCATGGCAATGTGGATAAAGCCGTGGAAACTGCCTATAGCATTGGCCGGGATGGAACTGCCATTGAAAACATCATCACCCAGATGCGCTGTGCTATTTTCGGGACCACCGTTACTATGGATGCCAGCTTTGACGAACAGCTCCTCCATGACAAGCTGCAACAAATAAAGACCGCCATTGACACGCCACCGAAAAATGGCAGCGTTATTCTGCAAGCTGACGGCAGTATCCGTAAAACACCAGCGGTAATCGGGCTAAGTTTGGATATTGACCCCATCATAGCTGAACTGTCACCGGATTTTCAGACATTCAACCTGACGGTAAAAAAGGAGCTGACTCCTTCTGAACAGCTCCCCTTTGTACAGGATAACGACCTTGCTTTTATGGATGGTGTTTTAGGATCCTATACCACTCGCTTCTATCCCGGTGACCGCGGCGATAATATCGGTCTTGCCGCCAGCCATTTGCAAGGGGCGTTAATCCGCAGCGGTGCGACCTTATCCTTCAATAATACCGTAGGCCCTCGCACACACGAAGCCGGGTATAAGGATGCCGGCGTTATCGTCTACGGCAAACATTCCATTGATGTGGGCGGCGGTGTCTGTCAGGTCAGTTCCACCCTCTACAATGCAATTTTGCTGGCAGGACTGACCCCTGTAGAACGCACAGGACATTTCGCGTCATCCTCCTATGTGCCTGCCGGACGGGATGCCACTGTGGCAGATGGGCTTATTGACTTCGTCTTCCGCAATCCTCTGCCCCATCCGGTTTATCTCACCATTGCCAACAGTGGCAGTGCCCTGACGGTCTATGTACTGGGCACCAAAGCCGATCTTGCCGGCAAGAGCATTGCCCTTGTCACCGAAGGCAGTTCCATGCGCCCTTCTCTTTACCGCTTATGGAAACAAAACGGAGAAATCCTCGAACGAGAATTTCTCCATACGGATGCCTACGAACCATTAAAAAACACGTAATCACTTGCAAAAATTTCATCGTAAAAACGGCTTGACCTGGGAATATTTCCCCATCGTCAAGCCGTTTTTTACTCTATTTCTACATTAACAAATTCCTGTCAACATATAGAAGATGATGCACAGGAACGGCACCAAAAACTTCAGCCCCATGATTACAGCAATGTCAAAATACGATTCGTTATGCGTCAGACCGCAGATGGCCAGCAACGTAACCAACGCGCCGCAATGCGGTACGGGGTCGATGCCGACAGACGCCACGGCGACAATACGGTGCAGTACCTCCAAGGGAATTCCGGCGGCAATAGCCATCGCTGCCCACTGGTCACCCAGAGCCGACAAGGCGATGGTCAGACCACCGGAGGCTGAACCTGTGATACCACACATAATGTTAGTGGTGATAACGGCTGACAACAGCGGGCCAAAGGAGGCCGCAATACCCACGAGCCATTCCGTCACCGGAGCAAAGCCTGGCATAGCGGTGATAACGCAGCCGAAAGCATAACCCGAGGCAACATTCAGGGCTGCCGAACCGGAGGACAGGGCTGCGTAGTTTACGGTAGGCAGGAAACCATCCGTAACCTTAAGCCGCTTACGGCCGATGATAGCAGCGGCAATACTGCTGAGAATCAAAGCCACGCTGATGGACCAGATAGCAGACACTTTACCTACCTGCGAGGCCAGCAGGGAGAGTTTAAGCGGCCCAAAAGCCACTAAGCTGTCCTCGTTCCAGTGAAAGCCCCACTCCCAGCCGAAGGGATTAGACAGCACCACGTTGATGACAATAACCATCAGCAGGGGCACCATCGCCCAGTACCAGGGAATGTTAATTTTGGGGTTACGCTTTTTGCGGCCGTCACCGCCGTGTTCACCATAGCCTTCCCCCTGTGCCTGCAGCTGTTTGGCCCGGCGGCCAATCCAGCCCCAGCCGATAAGCAGGAATAAAATCGAGGCAAACAGGCCGATACCCGGGGCAGCCCAGGTACTTGTCTGAAAATATGAGGACGGAATAATATTCTGAATTTGCGGTGTTCCGGGCAGTGATACCATCGCAAAGGAGAAAATACCTACCCACAAAGCCGCCGGCAGCAGTCGTTTCGGTATATCTGCTTTCTTAAATACCACCGCGCCGAAAGGATACATGACAAAGGCCACGACAAACACGGACAGGCCGCCGTAAGTCAAAGCGCCACAGCCCATGAGCACCGCTAAGATAGCCCGCTTTTCCCCTAAAACGTCCACAATCTTACCGGCAATGGCCGATGCCAGACCGCCTTTTTCCATCAATTTTGCGAACACCGCACCAAATAAAAATACTGGATAATATGTCTTTACATATTCAGCCAGGCGGGTCATATAGAGCTCACTGTATACCGGCAAGATATCAAACATACTCGCCAGAGCTGCCAGACCGGCAAAAAACGGCGCAATCAGAATAATTGACCAGCCGCGGTAGGCAAAATACATAAGTCCTAAAAGTGCTAATCCTATACAAAGTGCTTCCATGGTGTCCAAAGACTCCCCTCAATAAGAAATATGCTATCCCCGATAGTCGTATATAAATGGAAAAAAATAAGCTCCGATACTCATCGGAGCTGCTGCTAAAAAGCAACTAATCCATAGAACTGAATGAAATGTATGAGCATTTCTCCCCGCCGAAAATATCGACGGGAAAAACTTTTCGACAAATAGGCAAAATAAAAGCTCCTCCCGCGCAGGGAAGAGCTATCTTACGCTACTCGAAAATACCCACACTAACTCAGGTCCTAAATCTTCTCAGTACCGATAAATCTCCATCCCCATCACTCGCAGGTCCAAGGAACCAACACGGCTCCTAGCGGCGATTGTCAATCAGGCAGTTCTCCTGGCTCCAGATCTTTGCTCACCTACGCCTTCCCAGAGATAAATCTCCAGTGACATAACTATGCAGGCTCACTCCCTGTTACAGTGGCGGGACCGCGCCGGCTTATACCGGCTTCCCTATTAAGTCTCAGACACCTGACCCAATCCATATTCTATTGGTCTTTTCGTTTACAGTATGTATATTAGCATAAATTATTTTTATTGTCAATGCAATAAAATATTTTTCTCAGAAAACCTAAAAAGACCATCACCGGAATCCCGGCGACGGTCTGCTGTGTTATTGCTGAGTGCGGACAACTTCTACTTCCACATAGTCAATAGGACCGGAAATAGGTACCGACGGTTTGCGAACCTTAGCCGTAACAGACTTAAAGTGCGGATACTTAGCCAGCAGTCTGTCACCAATGTGCGCTGCTAAAGCGCCGAGCATCTGATAACGCTTATTTTCCGTGATATCTTTGACAATGTCATAAACAGCTGCTGGGTCTACGCCGTCTTTGAGGTCATCTGTTTCAGCCATGCTGTCGTCCTTGGTTTCGACCTCGATGTCCACATAGAATTTCTGTCCCTGTTCGCGTTCATATTCATAAACGCCATGGAAACCGTAAAACATCATGTTGTGGATTCTAACTTTTGCCATTGTGGTCACTCCTATCACTAATAATTCCACTTGTTATCACAAGGTTCTTATATTGTGTATTTCGTGATAGTTAAGAAAAATCCTGCCACAACAATAAATTATTCTGTAAACATTTTATCCCAGGCGGCATAAGAGGAAATCAAAAAGCACAGCAAGACAATAAATAAATCTCCCATAGCTCTTACTCCTTTGGCAAATAGAAAAAAACAGGAGAGGCAGGCGCCTCTCCCTACAACGTCATCACATCACCCGACGAGCGCCAACGTAGCAGCCGCCCCAATAGGAGCTGTCTAAAGATGCTACACTAACACCGCGACTGGAAGACGCATGAATAAACTGACGGTCGCCAAGGTAAATGCCCACATGGGACACTCCCGGTGCATACGTCGAAAAGAATACCAGATCCCCCGGCATCAGTTCCCCAGTGGGTGAACCGTAATCGTACTGCACATCAGCTGTACGCGGCAGGGAAATACCTGCATTTGCAAAGACATACTGGACATAACCGGAGCAGTCAAAACCGCTCGGGCTGGTACCACCAAATACATACGGAACACCGAGGTACTGCATGGATTCGGAAATAATGGTACGGTTGATGTAGTTGCTGCCATGCGATACTACCGGCATGGATTTGCCGAGCAGTGCTGCATAAGTAGTCGAACCTACCTGTCCATCGACATCCATACCATGGGATGCCTGAAATGCCTTTACCGCCTCAGCTGTTGCAGGACCGAAATCCCCATCTGCCGATACGTCATAGCCAAGACGGACCAATTGTCCCTGTATCTCAGCTACATCTGTGCCTTGGTCCCCCACACGAAATGCCGAAGCACTGCAAAGGGAAAACCAGCACATAAGGATCATGGACAGCGCAAACACGCGCTTAGTTGCTTTACTCAAAAAGCCAACTCCTCTCTCTGTTCGCTTACGAGGTTAGCTGCCGGGCTCGGGTAGAGAAGACCACCCGCTGCATTATTCACACAGTCGGCAAAGCGCTGTGCAATCGTGAAGTTCGCCCCAAAAGTTTGGTTCCCCCGCTCCTGGGCTGGATTCAGCTTAATCCTATGTTCTTTTTTACCCATATATACAGATACGGCAAAATTTGCCGTAGACCTGCCTGTGTTTGCCGAAATTGCTCTTTGTATATCTTTAAACAATTTTCAGTTTGTTTTCAGAATTCATTCCGGCATGAAAAGTGGCTGTCATCACTGACAGCCAACCTATTTACATTATGTTGTATAAGCAATCAATAAGCCGAGTTTTGTTCCGCCAAAGGCGGTGACAATCATTTATCTAGGCATAACGGTTACCCGTCAGCTCAAGCATCCCTTCCCTATTTGGTCTTGCTCCGTGTGGGGTTTACCCAAGCCAGCCAGTCACCTGACTGCTGGTGCGCTCTTACCGCACCTTTCCACCCTTACCAGATAAATCTGGCGGTCTAAATCTCTATGGCACTATCCCTAAGGTCACCCTCGCTGGACGTTATCCAGCACACTGCCCTATGGAGCCCGGACTTTCCTCATCTGATGTCAAAGCACCAGCCGCGATTGTCTTGACAACTTATATCAACAGTTGAAAGTATAACATATTTATTACGTATATGTCAAATTTGGTCTTAAATTCTCTATTACTTCTGATAAAGTCCCTGGCCACGGTAGTACAATGCGCCTAAAGAAAGCAAACCACGGACGCAGAGTTCTACGCACATGGCTGCCCATACACCGGCCAGGCCATAAGCCTGTGCCAGATAAACAGCCAACGGAATGCGGATCCCCCACATGGCAACCAAATTCAAAACGGTAGGCATTTTTGTTTCCCCGGCACCGCGGAAAACACTCGTAACGACAATTCCGGCAGCAAAGAGCGGTTCAGCCCAGGCCTCAATGCGCAGGATTTGTGTGCCGGCGACAATGACCGCCGCATCACCGGACAGGAGCGCCATCATCTGCGGCGCAAAAATATACATAACAATGCCCATCACGAGCATGACGAACATACCGAGACCGGCACTAACCCAGCCAAAGCGGCTGGCCAGTTCCGGACGTCCGGCGCCAACACTTTGCCCCACCAGCGTCTGGGCCGCCGTAGCCACTCCGATGCCCGGCATATAGCAAAGACTTTCGGCCGTGATAGCAAAGGAATTAGCCGCCAGGGCTACCGTGCCCAACGGGGCGACAATGCAGGTAAAGGCCACATAGGCACTGCCCATGACAATCTGCTCCAAAGCCATGGGAATGCCCAGTATCGTGGCTTTACGCAATTCCTTTTGCCAGCACAACAGCTGTTCTTTACGATAACGGAGCAGCCGTGACCTGCGCAGCAACACGTACAGCATGGCTGTCATGCAGCATAATTCTGCCAGAACTGAGCCTAAGGCCACACCGGCGGCGCCCATATCGCCGCCGGGAATCCAGATACACCAGCCAAACACCTCGACCGTACGGGCCGGGAAAATCAGCAGGGCGTTAAAGATAACATCGAGCAGACACATGAGCACACTGAGCAGGCTGGGTATTTTCATACTGCCGCTGGCCTGCAGCATGGACGCGGCAGCAAAGTTCACCGCCAGAAAAGGCAGGCCGAGGGAATATATGCCCAGATACAGCGAGGCATCAGCTGCAATATCAGCTGTACCGCCCAGTAAAAACGGCAGCCGGCCGCTGAGCGCCGCACAGCCCAGGCCCAGTGTCAGACTGAAAAAGAATACCGCCCACAGACCGTGACGCACCAGGCTCCGGGCTTTTACATCCTCACCGGCACCAATGGCCTGCGCCAGCTGAATAGTGTATCCCATAGACATGGCAAAGGCCACGCCGCCGATAAGCCAGGTCGTGGAATTAACCAGACCGATGGCCGCGGCCGCGCCGGCACCAATCATACCTACCATGGAGGCATCAATATACTGCATCATCACGGTGGTGATTTTCGCCATGATAGCCGGTACACTGAGCTGCCAGGTCAGCGTTACCAGTTCCCAAAAAGTAAAGGGCTGATTTTTTCTAATCCGCCCTAAAAGATTCTTACGCATTTATTTTAATTCCACCACCGTGGCACCTGTGCCCCCTTCGTTTATATCAGCAAACTGGAAACTCAGGACATTGCGATGGCTTTTGAGGTAAGCATGCACACCCTTGCGCAGGGCCCCCGTGCCCTTGCCGTGGATAATCAGCACCTGGGAAAGCCCGGCGATAATGGCGTCATCAATGAACTTGCCCAGCACCATTTCCGCCTCGTCCACCATCATGCCACGAATGTCGATATCACGGCCGATGTTCTGCGTTTTCTGCAGGAAACTCGACGACTGCGAATTTTTGCGGCTGCCGGCAGCTGCCGGCTTTTTGTCCTCCACCTTATGCGCGATAAAGGTGCAGGCATTGGCCTTGATTTTGGTACGCAGGGCGCCGACCTGTACTGTCAGGTCTTTGCCCTGAATTTCCATAACCGTGCCCTTTTGGTCAAGTTTTTTCACATAGACGGTATCACCCACGCGGATTTTACTCAGGTCTATGCGCTGGCCTACGCCCTTTTGCGCCATAATGCCAGGATTAGCCTTGGCTGAGGCCTCATTGAGGCGGCTGCGTGCCTCGGCAATAGCCTGCTGACGGGCCTTGATACCCAGGTCATCAAACTGTTCTTTCAGCTGGCTGATAACCTCTTCGGATTCCCGTCTGGTCTGACGGATAAGCGCCGCACTCTTATCCTTGGCCTTGCGCAGGATATCGCCCTTCTTCTGATTGAGCTCCTCCTTAGCCTTCAGCAGTTTTTCTTCCAGTTTCTTCACCTGCGCCTGCCGTTCGGCAATATCGGCATTACGCTGTTCATACATCATCTTTTCGTTTTCCAGCTGATTTATGACGTGCTCAAACTGTGCATGGTCAGCCTTCACTAGCTGCTGTGCCCGGAGGATTAAGGAATCGGCCAGTCCCAGGCGGCGGCTGATGGCAAAGGCATTGCTGGCGCCCGGAATGCCAATCAGCAGGCGGTACGTCGGCCGCAGAGTTTCGATATCAAATTCCACGCAGGCATTTTCAATCCCCTCCCGGGTATAGGCAAAGGTCTTTAATTCGGAGTAATGCGTTGTGGCCACCGTCGTGGCCTTTACGGCCAACAGTTTTTCCAAAATGGCCATAGCCAGGGCCGCGCCCTCTTCGGGGTCCGTGCCGGCCCCCAGCTCATCGAGTAGCAGCAGGTCATCGCTTTCCACCCTGTCCAAAATCCGCACGATATGCGTCATGTGGGCAGAGAAGGTGGACAGGCTCTGCTCAATGCTCTGCTCGTCCCCAATATCGGCATATATATTCTGGTACAGGGCGATTTCCGAACCCTGTTCCACAGGCAGATAGAGGCCGGACTGCGCCATGAGCACCATGAGGCCCAACGTCTTCATGGTGACGGTCTTACCGCCGGTGTTCGGACCGGTAATCAGCAGCATGCGATAATCCGTGCCAATGGTGATATTGGTCGGCACAACCTTGTCCTTATCTATCAGCGGATGGCGCGCTCCGGTGAGCACGGTGCGGCCTTCCTCATTGACCTGCGGACGCACAGCCTTCATTTTGCCGGCCAGCCGGGCTTTGGCAAAGGCAAAGTCCAGGTCGCCCAGAATTTCGCTATTTGCGGCCAAGGTTTCGCGCTCACGGCTTACTTCCCCGGACAGCTGCCGCAAAATCCGCTGGATTTCCTGCTCCTCAGCCAAGGTCAGCTGTTTCACATCGTTATTTAATTCCACCACGGCCATAGGCTCGATAAACAAGGTGGAACCGCTGGCTGACTGGTCGTGAATCAGGCCGGGGAAATGGGCCCGGTACTCCGCTTTTATAGGAATAACATAACGCTCATCACGAACCGTGACAATCGCGTCCTGAAACATTTTCTGGTACGCGCCATCATGGAGAATGTTGTTTATCTTATCCTTAATGCGCACCTGCGAGGATTTGAGCTCGCGGCGGATACGGCGCAGCTCCACACTGGCATCTTCGCGCATATTGCCATGTTCATCAATGACATTATTAAGATTGCGCTCGAGCTGGCCTAAAATTTCAATGCCGCGGGCCCATTCCTTTAAAATGGGTGCCTCAATTTCCAAGTCACGGAAGAAATACTTTACTGTGCGCATGGCATACATAATGCTCATGACATTCTGCAGTTCTTCCAGTTCCAGCACCGCACCCTTGCCGGCCTTTTTCAAAATCAGGCGGATATCGCGAATGCCGCCCAATGGTGGTGCGGCAAAAGAGCTTACCTTCAGGGCCTCCCCTGTTTCCTCCTGCCACTGGCTGACTTCATCAAAGTCAGCACTCGGGCAGAGTTTCCGGGCCTTTTCCTTGCCCAGGGTGGAGCTTGCCTGTTCGGCCAGCATGGCGGTAATCTTTTCATATTCTAGTATCTTAAAGGATGTTTGTTCCATTTGTTTATAAAACTCCTCGGAAATAATGACCTCTGGTAATGTCGCTGCCTTCCTGTGTCTTTAAAGCTGCCTCCTGTACTTCATCCAGGTCAGCCGGCAGTTTCATAGCCTGCACATAAGCCCTGACTATGGCTGTTATTTCTTTTTCGGTCATAGCCTTGGCCTCAATCTGCAAAGTATCTACCCCGGCCGCCTTGAATTTCATGGCATGCGGCAGCATGGAAAGCGTCTTGCTGTTCAGAACGTGCATGTGGCAGAACTGGTCCATCCGCAGGGGGAATACAGCCTCCTTGCGGTCCTTCAGCGCATAGCGTCCCTGCGTGCAAGGATGGCTGCAGGCGCCTTTGTCCACATTTCCCAGGAAACTGCCTGTCACGCAGTATTCGGACTCCATCAGTTCCAGCCGGCCATGCACAATAGCACTTAAGGGCAGTGGGCTGTGTTTGGCCAGCCCTTCCATCTGCTGCCACTTAAGTTCCGGCGATAAGGTGGCCGAGGCCATGCCGTAATCCTTAAAGAAGGACAACGTGCTCTTATTGTAGGCAATCAGGGAATAATCCGCATGAACGGCAAAATCCGTCAGCCGTTTTACCAGGGCCGCCTGCGCGATGTTATGCACATGCACTGCTGCCGGGGGGAATTTTTTTGCTGCCGTAAGGATTTTCTCAAAGAAAGGCTGTACATCGTCCTTCATAATCCGCGGCAGATTGAAGTCCAGGCGCACGTTGGCTTTTTGTGCTAAATGCCAGGCCTTTTCGTAGTCCATAACCGTAATGGCCTCGTGTTCGTAAGACTCGCCGCCAAAGATAATGCCATCGGCCCCACCGGCAATGGCGGCCTGCATTTTCGCCAGCGTGTCCACAGCGACAAACAGTTTAGGCATAGCGGCTGTCTGCGGACAAGGCTCCGACTTAAAAGGTTTCACCCCCTGTACGCGCAGGGGATAATGAGCCAGCCGCTGATTGTCCAGTTCTTCAACGGCCTGCCGCCGGGCCTCGTTGATTTCACTCATCGGCACCATCACCGCACCCTGAATATCAGTCGTGAGTTCCTGCAGTTCATACACTGACGTTCCGAGCCTGTCCACCTGCTTGCGGATGACTTCCTCGGACAGGGGGCGTTTCTGGGCAGCCTCCCCGATAAACGCCGTACGGCCGGTTCCACAGTGGCCATGCTGGTCATGCAGAACTACCGTCAACGGTTCGCCAATTGCGGCTTTCACCTCTGCCGTAATGGGGATACGCCGTACCGGCGCCCCACTGGCGTATTTTTCCTTGGCCTGCTCCATCAGCCGGGCGTCATAGACTTTAAATACCCGGTCATGGTCACGCACTGCTGACGGAATGGCAAACCGAACCGTATCGCCAGCCTCAGCCACCGTCAGTTTTTGACCTTTGACATTTGACATGTCACTTAGCGTGGCCGTCACCCGGCCGCCGACTTTCACCCAGAAATCCACCTGGTCACCCAGGGCCAGACGGCCGGACAGCTTGACCGTCACGAGCCGTTTATCCCAGTCGTAGGCCGTTACCCGGCCAATCAGCAGGCCGCGGTTATTGGGACGCCGGTCGCTCATCATATTTTTGCCGGGACGGTTCACCAGATACGCCGTTGTGAAATCACGGTTGAAAATCTGCGCCAGATTGTCCCGGGCTGACTGGTCAACCCGGTAATCCTGACCAGACAAATACATATCAATGGCAGCCCGATAGGTGCTGACCACAGTGGCCACATACTCCGGGCGTTTCATACGGCCCTCAATTTTGAGTGAGGCCACGCCTGCCCCGATTAAGTCAGGAATGACATCGATAGTATTTATATCGCGCGGTGACAGCAGATAGCTGCCAGCCTTATCCCCGAGCACATCCTGTCCCTGTTCGTCCACCAGCGTATAAGGCAGACGGCAGGGCTGGGCACAGCGGCCGCGGTTGCCGCTGCGGCCGCCAATCATACTGCTCATCAGGCACTGTCCTGAGTAGCAGACGCACAGGGCGCCATGCATAAAGACTTCGATTTCCACGTCAGAATTAGCGCAGATATATTTAATTTCCTTCAGGGATAATTCACGCGATAAAACCACCCGGGTAAAGCCCATTTCCTGCAAAGCCAGCACGCCTTCCAGGCTGTGTACGGTCATCTGTGTGCTCGCATGCAGCGGCATATCCGGAATTATTTCGCGCGCTATACGGGCCACGCCTAAGTCCTGCACCAGCAGGGCGTCTGCGCCGGCATCGCGCAGAAAGCGCAAATACTCCTTAAGCGCCGGAATCTCCGTATCGTCAACAATCGTGTTCACCGTGACGTTTATCAGCACATCACGTAAATGCGCAAAATGGATGGCCTCACGCAGGCCATCCTCATCAAAGTTATTCGCATAAGCACGGGCGCCAAACTGGCTCCCAGCCAAATAAACGGCATTGGCGCCGCTTTCTACCGCAGCAATCAGCGCCTCACGGCTCCCGGCAGGAGCTAATAACTCTACCAAATCTATTTCCTCCAAATTACTCATCAGTTTCTTCTTCCGTGGCAGCCGTTTCTTCTCCGGCCTGCAGCTGCTGGACTTCCTGGAACAGGAGCATTTGCTCGTTATCAAGTGCCGCCACTGCCTCCTCCGTAGTCGGCAGTTCCGGCAGTTCGTCCAGCGTGTTAATGCCAAAACAGCGCAAAAAGGTATCCGTAGTGCCGTAAAGTATCGGCCGTCCTAATACCTGCTTGCGCCCCACTTCCGCAATCAGTTCCAGCTCAATCAGCTTTTGCAGGGCGCGCTCAATCCGCACACCGCGAATCTGCTCGATTTCCGCTTTGGTAATCGGCTGTTTAAATGCAATGATGGACAGGGTTTCCATGGTCGGTGCCGAAATCTTCCGGTCTACGACCTGACTGAGCCGTTCCACCGTTGCAAAGGCCTCCGGCCGCGTAGCCAGCTGATAACCGCCAGCTACCTGCCGCAAGGTCAGGCCGCTATGACGCTCGTCGAGCTCCTGCTGCAGCCTGGTCAAAATATTCTGCGTGCCCAGTACGTCCAGCTCCAAAATGGCTGCCAGTTCCTTTACGGGCACGGGATTCCCGGCCGCAAAGAGCACCGCCTCCACGAGTCCCGTGTCGGCAATTTCCGCCCGTGTTGTCTCAGGCATCCTGTCCCTCCTCCCGGACACAAATATAAATCTCTGCAAACGACCGCTGCTGTTTTACGGTTACTGTCCGCAGTTTCATAAGTTCCAGCAGCGCCAAAAACGTCACGATAAGCTCGCTGCGCGTGCCGCTGCGAAACGCCTCCGAAAAGAGCAGCCGTCCCCGGCTGCGCCCCAACAGCAGAATAATATCTTCCATCTTATCCTTGATATTAAAGGCCTCCGGCTCCACCAGTGCCTTGGGTATGGAGATTTCCGCTTTGACGGACAGTACCGTGCGGAAAGCCTCAACCAACTGCTGCAGGGACAGATTCCCCGGCGGCAGGTGATGTACTGGCAGGTCCATGGGCTCCCGGGCGACAAATCTTTCCTGCACCCCGGCCATATCACCGAGTACCTGGCTGACCTGCTTGAACTTGCGGTATTCCAAAATCCGCTGCACCAGTTCCAGACGCGGGTCCTCTTCTTCTGCCGTTTCCTCCTGTTTGGTCTTTGGCAGCATCATCCGGGACTTAATCTGCAAAAGCGTAGCCGCCATCACCAAAAAGGAGCTGGCGATTTCCATATTGAACTCCCGGAATTTGTCCAGGTAGTCCAAATACTGCCGCGTAAGCTCCGCAATGGGGATATCGTAAATATCAATCTTGTTCTTCTCAATCAGATGCATAAGCAGGTCCATCGGACCTTCAAAGGCATCAAGTTTAAACTTGTAATCTTCCATTTAGAAAAAAGGACTTAATAACAGCGAGAAAAGCTGCAGAATCATAGCCCGGCACGGAATCAGAATCATACTGAGTACCGGCGTCATCAGCAGGACAATCAAAATCAAAAAGCTGTAGCGCTCCAAATCGGCCAGTTTATAAGCCATATCACGCGGCAGCAGCTGCATCAGCACATGCGAACCATCGAGCGGCGGCAGGGGAATCAGATTGAAGATACCAAAACCGATATTATACTCAATAATCATCTTCAATACCCAGTAGACACCGGCAGTCATTTCCCCGCCCATGCGGCTGTATGCCAGCAAAGCAAACAGGGCCAGAAAGGCCGTTATAAAGTTCGCCGCCGGGCCGGCCAGTGACACCATGATATCATCACGGGACGGGTTCTTGAAATTGCGCGGATTTATCTGTACCGGCTTGGCCCAGCCAAAATGCACCAAAAAGAGCATCAGCATACCAATGGGGTCAATATGGGCTTTAGGATTCAAGGTCAGCCGCCCCATCAGACGCGGTGTAAAATCCCCCAGCCATACCGCCACCTGGGCATGGGCGTATTCATGCACCACCATGGCAATGATTAAGCCCGGCAAACCGGCTACAATGCTCATCAAATTAAAATCAAACATATTTATCCTCCGTTATTGACCTGTCAAATTGACAGGTCAGCTGACAGGTCAAAGTCATTTTTTCAGCATACGTTCCACGAGCAAAATAGCTGCCACAGATTTACAATCATAAATCTCCCCGGACAGTACCATTTCCACAGCTTTTGCCAGCGGCATTTTCACCACATTGATGAACTCGTCCTCGTCCGTATGCTGCTGACCGGCTTTAAGTCCTGTGGCGGCATAGATATGAATGTACTCATTGGAAAAACCAACCGTCGTGGCAATGGTCGTGAGCTTTTCGATTTTCTCCGCTGTATAACCGGTTTCCTCGGACAACTCGCGAACAGCACACAGCTGCGGGTCCTCATCAGGCGCGTCAAGCTTGCCGGCCGGGATTTCCAGCGTAACACGGCCGATAGGATAGCGATACTGTTTTACCAGAATAACCTGCCCGTCAGCAAGCACCGGCAGTACAGCCGACGCTCCCGGGTGTTTAATCCATTCCCTTGTTGCCTCATTGCCCGTAGGCAGCTTAACCGTATCACGATATACTTTGAGCAGATTGCCATCAAATACCTGTTCACTGCCGATTTTTTCCTCTATTAAATCTTTGTTTAAATCTTTATCCTGCAAGGGCATATAAAAGCCTCCTTCAAATTCACATATCTCATATTTTACAATATTTAGCCTGCAACTTCAACACACAAAAGCCTTCTCCCATCGGAGAAGGCTTGAATTTCATTTTGGAGGCGACACTCAGAATCGAACTGAGGATAAAGGATTTGCAGTCCTCGGCCTTACCACTTGGCTATGTCGCCATAATAAAATGG
>NZ_CAJODG010000064.1 GCF_905233635.1 Selenomonas sp. AE3005 | reverse complement strand
TGGTAATCCCAATGGCAAAGGGTTAACCAAGTGGGAGCATTGGACTAATGTAAAACAAGGGCCGTCTCAGCTGGTATTTGATGCCAACAGTAAGAAGGCAAATATAAAAATGACCTATACAAGAACCAATTACAGTGATATTCTGGCTGAAATTGAGAAGGACAATAGCATCCCCGCTCAAGCTAAAAAAGAGATTATCCGTAAAGTGCTTAATGGCCGTTGGTTTAGTAAAGGTCTGGATAAACATTTTGGCAATGAATAAATAGCTGCATAAGGATTAGGACCTTTTCATGTAGAAAAACCTTGAACAAAAAAGAGGGTGGTGCAATGCGCCAGCCTCTTTTTCAGTACCATTGGAGAATATTGAAAATAACTATCTCAAACTTCGCAGTTGTAAATCTGTCCAATAATTATTAAATCAGATTTTCTAAAATAAAATAGCATAAGCAGTCTCCGTTTTGTATAATGAAAGTGCCTAAACAATCACAATATAAACGGAGGGCTTATGCCATGAATATTGTAGCATATAATCATGAGTCTCGTGAACTCCTTTTCTCGAAAATTTTTCATTTTCTTGAAGAATTCCATGTGGGGCGGATTCTCAAAGACTGCAATGGGGCTGGGAATTTTGCTCATCATCATCGGTGTAATCTTGCTGAACATTCGCAGCATAACTAATTGAGTATGGAAGCACCATTAGGCAAAAAATATTGGTAAAATAGAACTATGCCTACGATTTCAGGCTATGTGCGAAGATATTGCGCATAGCTTTTTTCTTGTGGTAAAGCAGGTTTTTGGAGCAGGAATATTGAACATATTTACAATAGGTCGCTTATGGCGGCGGTGTTTCGTAATAATTGAAGTGAAAGTGACAGACAATGAAAAATGATATCAGTAGATTTATAAAAGCGCAGGCCGGGGTGTATGAAACTGCTCTAGCTGAAATAAAAAATGGCAGGAAGAATTCCCATTGGATTTGGTATATCTTCCCGCAATTGGTTATTGAAGACAGCAATCTGCGATTTGCCGTTGTGCCAGGACATGAAGCGGGCAAAGATGAGTCCAGCGTGCATAAGCTGGCTCGCATGTTGTCGGCCTATTATGGTCGTGCAGACTATAGCTGTTGCCTTAGACGCAAGTATAATATGGCCAAATTATCGACAGGCGGTAACAGAAGCCTTCTGAAGCAGTATCAGAGCATGGAGGTGGATGCCAGCTACACGGTATCCGGTAAGAAATACCTGTTGATGGATGATATTAGGGCAGAAATGAATAAGGATGATGATAAATGTTATTGAGAACTATGCAGGAACACGTCAATCCGGTTTTCCTTACAGCTAAGACAGCGGTGTGCTTAATGATGCAGGCGGGAATACCAGATGCGGATAAAATTGTCCATGCATTGGCTATGGAAAGCAATGTACCAATTCAAAATATGATGGATGCGGAAACCATTCTAGGCAATGCATTGGTAGTTGAGGCCAAGTACCGTACGATGTGCCGTCTGATAGAGGCTTCCGGATATCAAACATGTGTGGATTTGCCATGCGGCTATACGCCAAAGGCAATTTATATGATGGAACATAATCGGAACTTTGTTGGTCTGGACTTGCCTATTGTTGTACAGGAAATAGAACCGATTATTCATCAGCTGGTTGGCCGTGTAGAAAATATGTCCTTTCACGGAGTAGATGCTACAAATTACACATCATTGGAAACTGCCTTGCAGGGCTTTACCGAGCCTTTATGTATCTCAACAGAAGGCATGATGATGTATTTCAGCGATGATGAGGTCGATACCGTCATCGCCAATATCCAACGTCTGCTAAGAGTCCATGGCGGCTGCTGGATAACGCCAGACCCTGAATTTGCGTTGCAGTTTTTCGGTACCTTTCGTGCTGTTTTCGGCGAAGAATCTCTTGTTAAGCTGATGGCGGCCAAGGCCACAGCTCAAGGGCAGTCAGCCGTGGCTTCTTTAGGAAACTCCTTCATAATAGAGCCGTTAGATATACCAAATTCACAAGCAAGGGCTGAAGCACTTTTAGCAAAGCATGGGCTAAAAGCTCAAAAGGTTAATCTGGAAGAACATATGCCGGAATTAAGCGTCTACAAGCAGCTTGCGCCAGAGCAGGTTGAGCGCTTTACGGAGGCCATGCAACACTGCCATTACTGGATCATTACGCTTGACGAAGGAAAGGAAATACAAACTGACAGGCCACAGGCAGAACAACCATTCGACCTGCAACATATAGTGAAA
This sequence comes from Selenomonas sp. AE3005, assembly GCF_905233635.1. Lineage (GTDB taxonomy): Bacteria > Bacillota > Negativicutes > Selenomonadales > Selenomonadaceae > Selenomonas_A. The sequence continues at coordinate 7,295 of NZ_CAJODG010000064.1, read as the reverse complement.
AAGGGAATCCTGCATCTATCTTTGCACGGTAGGCTTGACACCATTTCGTCACCGAAACTTTTGATGGTCTGGGAGGAAGCAAATGCTGACGAACGTATAGAAGGAATAAGGATCGATTGTACCCGGCTGGAATATATATCATCGGCGGGAATTCGCCTGCTGCTTGAGATGCAGGAAAACTGCAATCGTCACATAGTTTTTTGTGGAGCCAGGGAAAGAGTAAAAGAAATCTTACAGCAGAAAGGCTTTATAGAGATGATGGAGCCATAAAAATGTGAATGGGGAGACCGTTATGCAAAGAAAGATTTCACCAGTTGACCTGATCGGTCTGCTGTTGATAGCAGTGCTGATGCTGCCGGTGGTAAGTGCGGATGCCCCATACCCGCTTTGCTAGACAGCGCCTGGGTAATACAGCTTATCAGCGAAGAACTGCCCGGTTATTTTTAAGCAACCTATCTCGATGAGAAGACCGCCGACGGGAAGGCAGATAACAAGGCTATTCATGACTGGCTGATGAAGGAAATGGCAGCACAAGCCAAATAAGCAAACAAGTCGCTGAATTAACGGGCTGTATGTCTGGTTAGTTCAGCGGTTTTACTTTGCCATCATGAGATTTTTCTGGTTCATAAAAGGATATGTCTTACATTTATCGAATTTATAAAGTTGTAAGCTTTTTTAGTGATTATATTTGTATATTGGTTGAATATGATAACTAGGATAATGCTGTAGGAGGAGATGAGTTGATTTGTTGAAAAGAATATTTATGCTCTTATTGACCGCACTTTTATTGCCCTGGTGCACTGCCCAGGCGAGAGGCAGGATACTGTTTATTCCCCATGATGACAGGCCGATTTCCTATCATCAGACAGTAGAAGTGGTGGAGGCAGCCGGCTATGAGCTGGTGTTGCCGCCCAAGGAGCTTTTGAGCAATGCTGCCAACATGGGGCATCCGCAGGAACTATGGCAATGGCTGCAGGAAAATGCCCCCAAAGCAAAGTCGGCTATTATAGCGTCGGATTCTATGCTTTATGGGGGGCTGATACCTTCGCGAAAGCACGAGGTTAGTCAGGCAGAGATTACGGAACGCTTGGAAAATTTCAAACGACTGCGGCAGGATAATCCCCGTCTGCATATCTACGTCTTTGATTCCCTTATGCGCACACCGTATCAGGGGTGGGAAGGCAATATTGAGGAACCTGCCTATTATGAGCAGTACGGTGCTGATATCTTTCAATACACCAAGCTGCTTGACAAGAGGGAGACAGGCAAGCTTTCTGCTGCGGAAAAACGGGATCTGCAGGCATACGAAAAAGCGATTCCGCAGGAGTGCCAAAAGGATTGGTTTGGCAGGCGAGCAAAAAATCTGGCTGCCACCAAAGCGTTGATGGATATGACGTCATTGGGCACCATCGACTATCTGATCTTGGGCAGAGATGACAATGCACCTTTGTGTCAAAACCATCGGGAAAACCGGGAGATTCTGGCCTATGCAGAGCAGAAGAATTTGCCCCAGAGCAAATTTCAATCCATGCCGGGGATTGATGAATTCAACATTTTGCTTTTGAACCGGGCCATCAATGATATGACGTGGAATATCCCCTTTGTTTGTGTTCGCTACGCTCCGGGCAAAGGCGGGGATACCGTTCCGGATTATTCCGATGAGAAGATTTCCAAATCTGTAGAAGCAGCGCTGAAGATTGCCGGGGGACTGCAGGTGAGAACCCCAGCGCGGGCAGACCTGTTGCTGCTTGTCAATACAGATAAAAAAGGCAGAACCATTGAAACCCATAACGGCTTACCTACGGAGGCAGATTTTGTGCCGGATTTGAAGGCGGATAAAGGTACAGAATCCTTCGCCAAAATGGTGGAAGATGCTGTAAATGCCGGTTATCCCGTAGGGGTGGCGGACATAAAGTATGCCAACGGCGCAGACAATGCCTTGCTGAATCTTTTGGAACAAAAGAATTTACTGTTCAAGCTCAAGACGTATTCCGGCTGGAATACTGCTACCAATTCCACTGGATTTGCTCTGGGCACGGGGATGCTGACGGGGAAAATGACCAATGCTGCCAAGGATTACCTGCTTGCGGTGCGCTATCTGGATGACTGGGCCTATCAGGCCAATGTGCGCTCTCAGGTGGGCACGGAACTGGTGAGAAATTTCGGCAGTTACAAGTATTACTACAATCTGGGGGACAAGCTCGCTTTTGCGGAAAAGCGCAACACAGAGCTTATGCGGGATTTTGCCAGAAAACATATGCCCAACGTTTCTGGAGATTTTACCGTTAAGAACCCCTGGCTTAGAATGTTTGAATGTGATGTGGTCTTTCGCTAAAAACAAATGAAAAAAAGCCGCTGAATTGACGGGCCGTGTGCCCGGTTAATTCAGCCGCTTTGAAGATTTTAGGATATTTTTGATGGAACCACTAGCACATGGCCGTCCGGTTTTGATGGAGGTGAAAAATCATGCTGTATAGTTTGGAAAATGACAAATTATGTGTGCAGGTGCGCAGTTATGGTGCCGAATTACGTTCCATTAAGGAACGTGCAGATGAAACGGAGTATCTGTGGGATGGCAATCCGCAGTGGTGGAAGTATAGTTCTCCAGTGCTTTTTCCCATTGTCGGTAAATTGCAGGATGGAAAGTATCGTGTGAACGGCAATGAATTTGAACTGCCTGGCCATGGATTTGGGCGTATCTCTGAGTATCAGCTGGTAGAGCGCCGCCAGGACTATATAGAATTTGCACTGAAGTGGTCAGAAGAATCTCTGGCCAGCTATCCGTGGAAGTTTCAGCTGAATGTGGCGTATGCCTTGAAGGATAAAACGGTTGAAGTAATCTGGAAGGTGCAAAATTTGGATGACAAGGAAATGGTCTATTCCATAGGCGCCCATACAGCTTTTCGTTGTCCCTTGGTGCAGGGGGAAGAATTCAGTGATTACTATCTGAAATTCAATCAGGAAGAAGATAACATCAATATGCCGCTTAACAGCAAAGGACAGTTCCTCAAAGCGCAAGGTGAGACGCACTTGCAGGGGCAGCAGTTAGACTTAAATTACGAGATGTTTGCAGGAGACGCTTTAGCTTATGAGGGACTGAAGTCAGATGTCGTGTCAATCTGCTCGCATAAGAGTGACAAGAAGGTTTCGATGGAGGCCAAGGATTTTCCCTTCTGGGGCTTCTGGACTCCGGCGCAAGGCGGGGCACCCTTTCTTTGCTTGGAACCATGGCAGGGGCATGCAGATTATGAAGGATATGATGGCGAGTTTGCAGAACGCGAAGGCAGCTTGAAACTTGCTTCAGGTGAAACGCAGAAGTTCCATTACACCATCAGGATAGGCTGAGGTTATTAAAATAGAGCTTGCTGGCAACAACTGTTATGTTTTGTATGTTTCTTCGCACAAGCTGATAAACAAATCTGTTGGCTAAGCCACAATCAAGCACCTATGCCGTAGCAGGGTGCTTTTCTTATGAAAGAAATGAGGTGGGCCTTAAAAGAGGCAAAATAATAGAGCCGCCTGCAATCTCTGCAAGCGGCCCCGATTCTTACTTACTGACCTTTTCCCAGTAGTTAATGCGAAGAACATCGCCCTTCTGCATATCTCTGGTCAAGAGCCAGTCATTGAGCTCCCTGATACCCTCACGGAATTCGTTAATATCACGTTTTCCGTAGGTATTCTTCTGTAAGTAGGTTTCAGCAACACTCTGCAGAGTGTCGCCTTCTTGAACTTCGTAGGAAACATGGACTACCGTCCAAGAGCGATGATCCACTTCGGCGGCCTCGCTAACGCTCCCTACACAGACAAACAAAGCCGCCATCAATGCGATAACCACTTTCCTCATCTTCTTACCCTCCTGGGCTAACCCAATAATAAAATAAGTATGATTACTATGAGATAGATTATTCTATCTAGGAACATCATATTCCTGTTAGTTTTCAATGTCAATATTTTTTGTCAGAAATATTTTTATGCAGCAACGTGGGGCTGATGTAGCGGAATATTCAGCTGTCAGTAGGAAGGAGATTGGTCATTGACACGGAATTGTTAAAAGAGGAAGAAGAAAATTGAGGCAGCAACGCTAATGAGGAGCAGTTCGGTGTCTTTGCCACGAAATTCTAGGAGGACACGGCTGACTAACAGTGTAAATGCACACTTGATTAAGAAAAGCTAAGAGTAGGAGTTATAACTCGGAAGAAGATGTCTCCCACCTCTATAGGTGGCGAGTTCCTAATTTACTAACAGGCGGTGAGCATATATCTCCCGCCTCGTTGAAACGCCAAGAGGAAGTTTTGCCTGCGGCAAAACTGGAACAACGGCGTTATAATATAATCAGCAGTATTGCTTGTAAAAAATGAAACGTTGAGGTGATTTGGATGACAATGCATGAAGTTATTTACTGGTACTTGGCCATAATCAATATCGTGGTGCTGGTGATTTATGGCGGTGATAAGCTCTTTGCCAAACTGGACACCTGGCGTGTGCCGGAGAAAGTTTTGCTGTTGTTTGCAGTGTTCGGCGGCAGCGTGGGGGCTTTGCTGGCCATGCAGTTGTTCCGTCATAAGACGCGCCACCTTAAATTCCGCTATGGTGTACCAGTGATATTGCTGCTGCAGATAGCAGGAATTGTGTACCTGCATGTAAATTTATGATGCCGGCCTCGGAATATCCTGGGGCGCAGGAAAATTTTCAAACAGGGCGGCTCTTTCGGATTTGGTTGAGAGTAAAGCGGCATGAGTTAAAAGCTCGTGCCGTTTTACTTATTTTGTGATAGAATTATCTTTAATTGATAAGGGGAGGTGCTGGTGTGAAGAAGGTACGGATAACTGTGGTGCGGAAGGCTTGCTATCCGGATTTGATGGAAAAGTACGAGAATCCCATCGAGCACGCCTGCGATATTGAGGAAGGCGCTGTGTTTATAGCTAATGGCTGGCAAAGGCCAGAGGGTTTATGTGAAAGTGCCTGGGAGTCTATGTCACCGTTTGTCATGGGCTTAGCGCATGGAGCAGAGGATTTTTATGATGGCTGGATGAAGAATCCGCGGTCAGCGATGATTTCCTGCAACGATGGCTTTCGCCCGGTCAGCTTCTTACTGGAAACAATGGACGAGGATGCTGATTGATGAATACCGTTGGTCATGGCCTGCTGGCGCTGGTGAAAAAAACAGGCCGCTGTGGGAAAAATAATTAAAAGGAAAGGGTGCGGTTGGTGGCGAAATATTCCATTGAGGTGATTTTACCATGGATAAAGCTGCATTGGAACGCGCCCGTGGCTGTATGACGGCGGCAGGGCTGTTTTTTAAGCCGGGAGCTGAGGACATCTCGCAGGCGATAGAATTAGGCTTGCGGACGGATGCTGACCCGATAGATATTTACGAATCGTGTACTAAGCGGACGACGGCGGATAAAAGCGTACTGGCCATGACTTCCCTGATTATCTTTTTTCTGGTCAGGGATGGTGTGAAGGTCAAGAAAGCCTGCATGTCGGCTTGGAAGGTCGCGGACGAATTTCATGACCCCATTATCAAGGCTATTTCCAATGCTTTGATGGCTGCGGAGAAACCGAAGATGCGCGGCAAACTGGTGGCAGGATTTTTGTCCTCAACCAATCTGCAGGATAAGCTGAGTCTGGCCATTTACCTCAATCTGGCAAAAATGGAGGATTCTTTCCGCGCCCACATGCAGGAACTGAGCAAGCAGCCGGATAATGAAACGAGGATTATGGGAGCGGCTTTTGCCGGGGCTGTCTATGGGCTTAAGGAAGTTACTGCTGCCGGTAAGCCCAAAACTTAACATGATAAAGGGACAATATGGAACTTAATACGGTTATTTACTTTTTGACGGCCTCTGTGCTGCTGACTTTGGCACCGGGGCCGGATAATATGTACCTGCTGGCCAAAAGTCTGGCCAGTGGGGCGAAAAGCGGAGTAGCGCTCAGCGGCGGTCTGGCCAGTGGTATCGTCTTTCATACAGGACTGGTAATGCTGGGAGCAGCGGCTCTTATCAAGGCCTCACCGTTTGCTTTTATGGCTTTGAAGTTTGTCGGGGCCGGGTATCTTTTATATTTGGCCTGGCAGGCTTTTCATGAGCAGGGGGATTTGGAACTGGGACAGAATAATGACACCTTGGCTTATGGCGCTTTGTACCGCCGGGGGGTATTGATGAATATCCTCAATCCCAAGGTGCTGCTGTTTTTCCTGGCCTTTCTGCCGCAGTTTGTCGATACAGGCAGCGAGCAGCTGGCGCTGCAAATTGCTTTGCTGGGAGCGGTGTTTGCCCTGCAGGCGTTTGTCATCTTTGCGTTCATTGCCATTTGTGCCGGCAGGGTGCGCGCGTTTATAAGCAAAACACGTAATCTCAACCGCATACTGGGAGTCGTGCAGGGAGTGGTGCTGGTGGCTATTGCCGGGGCAATTCTGGCGGCTGGTTGAAAACAGTTGAAAATAATGGAGCGCGTGGAAAAAATATTTGACAGGCTTATAAATCTATGCTAAACTATCAAAGTCGTGAACAAGAAGAAGCCACCGCTTCTCACCTGCTGATTAGGTCAGTCGGGTTTATAGCATTGAGTTTTTAGAGGTGGCTTTATGCCGCCTCTTTCTTGTTTAGATAAGAGACGTAGACTTTAAGCAGGAGGTGTTTTACTATTAGCAGAGAAACCTTACGCATCAATGAGGAAATTCGCATCCGCGAAGTGCGTGTGACCAGCGCCGAAGGTGAGCAGCTGGGTATCATGGCCACGCGTGACGCACTGCGCCTGGCTGAAGAACAGCATCTTGACCTCGTGGAAATTGCCCCGAAGGCCAAGCCGCCTGTCTGCCGTATCATGGATTTCGGTAAGTACCGCTATGAGCAGCAGAAGCGCGAAAAGGAAGCGAAGAAGAAGCAGAAGGTCATTAACATCAAAGAGGTTAAGCTTCGCCCCAACATTGAACAACATGATTTTGACGTCAAGTTGAAGAATGCACTTCGTTTTGTAGAGGAAGGGAACAAGGTCAAAGTGACCATCATGTTCCGTGGCCGTGAGCTTTCGCATCCGGAACTGGGCAAGGAAGTCCTGGGCCGTGTGGCAGAAGCCCTGGGCGACCGAGTTTCCATTGAACGCAATGCCAAACTTGAAGGAAAAAATATGACGATGATTGTTGCACCGAAGGTGCAGAAAGCATCGAAGCCCAAACAGCCTGCACAGGAATCCTGAGTGCAAAGGCTAATTTAAGGAGGAAAATGTAATGCCAAAGATTAAGACTCGCAGAGCAGCAGCTAAACGCTTCACCATGACTGGTAGCGGTGAAAACT
>NZ_CAJODG010000063.1 GCF_905233635.1 Selenomonas sp. AE3005 | reverse complement strand
ACCATCTGCGGCTATGAATATGAAGGAGATGAACTGCCGGCTGACTTTATCTGCCCCCTCTGCAAACACCCGGCCTCAGATTTTGAAAAAGTAAATTAAATATAAAATTGCTGTTTGTTGCAGCTTGTTATTACGAGCTTTATCATACTTGTTACATCTCAGTTGGGTGGAGGTGGTAATACTTTTCGCTGTTGCACTGAATGTCCCACCAGCAAACGTATGAACTTTTTAGCAGCCTTGCGCCGGGCAGGCCAGCGGCGCGATTATTCATCATAGTATCCAGTGACTAAGGTTTGTGGGCCAGTCCTCACTACGTTCGGACAGTCGTTCCACTGCGAAAAGCATCACCACCTCCGCCCTAAGCATCGTCTGTTTAAAATGATTCTTTCGCAATGACAAGGCACAAGGACATCGATGTTCTTGTAACGGGAGAAACGGGTTCTTGACAATTGTAAATGCCGTTGCCGGGGGCGAACGGGGGAGTGATTTTTATGCGGGGAGCGACTGCCGGAGCGCAGCGAAGGCCGGCACACTGTAGCCAATTGCTAAGCAACTACGCTGAAAGGAGCGCCGTTGGCCTGCCCGGCGCAGGTAACTGGACAGCTATCTTTTCCGAGGTGTGTCGTTCAGCGGAGGCAGAAAAATTACTCCCCCGTGAACCCCGTGCACGCATTAACAGGATATTTTTAAGAACTTATTGACCGTCAAACTACAATAAAAACCCAAAGGCCGTTGACCAAAAAGTCAACGGCCTTTTCCTGTGGTAAGGGAAATCTCCCTTGTTTATTCGTAACGCAATGCCTCGATGGGGTCGAGCTTGGCTGCTTTTCTGGCCGGGTAAATGCCGAAAAACAAACCAATCCCCACGGCAAACATAAAGGACACCACAATCGGGGTGATGGTTATAACCGTGGTAAAATCCCCCAGCTGGGCAATAACCTTGGAGGCTATACAGCCCATACCGATACCGATAATACCACCGATAATACCGATAACCATCGACTCTATCAAAAACTGCGTCATGATGTTCATAAAGGTCGCGCCCAAGGCCTTGCGAATGCCAATTTCCCGGGTTCGTTCCGTAACGGACACCATCATGATGTTCATAATGCCAATGCCGCCAACTATCAGCGATATGCCGGCAATAGCGCCTAAGAGCATCGTCAGCATGGCGGTGGACTGATTGACTGTTTCCATCAGGCTGGTCAGGTTTCTGACATTAAAGTCATCATCCTTACCGGCCAGGATATGATGACGGCTGCGCAGGAGCGTTTCGACTTCGGCCTGCACCTGGTCCATTTTTTCCTGGTTAGTAACCTGAATGTTGATGGACTGCACGTATGTAATACCGAGCATACGTTCCTGTGCTGTGGTCAGCGGCACGTAAATCACATCATCCTGGTCCTGCCCCACGGAGGACTGACCTTTCGACTCCAACAGGCCGATTACCTTGTAAGGCTGGTTATTGATACGGATATTCTTGCCCACAGGATTTTCCTTGGCAAAAAGATTGGACGCCACCGTAGTACCGATTACCGCCACACGGTTACGTTTATTCATATCATCCGTGGATACGAAGGAACCATAACCAATAGTCAGGGCGCGGATGGACATGAATTCCGGCGTTACCCCCTGCACGCTCGTTTTCCAGTTGTTGTTGCCATAGACAACCTGATAAGACGACGACACTGACGGGGATACATAATCAATGTTCTTGATTTTGTCCTTAATCGCCTTGGCATCGTCAAATTTTAGCGTCTGCATGGAACCGGCTGCCCCGCGGACACCGCCGCGGTTGGAAGAACCAGGTGAAACAATCAGCATATTGGAGCCCAGACTGGCGATGGAATTGGTAACGTTGCTGCGTACACCCATACCTACGGATACGAGAGCGATTACCGCTCCTACACCAATGATGATGCCCAGCATGGTCAAAAGGCTGCGCATTTTGTTGGCGTAGAGGGACGTCAGTGCCATCTGAAAACTTTCTCTAAATAACATCCATCACCACGCCCCTTCCTTCGTCACGGGTTATTTTGCCATCACGCACCAGCAGCTGACGGCTGGCACAAGCGGCAATTTCCGGCTCGTGGGTGACGAGAATAATTGTGCGCCCCATGTCATGCATCTTCTGGAAAATTTCCATGATTTCCTTGGTGGATTTCGTATCGAGATTACCTGTCGGTTCATCGGCCATGATGATATGCGGGTCATTGACCAGTGCCCTGGCAATGGCCACGCGCTGACGCTGACCGCCCGACAGCTCATTAGGCTGGTGACCGGCCCGGTCACCCAGACCGACAGCCTCCAAAAAATGCATGGCCTTTTCGAGCCTTTCCTTACGCCCTACACCTGAGTATACCAGGGGCAAAGCCACGTTTTCCAGGGCGGAAATACGCGAGAGCAGATTAAAGTTCTGAAAGACAAAGCCGATTTTTTTATTACGCGTGATGGCCAGCTGGTCATCACTGAGGCCGGCCACTTCCTGACCGTCAAGTTTATACGAACCGACAGTTGGCCTGTCCAGGCACCCCAAAATATTCATCAGCGTGGACTTACCTGAACCGGAGGGCCCCATCAGGGCAGCAAATTCGCCCTGATAGATATTGGTGGTGATGCCATCCAAGGCCGCCACGGTTTCACCGCCGATTTTATAAAGTTTCTTTATATCTTTCAGCTGAATGGTGGCAGTGCGTGTTTCTTTATTTGTCATCGCATTTTTACCGCCCTTCTCACATTGGAGGCGGCCCCCCCCGATTGCTGCTGTTTTTTTTTGCGCTCGACGCAGTGGTCTTAGCCACATAGGTGCTGACCACATTTTCCCCTTCGGACACGCCATCCAGGATTTCCACATACTCGTCGCTGTAGATACCCGTAGACACATAACGGTTTTCCTGACTGCCGTCCGCATTTTTCACGATAACATAGGAACCGTTGGCATCTGTTTTCAAAGTAGAAATCGGCACTACCAAAGCGTCCGTCTTTTCCGCCGTGTTTATTTCCACGCGGGCGGTCATGGACGGCAGCAGCTCGTTATCCGGGTCATCTACATCCAGTGTCACATAGTAGTAAATAACGCTGGCCGACGAAGAACTACTGCTGGAGGAACTGCTGGACGTGTTAATGTTCCAGGAGTTGCTGGTATCCGTCTGGGAAATCTTCGATACCCGGGCGGTAAAGGTTTTACCGGTATAGCTGTCCACGGTGAAGGTTGCGGACTGCCCCACCTTCACATTACCGATATCCGTTTCATCGACCTTGGCCAGTATACGCTTGCTTGACAAGTCAGCAATGCGCATGATGACCGTGGGGCTGCTGTTGCCCTGTACAGCCATGGTACCGGGAGTCTGCGGCTCGCCTACTACCACGCCGGACATCGGTGCCACAATGGTCATTTCGTTCATATTGGACTGGGATTCAGCCAGCGAGGAAACCGCTGTATCATAGCTCATTTTGGCGTCTTCCAGCTGCTCCTGGGTGTCAGCGCCAATGCTGTACAGGTATTGGGCCCGTTCATACTTGGATTTGGTATTGTTGACCTTATACTGGGCCTGATTACGCTTTTCTTCATAATCCGTAGCGTCCAGTGTAGCGACAATCTGACCGGCGGTCACGGTATCATTTTCCTTGACCAGCACATCTTTTATCCGGGCCGTTACCTTGGAGCTTACCTCGACGGAATTCACCGGGCGAATCGTCCCGGTAGCCGAAACGGTGGATTTTAGATTCATTCTGGTGACGGGCGTTGTTTCCACGGCAGCCGCCTGTTTTGCAGCCTGCTGTTTTGTGTAGTAGTTATAGCCGCCAGCGGCACAGGCTGCCACCAGCACCACGGCAATGGCGGCTTTTATCTTCCAATTAAGTTTCATTTAGCTACCTCATTTCCTGCCAGTTCTTCTGCTACCTTACGGGTACTGGCTGCAGACGCCTCCGGCGCCGTCCCTGCCTGTGGTACAGCCATAACCTTATCGACATTTGTTTCAAGCTGGGCAGCTGCCGCTTTTTCCTCTGCGGTCAGCTCCATTCCCATGGCATTTTCCACAGCTGCCTTGTAGCGTGCATAGTCATACTGGGCACTGATATAGTTAAGGCGAGCCTTTGACAAGGCCTCCTGGGCGTCGATGATATCGAGCATCAGCCCTTCACCAGCCCGGTATTTTTCCCTGGCGATAAAGGCATCTTCTTCCGCCTGATGAACAGCGTCCTGCGTGGAATTAAGACGTTTTTCCGCCTCGCGCATATTGTAATAGGCCTGCCGCAAATTGTAATCAACCGTTTCCTGGTCTTTCAGCAAGGTCAGTTTCGCTACGTCCAGCGCTGTCTGCGCCGCTTTTACCTGCGCATTGGTGACACCGCTGTCAAAAATATTCCAGGACAGCCCCAAAGTTGCCGAGGCACCATAATCATTAGTGCTGGACGGATTGAACTGATTGGACTGATTTACTCCCAACGACAGGTTAAGGCTCGGCAGATAACCGGCCTTGGCTGCTTTGACCGTCTGTTCCTGCTGGGCCAGCTTGTTTTTATCGATAAGCAGGTCTTTGCGGTTGTTATACGCGTAATCAATACAGCCGCCCAGTTCTTTATCAAAGCCCACATAACTGAAATCCGTGGTAAGATTCAAGGGTTCACTACGGTTGATATTGATATAATTGCGCAGCGAGGCCAGACTCACCTCATAGCTGTTTTCCGCTTTAATCAGATTCTGCCGCGCGTCACTCAGTTCCACCTGTGAGCGGATAACATCAATACGGGCTTTGGAACCGGCCGCATAAAGCTGGCTGACATTCGTAAAATGCTCCTGATATTTATCCACTGTTTCCTGACGCACAGCCACGGTTTTCCTGGCCTCCAAAGCGTCATAATAGGCCTCGATAACGCTGAGTTTCAAATTCTCCTGCGCGCGCTGCGTTGTCAGGTCAGCTGCCTCCATACCGAGTTCCGCTTTTTTGATGTTGGCCTGATTCCTGCCACCGCTGTACAGAGGCAATTTCCCCGTTACCCCGATACTATTGCTGTCACGGCGCTGGGTATCCTTGCTTTTGCTCGTACTGAGGCTGTCAGTGGCCGTCACACTGAAACCGTTATTGCCTTTGGCCTCGTCCAAAGCATATTTCGCGGTGTCCTCCCCTTTTTGGGTTATTTTCAGACTGGTATTTTGTGACAGAGCCATATTGATAGCGTCCTGCAAACTCAAATCCGCGGCCTGCGCCCCGGGCATGGTCAGCAGCAAAGCCGTAAACGTGCCGCCTGCCTTTATCCAACGTGCCAATTTCACGAAGATTCCTCCTCAATTATGTTATATCCATACATTATCATATTTTACCATATTTTTATTTTGGGGTGGAGTAAATTGTATGATATATGATAAGATAAGGACGTTGTAATTTTATGTGAAAACTATTAAATTTTGCTTAGAAACAGGTGTTTTTTTCGTGGATAATCCATATCTTGACCAGGCCCGGGAGCTCTTGCGCAAATTCTACGGCTATCAGGACTTTCGCCCGGCACAGCGTCCAGTGGTAGAAAGCCTTTTATCCGGGCAGGATACGGTGGCCATCATGCCCACCGGTGCCGGCAAATCCATTTGCTTTCAGCTGCCGGCGTTGGTTTTTCCCGGTATAACGTTGGTTATATCGCCCCTGATATCCCTGATGAAGGACCAGGTGGACTCCCTGCTCGAACAGGGAGTGCCTGCCACTTATATCAACAGCCAGCTTTCCCTTGATGAATCACAGCAGCGGCTGGCCGCCATTGCCGCCGGCCGGTACAAACTCATTTATGTGGCACCGGAACGGCTCGACACCGATTATTTCCGGTATATTATCGAACAACAGGAAATTTCCATGGTCGCAGTGGACGAGGCTCACTGCCTGTCCCAATGGGGGCACGATTTCCGCCCCAGCTACCGGCAGATTGCCCCCTTTATCGCCAGTCTCCCCCAGCGGCCATTGGTCAGTGCTTTTACCGCTACGGCCACGCCCGAAGTCAAAGAAGATATCGTAACCCTCCTGCACCTGCGTCAGCCGCGTATCCATGTTACCGGTTTTGACCGCCCCAACCTCTACTTTGAAGTGCGCCGCGGCGAGGACAAGAAAAAATATATCACCGGTTTCATAAAAAAACACCCCGAAGAATCAGGCATTATCTATGCTGCCACACGCAAAGAAGTGGACAGCCTTTATGAGTACTTAAAGAAGAAGAAATTCGCCGTAGGACGCTATCATGCCGGCATGTCAGACAAAGCCCGCAATCAGGCGCAGGAGGATTTTCTCTACGATAATGTACAGGTCATCGTCGCCACTAACGCGTTCGGCATGGGCATTGACAAGTCAAATGTCCGCTATGTTATCCATTATAATATGCCCAAGAATATCGAGGCTTATTATCAGGAGGCCGGCCGCGCCGGCCGTGATGGCGAACCGGGCAGCTGCATTCTGCTGTTCTCCCCGCAGGACGTTATGACGCAGAAATATCTCATTGACGTGTCAATTGAAAACGAGGAGCGCAAGGCACATAACCTGGGCACCCTGCAAAAGATGGTGGACTACTGCCACACCCCGGAATGCCTGCGTCATTTTATCATTCATTACTTCGGCGGTGCAGGCACGGACGTCACCTGTGACAACTGCGGCAACTGCAAAGCCGGACTGGAACGGATTGACGTTACCATCGACGCGCAAAAGGTGTTCTCCTGCGTCTACCGCATGCATGAAGCCTTTGGCCTGACGCTGGTGGCGCAGGTACTAAAGGGCTCTAAAGACAAGCGCGTCAGGGAGCTGCATTTTGATAAGCTCTCCACCTTCGGCTTATTTAAGGAACGGACGCTGGCCGATATCAAGCTGCTCATTCAGCGCTTTATCGCCACGGATTACCTGACATTGACGGAAAGCAAATATCCCGTAGTCACCCTGCGGCCGTCTGCCTATCCCGTCCTCAAAGGGCAGGAAAAAGTCTATCAGGCCGTCCCCCAGCCCGAAATGGAACGAGCTCCCGCCGCGCCGGAGCTCTTTGACCATCTGCGCCATCTGCGCAAAGAAATCGCCACCCGGGAACATGTACCACCGTATGTGGTCTTTTCCGACGCCACCCTGCGTGATATGTGCCGCGTCCAGCCGCAAAGCCTGGACGAAATGCTCACCGTCAAAGGTATTGGTGAACAGAAACTGCGCAAATACGGTCAGGAATTCCTGGAGTGCCTTCAAAAAAACAAATAAACAGCAAAAAAATACGTTGGCGAAAAACGCCAACGTATTTTTTACTTACAGAGATATTATTGTTCCGTGCCCGGTTTGGTATTGGCTTTATCCTGAGCACTCTTCAGCGGTCTCCAGGTACGGAGGGATTTACGGCGGATTTCACTCTTGCCTGCCGGCGTCTGTTTCCAGTAGTTGCCGCTCTTGTCAAGCGCCGGTTCCCAGTCACCATAGGTCGGATTCGGCAAAACGATGAAACGCTTGCCAAATTCACTCTTATGAGCATCTACGAGAGCATTACGTTCCTTCTGGCTCTTATGGTAGGAGCCAATCGGCATATCGCCCGTATTGTCACCCATGAATACTACCACATCATAGTCCTTCATAACCTGCTGGAAACGTTCCATCTTGTCGCTCTTGTCAGTTTTCAAAAGCATATGCTTTTTATCAACCTGCGGGAAACCGAGGGCTTTCATGTTCTTAACAGAACCTTCGTACTGAGTTTTCATGCTGCGGTTAGTGACATAGAAGATATCCACACCCAGCTTGTCAACTGCCTGCAGGTATTCCGTAGCCCCCGGCATAGCTGTTGCTTTAGCAGCTGCGCACCATTCATCCCAGGTAGCATTACTGTAGGCATTGCCTGTACCAATCAAACCAGCCTCAAAAGCGCTGTTGTCCAAAACAGTTTCATCAGCGTCCAGAACAATAGCCAGCGGCTTGTCGCCTTTTTTATGATTAGCCACCGCTGCCTTTACACGGTCAAGGGCTGTGTTGTAAGCCTGATAGCAAAGTTCACGATATTCCGCGGAGTTCTGGAACCATGCCACCGCCATGCCCATTTCATTGTTCAGCTGTTCCTGAGTGTAGTTTGCCGGTACATCGGCAGCATAGCTGGTGGACAGCGGCGTTGCCAACACAGACACGCCCATAGTCACTGCCAGCAATAAGCTATGTTTCTTACCTAAGAATTTCATCTAAACATCTCCTTAAAATATCAATTGCAGGCCTATAGAAAAAGGCAACCCTCAATTAGAAAGTTGCCTTTTTCAGCCTGATTACGGCTTTTTATTACATCATGCCCGGCATGCCCATACCCGGGGCACCGCCAGCCGGCATAGCCGGTTTTTCTTCCGGCTTGTCAGCAACCAGCGTTTCCGTGGTCAGAACCATGGAGGCGATGGAGGCAGCGTTCTGCAGAGCGGAGCGCGTAACCTTAGCCGGGTCAACGATACCAGCTTTAATCATATCAACGTATTCGTTCTTGAGAGCGTTGAAACCGATGCCGTCGCCAGCCTTCTTCACTTCTTCAACAACTACGGAGCCTTCGAGGCCGGCGTTGCTGGCAATCTGACGAACAGGTTCTTCGATAGCACGGCGAACGATATTCACGCCGACCTTTTCGTCGCCTTCCACATCCAGCTTATCAAGAGCCGGCAGGATGTCGATGAAGGTCGTGCCGCCACCAGCTACGATACCTTCTTCAACAGCAGCACGGGTTGCGTTGAGGGCATCTTCGATGCGGTACTTCTTATCCTTCATTTCAACTTCGGTAGCAGCACCGATTTCGATAACAGCTACGCCGCCAGCCAGTTTAGCCAGACGTTCCTGCAGTTTTTCCTTGTCAAAGTCAGACGTGGTTTCGGCAATCTGCTTCTTAATCTGAGCTACGCGAGCTGCGATAGCATCCTTGTCGCCTACGCCGTCCACGATAGTGGTTTCTTCCTTCGTGGAACGAATCTGACGGGCACGGCCGAGGTCTTCAAGCGTTACGCTGTCAAGCTTGCGGCCCAGTTCTTCGCTGATAACCGTACCGCCCGTGAGGATAGCGATATCTTCGAGCATTGCCTTGCGGCGGTCACCGAAGCCAGGAGCCTTCACAGCCAGAGCCTTGAAGGTGCCGCGGAGTTTGTTGACCACGATGGTCGTCAGAGCTTCGCCGTCAACATCTTCAGCGATAACAGCCAGCTGCTTACCCTGTTTTACAACCTGTTCCAGAATCGGCAGGATATCGGCAATAGCGGAAATCTTGCGATCCGTAATCAGGATGTACGGGTCATCGAGAACAGCTTCCATTTTGTCCGTATCCGTTACGAGGTACGGGGAAATGTAACCGCGGTCAAACTGCATGCCTTCCACAACGGATAGGTTAGTAGCCATGGACTTGGATTCTTCCACGGTAATAACGCCGTCTTTGCCAACTTTTTCCATAGCTTCAGCAATAAGTTCGCCGGTTTCTTCATCAGCGGAAGAAATCGTAGCAACCTGTGCGATGTCAGCCTTGCTTTCGATGGTCTTGGACTTAGCCTGAATTTCTTCAACCAAAGCGTTTACAGCTTTGTTGATACCCTTTTTGATAATCATGGGATTAGCACCAGCAACAACGTTGCGCATGCCCTCATGAATC
>NZ_CAJODG010000062.1 GCF_905233635.1 Selenomonas sp. AE3005 | reverse complement strand
TATAAAGGACGAGGATTACTGCCGCCGGGTGCCGGAGGCCATGCAAAAACTGACGGCGGGCGGCTATCAGGTAGTGAAGTTCAATAATGCCTGGGGCGGCCGGTTCTATCAGGGGATAAACGTGCAGCTGTTAAGTCCGGCCGGCGTCAAGACGGAACTGCAGTTTCATACGCCTGGTTCTTACGAGATAAAGCAGGCCTCGCATGCTGTTTACGAAATCCGCAGAAAACCTGACTCAACCCCGGAAGAAACGGCTGCTGCCACGGCGCAGAGCCTTGCCTACAATGCGCTGGTAAAAATGCCGCCGGGTGCGCAGGATATAAAATGGTCATAACTTAACGAAATGTAACGAAAAAACTGTTCTGTGACAAGGACAGTTTTTTTATTAGAAGAATCTTAATAAAATCTGAATCTTTAGAGGAATACGACCATTACTTGTAGAAATATATATCATAGAGATAAAGTATTGGGGGGATGCTTTATGGCATACTCATTGCTCAGGCGCATGGCGGCCGCGTGGAAAAGTACCGTAAAGCCGGGCAGAAGATAGATTTTCGCTGTCATGTAGGGCACCGCTTTGCCCTGACCTTCAACCAGATTTTAAATCACGACCGCTGGTGCCCCTATTGTCATGCCATGCCGAATAATGCGCTGGCGGCCGAATTGCCGTCAGAACCCACGGAGGAGCCGCTGCTTATCTATACGGACGGCAGTGTGCGCGATGGTATCGGCAGCACCTGGGCTTTTGCCGTATTTGCCGGGCGGCAGGAAATTCACCATGCTTATGGTACCTGCGGTGTGGTGCATGTGGGCAATGTGCTTGTGGCGGAGATTCACGCCGTACTGATGGCTGTGCGCTGGCTGGCGAAAAGTCCTTATAAAAAAGCTGTTATCTGCCATGACGCCGAGGCGGTAGGCACGCGTCCGCGGATTCCGCCGCCGCAGCCTAAGGACAGGAAAGGCAGTCAGGCCGCGGTGGCAGAGCCGCCCAAGGCTACGGAAAATCAACGCGTCTGGCGCAATTATTGGAAAATCATCGCCCCCTTCCTGCGTGGGCAGAGGATTACCTTTCGGAAGGTAAAGGGCCATGGCAATGACTGGCGCAATGCGCTGGTGGACGGTTATTGCAATCTGGCCTATGACGGGCTTTATAAACTCGGCCGGGTGGAACGGCAGCGCCGTATCGACAGCGCGGCGGCCAAACGGCGCCGCACCTGGTGGAAACGCCGTCATGCCAGCCTGAAACTGCGGGTGAAACGCTATCGTCATCATTATGTTCGGCGCATAAAAACAGCAGCCCGCCACTTGGGCAGCCTGCTGTTGCAATATGGTAATTCTTAAGAAGGTGTCAGCGTCACTCAGGCGCTGGCACTTTCTTTGTGCTCGCCGGGAATATCGCGGATAGCGTCGTCGCCGTGCTGGCCGGTGCGGATACGGACGGCGTCTTTTAGTTCCGTGACGAAAATTTTGCCGTCACCAAACCTGCCGGTACGCAGGACGCGCTCGCAGGTATCGAGCACCGTGTCCACGGGAATTTCGGAAACAACGGTTTCGACTTTTATTTTCGGCACGAGCTTTACGTCGTATTTTTTGCCACGGTAGATTTCCTGATGGCCTTTGGAGAGGCCGCAGCCGAACACCTGACTGACGGTAATGCCCATGACGCCGATACGGTTCAGCGCACGGAGCAGGTCGTCAAGTTTCGTGGATCGGGTGATGATTTCAATTTTTGTCAGCATAGCAATCATCCTTTCTCGGCCATGTTCATCTGCATGACGGTGTTGGCCAGCATTTCACTGGAGGTTTCAAACGAGCCGAGCAAAGGGCTCGAGGTCAGCACGCCCCGGGTATAGCCGCGTTCGCCGTGCTCGACAATATCAAGACCGGTGAGTTCTTCCGCCTCATCAGCCCGGGTTTCCATAAAGGCATGAACCAGCTGGTAGAGGACAAAGGAGCCGGCAATGGCGAGGGCATAAGCCACAACGATGGAAATGAGCTGCGCGGTAAAGAGGTGCGTGTCACCGTAGAACAGGCCGTTGGCACCGGCCGGGTTAACTTCGGTGGTGGCCCAGAGCCCCGTAGCAATTGCACCCCAGGTGCCGCCGATACCATGCACGCCGAATGCGTCAAGGGAATCATCGTAACCGAGTTTTTCTTTGAGAACAGCTACGGCAAAGTAGCAGATGACGCCGCCGAGCAGGCCGATGAGCACGGCCGGCAGGGGCGTGACGAATCCGGCAGCCGGAGTGATGGCGACGAGGCCGGCCACACAGCCGGAGACAGCACCCAGAATGGTGGGCTTGCCATTGTGTTTCCACTCCACGAGTACCCAGGACACAGCGGCGGCAGCAGCGGCGGCCTGACTGGTGATAAAGGCGTTGGCGGCCAGGGCGTTGGCGCCTAAGGCGCTGCCGGCGTTAAACCCAAACCAGCCGAACCACAGGAGGGCAGCGCCTAAGACCGTCATGGGCAGGTTGTGGGGCAGCATGGCGGTATGCTGATAGCCGTGACGCTTGCCGAGCAGCAGGCAGATAGTCAGGCCGGACACGCCGGAGAGAATATGGATTACCAGACCACCGGCAAAATCGAGGGCGCCGAGTTCGGCGAGAAAACCGCCGCCCCATACCCAGTGAGCCATGGGATTGTAGATAAAGACGGCCCATAAGAGAATAAAGACCGTGAAGGCGGCAAATTTCATGCGTTCCGCAAAAGCACCGGTGATAAGGGCCGGCGTCAGTGCGGCAAACATGCACTGGAAGGCCACAAAAGCCAGTTCCGGGATAGTGCTGCCTTCGAGCACCTGCAGGCCGACGCCTGTCAGACCAATTTTATCCAGGCTGCCGATAAAGCCGTTCACATCGGGGCCAAAGGCCATGGTGTAACCGATGAGGATAAATTCGACAGATATAAGAGCCAGTACAAAGAAACTCTGCATAATGGTGGTGAGAACGTTTTTGCTCCGCACCATGCCACCGTAGAAAAAGGCCAGTCCGGGAGTCATTATAAAGACCAAAGCGGCACTAATGAGTACCCATGCGGTATCGCCCGTGTCAATCATAAAAATCATTCCTTCCCCTTAATAGTCAGTAATCATACGAGCAAGAGGACGGCAAAAGGCGCCCTCGGCGCAGAATACTTCTGCCCATGGACGCCTTTGTCCGCTAACGCAAAATCCCCCCACACTGGTACCAAGTGTGGGGGGACGACGTTGTCCTGTTTGCTTATGAGGTCATTATAAGAGCTGGTTTAATATATGTCAAGCAGGTAAAATCATGTATACAATATAACTTTGTATAACATCAACAGCCGCGTTATAACGGCGTTATAAAAACACAAGCGTAAAATATTAAAATGGTGTATTATACATAGTAAGAGAGTGTGAACGTGAGTGCTTTCAGATAAAGTCTTAGTGACACCAGGGGGTTGGTTTATGAAGGAAATACGCACGCAGGACGCGGTGGGACAGGTACTGTGCCATGACGTAACCCAGATAATAAGGGGCGCAGTTAAGGGGCCGCGGTTTCGGAAGGGGCATATCATCAGGGAAGAAGATGTGCCGGTGCTGCTGTCCCTCGGCAAAGACCATGTCTTTGTCTGGGAAAACGATGATACGGTTCTCCACGAGGACGAGGCGGCCGAAATTCTGCGTCAGCTGTGCCAGAATGAGTACATGACAGCCTCAGCCCCCAAAGAGGGAAAGATAGAACTGACCGCCACCGTGGACGGTGTTTTTCAGGTAGACGCGTCCCGTTTTGACGCGGTCAATGCCCTTGATGATATCACCATTGCCACCCTGCCGCAGAATATGCCGGTAAAGGCCGGGCAAAAGCTGGCCGGCATGCGCGTGATTCCTTTGGTTATTAAAAAAGATAAAATGGCGCAGGTAAGACAGGCAGCAGGCGATACGCCCTTGCTGCGCCTGCGTCCGTACCGCCGGAATATCAAGACCGGCGTGGTGACGACGGGGACGGAAGTTTTTCAGGGGCGCATTGCCGATACGTTCACGCCGGTACTGGCGGAGAAACTGCGCGCGTTTGGCCTGTCCATAACGGAGCACCGCCTGTCTGATGACAACGTGGAGCATACGCGCCGGCAGATTGATGAACTATTGGCGCTGGGCATGGATATGGTGCTGTGCACGGGCGGTATGAGTGTTGACCCTGACGACAGAACGCCGGCGGCGATAAAGGCTGCCGGGGCGGATATCATCACCTATGGGGCACCGACGCTGCCCGGGGCGATGTTTTTGCTGGGCTATGTGTCCAGAGGTGATAAGGAGATTCCGATAATGGGCCTGCCAGGTTGTGTCATGTATGCCGGGCGGACGATTTTTGACCTGATTTTGCCCCGGGTGCTTACGGGCGAAAAGCTGACACGGCAGGAAATCCGCCATTTCGGTATCGGGGGCTTGTGTATGAATTGTGAGGTTTGTCATTATCCGGTATGTGGTTTTCACCATTAAGGAGGGCTGACAATGCAGAATTTATCATTAGAAAAAGCCATTGACGTGTTAAAGCGTGCCAGCCAGCCGGTACGCGCGGTGGTGGAAGTGGAGCTGCTGCAGGCTCTGGGACTGGTGCTGGCTGAAGATTATGCAGCGGCTGCCGACAATCCGCCGTTTGACCGGTCATCTTTGGACGGCTATGCCTTTAGAGCGGAAAGTACGGCCGGGGCCACAGCGGACAGGCCGGCAGTTTTTACCATTGTCGGTGAGGCCTGCGCCGGGACGTTTTATGCAGAGCCCGTGCCCAAGGGGGCGGCGATAAGAATTATGACCGGCAGTGCTATACCTAAGGGCTGCAACTGCGTGGTGCGGCAGGAGGACGTCACGGTGCAGGGGGATACACTGCGCGTGCCTTACAGCCTCGCACCTTACAGCAATTATTGCTTTGCCGGTGAGGACGTGCAGAAGGGCACGCTGCTGGCGAAGAAAGGCACGAAACTGACGGCGGCGCATATCGGCGTGCTGGCTAGTCAGGGCTATGATAAGGTGAAGGTCTGGCGGCCGGTGCGTGTGGCGCTGGCCAGTACCGGTGATGAGCTGACAGCTCCCGGACAGCCATTGGCACCGGGGCAGATTTATGACAGCAACCTTTACCTGCTGGCTGCGCGGCTGCAGGAACTGGGCTTTGTGCCGGAAATTCTGGGCAGCCTGCCGGACGATGTGACGGCTGCGGCCGAGGTTATCGCCGGCTGCCGGGATAAGGCGGATATTATTCTGACCACGGGCGGCGTGTCCGTGGGGAAAAAGGATATCATGCCGGCTGTGGCTGATAAGGTGGGCGAACGGCTCTTTTGGCGGCTGGCGATGAAACCTGGTTCCCCGGCCTTGGGCTACAAAATGGGCAGCACACTGGGGCTGGCCCTGTCGGGCAATCCCTTTGCCGCTTATGCGACCTTTGAACTGCTGGCTGTGCCTCTGCTGGCCTATCTGAGCGGCAATACGCAAATCCTGCCCCGCCATACTGCGGCGGTGCTGACGGACGCTTTTCCCAAGCAGAGCAAGGGACGGCGCTTTATCCGGGCTTATCATGAACAGGGTAAGGTGCGGCTGCCGGAGCAGCATTCATCGGGGAGCCTGTTTTCGGCAGTGGGCTGCAACGCCTTTGTTGAAATCCCTCCGGGAACGGGGCCCTTACAGCCGGAAACGGAAGTTGAAATTGTATGTTTGTACAGGAAAGTCTGAGCAATGTTTGACCAATACGGGCGAAAAATTGAATATCTGCGGCTGTCGCTGACGGACCGCTGCAACCTGCGCTGCCGCTACTGTATGCCGGCAGCGGGGGTGCGGAAAATGCCTCATGAGGATATTTTGACCTTTGATGAAATATTGACGGTATTGCGGCCGCTGGCCAGACTGGGCATAAAAAAAGTGCGGCTGACGGGCGGCGAACCGCTGGTGCGCAAAGGTCTGCCGGAACTATTGGCCATGATTGCCCGGGTGCCGGGCATTGAGCAGATAGCCCTGACTACCAATGGCGTCCTGCTGGCGGAAATGGCCGGGACACTGCAGCGTGCCGGGCTGACAGAACTTAACATTAGTCTGGACACCCTGCAGGCACCGGTTTTTACGGGAATTACCCGGCGTGCGCTGCTGGACAGGGTAAAGGCCGGACTGCATACCGTACGGGAGCTGGGCCTGCGGCAGGTGAAAATAAACTGCGTGCCCCTGGCCGGCGTCAATGAGCAGGAACTGCCGGAACTGGCGGCCCTGGCCCAGGACTGGGGCATAAAGGTGCGGTTTATAGAACTCATGCCTATCGGCTGCGGCTGGCAGGCCGGCTATCGCGGCGTGCCCCTGCAGGCGGTGCGCCGTCAGCTGGAGGCGGCCTATGGCCCGCTTATCCCGGTGACGCCGGCCGAACCGGGTGTTTTCGGCCCGGCCAGCTACTATAAAATACCCGGCTGGGCGGGGGAAATCGGCTTTATTGACGCATTGGAACACAAGTTTTGCCATAACTGCAACCGCGTGCGGCTGACGGCTGACGGCTTTTTAAAACTATGCCTTAATCAGCGCAGCGGTCTGGACGTAAAGGCGCTGCTGCGCCGGGGAATCAGTGAGGACGAACTAGGGCAGGCTTTGGCACAGGCTGTTTACCGCAAGCCGGCAGAACATTTATTTGGAGAGCTGCATGGCCATGACAGGCGGGCCATGTATCAGGTGGGAGGCTGACAGATGGGAAAGATTTGCGCCTTATGTACGAGCGCGGCCAAAGGCACGGTGAAAACACCGCAGGAGCGCGTGACCTTTCAGACGGAGTGGGGCATTGCCGGTGACGCGCATGCCGGACGCTGGCACCGGCAGGTGAGTTTCCTGGGACTGGCAGAAATTGAGGACTTCCGCCGGCAGGGCGTGCAGGTAGAGTTCGGAGCTTTCGGGGAAAACATCGTCGCGGCCGGGATTCGTTTTAAAGACCTGCCAGTGGGTACAAGACTGCAGGCAGGCGAAGTCTATTTTGAAATCACCCAGATTGGCAAGGAGTGCCACAAGGACTGTGCTATCAGGGCGCAGACAGGCGACTGTATCATGCCCCGGGAGGGCGTGTTTGGCCGGGTGCTGCATGGTGGTGAGGTCAGGCCCGGTGAGGAGCTGCGTATTCTGCAGCCCGGGGAACGGCTGCCACTGGAGGCTGCCGTTATCACGGCCAGTGACAAGGGCAGCACGGGGCAGCGCGTGGACGAAAGCGGCGCGGCCGTGGCAGAAATCCTCACGGCAAACGGCTATACCGTGGTGGAAAAAGTAATCCTGCCCGATGAACAGGAGCAGCTGGCGGCCAAAATGACCGAACTGGCAGAACGCGGCGTGGCGCTGATAGCCACCACCGGCGGCACGGGCTTTTCCCCACGGGATATCACCCCCGAGGCGACGCTGGCTGTCTGTGAACGGCTGGCCCCCGGCATTCCCGAGGCTATGCGCGCCCTGTCGCTGAAGATAACGGACCGGGCCATGCTCAGCCGTGCGCAGGCCGGTATCTGCCGCCGCAGCCTGATTGTGAACCTGCCCGGCAGTAAAAAAGCTGTGACAGAGTGTCTGGGCTTTATTCTGCCGCCGCTTAAGCATGGTATCGATATTCTGCGTGGTGAGGCCGGCGAATGCGGCCGGTAAAACAGAAAAACGACATAAAAAGACAACCGCAGGAGGCGCGTTCCCCTGCGGTTGTTTATTATTTATTTAATCCAGGAATTGTCCGCCATTGTTCAGCCAGGTCCGGGCATCGGCACCGGAGAGATGGAAACCTTCAATGGAGAGGATAGTCCCGCTGTAACCCGTGGCCAAGTCGTGAATGGATACCTGGCCAATGTCGGTGAGATATCCGCAGTTGGCTTCGATGATGTTGCCTTGACGCAGCGGATAGTCAGGGCAATAGGTATGTATGGAGGCAACGGAGTAACCTTCACTGGTGTAAATCATAACTTTCCAACCATCAGAGGTGCTGCGGATTCCCTGAATGCTGCCACCGGTGCAATGAGCCAGTGCCAGGCTGGAGAGTCCCATCATCAGTACCGTTACTAAAATCATAATACGTGCTTTCATTGTTATTTCCCCCTTGTTATTTTGTCATGTTTTTTACTTTCTGTTCTTTATATCGGCGAAAAGCGAAAAAGTGTAGTGTTCTTAAAAAAAAATAGCATTAGCTGGGGAAATTGTTCTTATTTTCACTTTCACATATTATAAGCAAATAAATAGTTAAAGGAATTTTGCTCATGCTTGCCCGGGGTTCACGGGGGAGTAATTTTTCTGCCTCCGCTAAACGACACACCTCGCTAAATATAACTGTTCAGTAACCTGCGCCGGGCAGGCCAACGGCGCTCCTTTCAGCGTATTTGCTTGGCGATGGACTACAGTGTGCCGGCCATCGCTGCGCTCCGGCAGTCGCTCCCCGCAGAAAAATCACTCCCCCGTTCACCCCCAGCAACGTCCTGTACAATTACCACCTCCACCCCATTGATTTGTGACAAATAAAATAAAACAGGCACTGACCGTCAAACTGCAATTTGCAAGTTGTCAGTGTGTTGCCGGGGCAAGGTATACAAGTTTTGGGGGTGTAGGGTATAACTCGGAAGAAGATGTCTCCATCCGTGATAGGTGGCTAGTTTTTTAGTTATTAACAGGCGGTAAGTGTATATATCTTCTCCTCGTTGAAACGCCAAAAGGAAGTTTTGCCTTTGGCAAAACTGGAACAACGGCGTTATAATATCGGAAGGAGGTGGGGGCATGGATTTTGCGGATAGTGCCTTGCTGATAATGGCCGGGGGGCAGAGTTCGCGGCTGGGGCAGGATAAGCTGTTTTTGGAATATGACGGAGTCAGCTTGTTGGAAAGACTGCTGCAAAAGGCGGCGGCGCGGGATTTTAGGGAGATTTTCCTGTGCGGCGGCCGGGACGTGGAGGCTTGTGTGGCTTTGGCGGTAAAGTACGGGGCAAGGTTTCTGCCGGACGAAGTTGGCGGCAGGGGGCCGCTGGCAGGGCTGCGTTCGGGGCTTAGGGCCATGACGGCAGAGTATGCTCTGGTGTTGGCTGCGGATATGCCGCTGTGGGATTTTGCGGCGGCCGTGCCTCTTTTAGGGCAGACTGGTGCGGAACTGGCGGTCATTCCTGTGGTGGGAGGACGGCGTCAGCCTTTGGCCGGATTATACAGGCGCGCGATCCTGCCGCAGGTGGAGGCGGCGTTAAACAGCGGACTGTACAAGGTGGGCGCTGTACTGGCGCAGGTGCCCTGCCGATGGGTGACGCTGCCGGCTGCGGCGGCTTTTTTCAATCTCAATACGCCGGCGGACTGGCGACTGCTGCAGGGGCGCTGGGCCAATGCGGGGCGGCCGGTGCCCGTGGTGACGGTGACGGCACCGGTGTCGGGAACGGGCAAGACCACCTTTATCGAACGCCTGATACCCCTGCTGCAGGCTAAGGGCGTGCGCGCCGGAGTGGTGAAAAGTGACAGTCACGGTTATGAACTCGATGAGGCCGGTAAGGACAGCTATCGTTTTAAGGCGGCCGGGGCGCAGGGGGTGGCGCTCGTTTCGCCGGACGGGTATTTTATCGAGCAGCGGACGGCTGTGCGGCCCGGCCTCGTGGAAATTGCGGCGCGGCTGGAAAATGTGGATATGGTCTTTATCGAAAGCCACAGCCATGGCGTCAGTCCTAAAATCTCCTTGTGGCGCGGTCTGGGTAAGCCAGCCATTGACGCAGCCACGGCCGTACTTTTTGCCAGTGAACCGCTGCAGGTGCCGGACGTTGCCTGTTATCCCCTCGCGGCTGTGGAAAAGGCGGCGGAACTTGTCTTATTCCTTTGCGCGCTTGAAGGAAAAACGGCTTTTCAGTAGAATATTATTATATATGATAATGTAGAAAGCGCAGGGATAGGCCGATGAAGTACGTGGTAATAGATTTGGAAATGAATCCGGTGGACAGGGAGTTTCGCGATGTGCGGCGGCGTCTGAATGAGGAAGTCATTGAGTTTGGTGCCGTACGGCTGGACGAGAATTTCCAGCAGGAGGCGGAGTTCCAGTGCTATGTGGAGCCGGAGTATGGCAAGATTAAGAAACACATAACGAACCTGACCAGCATAACCCAGAGCATGGTGGACGGGCAGGGGCATTATGCCGAGGCTTTTCAAAAATTTGTGGACTGGATTGGTGCGGCAGAAACAAAGATTTATTCCTGGAGCATGTCTGATATCAAGCAGCTGAAAAAGGAATGCCGTTTCAAGCTGCCGGAGTTCGATGTGGAATGGCTGGACAGCCGCTGGGTGGATTTGCAGCAGGAGTTCGATGACCGGCTGGGGCTGCACAACAGTCTGGCCTTGAAACATGCCTTGGGGGCTATGGACCATAAATTTGAGGGTACGCAGCACACGGCCTTGGCGGACGCTATCAATACGAGTGCTATTCTCGTGCTGATGCAGGACGATGCCAAGTTCCGGCAGACGATGCAGCCGGTGTTGGATATTTTGGAACCGCAGGAGGATTTGTCGAGCTCTATTGGGGATTTGTGTCCTGATTTGTTGAAACTGCGGGCTGATTTGGAAGAATAAATATATTGATAGAAAATCCGTTGCTTAGTCAACGGATTTTATTGCAGTTTGCCGATGTGTGCTTAAATACAATTCGTTACAGCTCAGTGGGCGGAGGTGGGAATACTTTTTCTCCGCTGCACTGAATGACCCACTAGGTAAATAGTGGCTTATAGTGACCTTGCGCCGGGCAGGCCAACGGCGCGTCTTTCACCTCAGCTTTACGTTAATGCTGTTTGTGGGCCAGCCCTCACTTTGTTCGGGCAGTCGTTCCGCTGCGAAAAAGCATCCCCACCTCCACCTGAGCAAATATGTGTATCAAACCGCTTGGTTTCAGCGGTAAGCAAGCAATTACATCGATGTACTTGTTACGAGCAGGGGACGGTTCGCAGCAAATGTACAATCCGTGGCTTGGGGCGAACGGGGAGTGGTTTTTCTGTCTGGAGCGACTGCCTGAGCGCCAGCGAAGGCCGGCACGTCGTAGGTATCACGCCGTTGGCCTGCCCGGCGCAGGTAACTGGACAGCTGAAATTATCAGGGCGGGTCGTTTAGCGGAAACAGAAAAATTACTCCCCGTGAACCCCGTGCATCGTATGAACGAGATAAATTAAGTGAGAACAAACCAATAAACTGCAATTGGCAAGTGCTGCTTATACTGATGCGGTATTAAAATTAAGTATCGATGTATGCGTCAAAAAAACAAAATGTAACTTTTACATAAAAATACTTGTTAATTGTTATCAATTATGCTATGATGATAACAATTTGAGAAGGACAGGTGGAGCGCATGGCAAAGACAATGGGGGTTTTGGGACCGGCGGGGACGCATAGTGAGGCGGCGGCGGTTTATCTTACGCGGCAGTGCGGTGAGGACTACCGGCTGGTGCTTTACAGTGACATATATGACTGCCTGCAGGCTGTGGAGGCCGGAGAGGTGGATTCGGCGCTGGTGCCGGTGGAAAATTCCCTGGAGGGGGCTATCAACATCACTTTGGATACACTGGCCAGATGTGATGGCCTGACGGTCTGGCGCGAGCTTATCTGGCCGGTTCATAATCAGCTGCTGGCGCGGCGGCAGGGGGAGATTAAGCGGATTTACTCCCATGCCCAGCCCATTTCCCAGTGCCGGGATTTTTTGCAGCGTCATTATCCTCAGGCGGAACTCATCAAGGTGTCCAGTACGGCCCGGGCGGCGGAAATCGTGGCTGAGGCTCCGGTTGATTCGGGCAGTGCTGCCATTGCGACGGCCAGAGCCGGGGAGCTTTTGGGGCTGGTGCCGGTAGCGGCGGAGATACAGGACAGCGCCGCCAATTGCACGCGCTTTTTCCATGTAGGACGGGGGAATATGCGATATTTACCGCAGGAAAAAGTGTTGGTCATTTGCCAGATAGATGGTGCCAAGGCCGGTGCGCTCTATGACGTCTTGAAAGAATTTGCCCAGCGCGGTATCAACATGACGCGGATTGAGTCGCGGCCGGCCAGAACAGAACTTGGCGCGTATATTTTCTTCTTTGACCTGGAGTACGTGGATTCGCCGCAGCTGGCAGAGTCGCTGCAGGCCGTGCAGGAAAAAAGTATCTGGCTCAGAAATCTCGGGACGTTCCCGGTGTTGACGGTTAAATAAACAGAATTTATATAGGGGGATATATACTTATGGTTATTATTATGAATCTGGACGCAACGGCGGAAGATATTAACGGTGTTATTAGTGCTATCGAAAGTGCCGGCCTGCAGGCCAAGGTGATGGAGGGCAGCCAGCAGAAAATCGTCGGCGTTATCGGCGATAAGACCAAACTGGCGTCTATGCCGATTGACGCCCTGCCCGGTGTGGAAAAGAGCGTGGAGATTTCCAAGAGCTACAAGCTGGCCAGCCGTGAGTTCCACCCGGCAAACAGCGTTATCGACGTGGCTGGTGTAAAAATCGGTGATGGCACGCCGGTGGTCATGGCCGGGCCCTGTGCCGTGGAATCCAAGGAACAGCTGTTTGAGGCTGCTGATATCGTGAAAAAGGCCGGTGCCCAGTTCCTGCGCGGCGGTGCGTACAAACCGCGTACTTCCCCGTATGCTTTCCAGGGGCTCGAAGTGGAAGGCCTTAAATTCCTGGCCGAGGCTCGTGAGCGTACAGGCCTGCGCGTGGTTACGGAGGTCACGACGGTTGAGGCCATTGACCGGGTGGTGGAGTATGCGGATATGCTCCAGATTGGTGCCCGTAATATGCAGAACTTTGGCCTGCTCAAAGAAGTCGGCAAATGCGGCAAGCCGGTACTGTTAAAGCGCGGTCTGGCAGCAACCATTGATGAATGGCTCAACGCGGCCGAGTACATAATGAATGCCGGCAATCCCAATGTGGTGCTGTGTGAGCGCGGTATCCGCACCTATGAAACCTACACGCGCAATACCCTCGATTTGAGCGCCGTGGCAGCGGTAAAACACCTGTCCCACCTGCCGATTATTGTGGACCCGAGCCATGGAACGGGCAAATGGCGCATGGTTAAGCCCATGGCTTTTGCCGCCATCGCTGCCGGTGCGGACGGCCTGATGATGGAAGTTCACCCCAACCCGGCCAAGGCCCTTTCCGACGGCCCCCAGTCCCTGACGCCGGAAAACTATGCCGAAGTTATGGACGGCGTGAAAAAAATCTCCGCCTTCATGAAAGCGGAGAATATCACGTCAATGGATATTTAATAACTCGGAAGAAGATGTCTCCCACCTCTATAGGTGGCGAGTTCCTAATTTACTAACAGGCGGTGAGCATATATCTCCCGCCTCGTTGCGAAGCGAAGCTAGTCCTTTAGGGAAACGCCAAGAGGAAGTTTTGCCTGCGGCAAAACTGGAACAACGGCGTTATAAACTGCATATTTTTGCCGATATTGCAGCTAAAAAAGTCAAAACCTGCTATGGCAGCAGCTGACTTTTCTAGCTGCTTTTATTGTGGGGAAATATGATTCTGCTGTGCCAAGGCAGAATCTGCACTTACGATTGGCCGCCAGCTGCGTGCAATGTCGTTTGGCCGCTGTGCTGCAAGGCCTGTCAGCCGTTAAATATGTATTTTGTCTGCTTGCCACGCCCGGTGCGGTGGATATGGCCCTGGTTTATCAAGGTCAGCAGTACACGGGTGGCGGTGGAGGTGCTGGTACAGAGCAGTTCCTCGACGTCTTTGCGCGTGACAGTTTTTTGCGCTTGGATAAATTTTAAGGTTTGTTCTTCCGGGGATATGGGAGTGTCTTTTACATAGAGCGGCCCTTTTTCCAGCCTGGGGAGAATGACTTTAAACACGTGGGGTGCCGTGAGAAAATCCGGCTGGTCAGCGTTCAGAGAGTAGGCGTTCTTTATTTTGGGCAGGCCTGTGCCGTAGGCCTCGATGAGCTCGAGCCGGTAAAAGATATTAGCCAGTTTGGGATTGCGGCAGAGGCTGATACCCAGCATGATGTCGGCTTTTTCCAGACCGGGCATAAGACCGCCGATAGAGGTAAATTCCATGCGGTTGTCATAAATACTAATCAGGATACTGCTGCTGAAAGCATAATCACGATGAATAATACAGTTTAAAAGTGCCTCACGCAGGGCGTCGTCAGGGTAGGCTTTGAAGTCATTGCGATATAGCCCGGAAAATTCGGCCGTGGTCGGATTGTTGAGCTGCAGGTAAGCATAGCAGTCCTCCAGCTGACTGAACAGGGGGCCGGAAAATTCGCGGCGGTCCTGAAAATTTTTCTGATTGGTGCCATTAAAGACGGCGGTTTTGATGGTAAAAGGGCATTGGTCGGAAAGCAGCAGCCCCAGATTGGTATACACACCATCATGACGCTGCAGGCCGAGGGAAAATTTTTGTTCGTTGGCTAATTGCAAGCCTTTGGCCGCAAAAATGGCGGTGGTTTTTTGGAAGGTTAGTTCCTGATTGAGCGAAATATTATCTTCCATTACGTCACCATCGGCGGTCTTTATCAGCTGGCGAATCTGTTCCGGTGAGGCCGGGACGGAGGCACTGCCCTGACGCACATACACGCCGGAGGGTTTGAGGCCTTTACTGATAAGGTAATAAGGCTTGTTGGTGCCGCTGGCAACGGTCAGGTGAATAACGTCATGCTGTTCAATCTGTTCAACACGCATATCGGTGAACATCATAATGTCCGGGTGAATAGAATCACGCAGCATACTGGCCAGGCGCAGCATGGTCTGGTCTGAGTCGCTGACACCAATGACGGTGCCATCATCTGCAATGCCGATATAGATAGAACCGCCGTTAGTATTGGCAAAAGCAATGACTTCTTTCTTTATGTTGTCAGTAAGCTCACGTTTGTATTCGGTATGTTCATTTTCTTTGGGGAACATGTACATCACCTCTTTCTAATCAATATTATAATCATTCTGTTCATTATATGCAAGGCTTGATTATAACGCCGTTGTTCCAGTTTTGCCATAGGCAAAACTTCCTCTTGGCGTTTCCCTAAAGGACTAGCTTCGCTTCGCAACGAGGTGGGAGATATGCT